>CAJPNP010000002.1 GCA_905372025.1 uncultured Treponema sp. | reverse complement strand
GCTCTTCGTCGGTAAGGCCGGTGCGCTCGTTGCCGAACACGGCGGCGGCACGGGCTTTGCAAACCGCTCCTGCCGGCGACGGCAGGGAAAAAACTTTTTGTGCGAATTCTTCCGGCAATAAATAAAAGCCCTTGCGCTTTTGCCCGTGCCGCCGCGTGGTTCCCGCCGCAAAAGCGCAGTCGTTCACCGCCGATTCAAGATCGGAATAAAACTCCGCATTTTCCCACACATCATACGAATGTACGGCGCGCGTTTTAACGGTTTCGCCGTCATAGTCCGAACGTTTTCCGACAATACGCAGGCAAGAGAGCTCCATGTTTTTCATCGCGCGGCACACGGCGCCTATATTCCCGCTTTCGGCGGGGTTGCACAATACAATTACAATACCGGCAAGATTCATCTTCAGCCCTTCATCTTATTGCCGAATTATACCACAGTTGAAAAATATGACAAGCCTTTGCGCCCTTGACGTCATGGCTTTTAAAGCGTACAACTTTTTTATGGAAAACATTGCGGGAAAAACAGCTCTGGTAGTCGGGGGAAGCGGCGGCATCGGGGCGGCCGTTTGTTCAAAACTTGCCGATTGCGGTACCGACCTGATTATTCACGGTTCAGCCGAGTCGGCAAAATTCGACGCGCTTGCAAAACGGTTGTCGAAAAAAGTCCGCGTCGAAAAAATTATTCAACGATTTGAAAGCGGGTTCGAAGCGTCTTTTAACAAAACAAGGCTTAACCAAACGCTCGTTCATGCCGATATTGTATGTGTGTGTTTCGGGCCGTTTATTCAAAAAGAACTGCACCGAACGACTGCCGAAGACTGGCAAATTGCCGCAGGGCTGAACTATGTTTTGCCCGGCATAATTATTTCTTCGGCGCTGCCCGCAATGATGCAAAAGGGCTGGGGCCGATTTTTGCTGATGGGCGGAACCCGAACCGACCGTATCCGTTCGTTTAAGACAAACGCGGCATACGCGGGCGCGAAAACGGCACTGGCAACGCTCGCGCGTTCGACGGCGGTTTGTTACGCCCGATACGGAATAACTTGCAATGTTATTTTGCCCGGTTTTACGCAGACGGAATACATCTCCGAATCCGAGCAAAAAAAACATGCGGAAAGAATGCCGCTGCATAAACTGGTCGAAACCGAGAATATTGCCGAAGCGGCGGTTTTTTTGCTGCGGCAGCCGATGATAAACGGCGCCATGCTGAACGTGGACGGAGGTTGGGAACCGTAATTACCACATGTAACCGTAAACGGGCTTTAAATGTTTAAATTTAGGTTTGACACAAGTTATACTAATAGTGTACAATATAGACTAAATGGTTATTTTTGATAACTGTAAGGGAAGACGACATGGATGCGAATAATAATTTGGTACCCGGTTTTAACGACGAAAAAGAGGATAGCCTCAAAATCACCCTGCAAAAAGTCGATCAGGTGCGCAACGGTATCATTTTGTATTTGAACGGATATATCGATACCTATAATTCAAGCTTTTTTCAAAAACGGGTCGCAAAAGTTGTCGACGCCGGATACAAAAACTTAATATTCAACTGCGCCGCATTGAACTACGTTTCTTCGACGGGAATCGGCTCCTTTACCGCCTTTTTAAAAATGGTAAAGCCGTCCGGCGGCGATATCGTTCTTTTGGAAATTCAGGCTAAAGTATATGAAGTATTTCAATTATTGGGATTCTCGCAGTTTTTTAACATTAAGGGTTCCGCAGAAGAAGCGATCGCGTTCTTTAAACAAGGCGTTATTACCGAAACGGGCATTTTCCCGAAAATCTTCACTTGTCCCGTTTGTTCAAAAAAACTGAAAGCCCCCCGCTCCGGCCGCTTCCGCTGTTCGGAATGCAAAACGATTTTAGCCGTGGACGCCAACGGCCAAGTGTTTTTAGGCTAGGGCCGAACAAGGCGCGCGCGAACGGTATCTTTAGCCGTTTGTGGAAAACCTGTGTATAAAATGCTGAAAGCCGTTGCGGCGATGCTATTTCTTTAAAATAGAAAGAATTGTATTTTTCGTCCAACGGCTCGTTTTACTTTTTTTTAATCCGTTGTAATACAACAATTTACAAACATCTCTAAAATAAACGCTTTACGCGGCTCCGCCAAGCGCTCTGCAACGGAAAAAGTCGGCTATCTGTATGTATGATAAATAAATATCTTACTGTGGAAAAGTTGTTGATAATTTCATTTAAATCTTGTATTTATTCCATATCCGTGATATTCTGATAAAAATGAAAAGATCACTCTTTTTTATTGCAATATATATTTTTACGCTTTTGCTGTTTACGGCTTTCGTTGCCGCAATGATTCTTTTGTACCCGGGGACGCCCGGCTATTTGTCGTATGCGGATCCTTTTGAGCGCATTGCCGATGTTTTTTCGTATTCGTTTTTTTCGCTGCTTCCTTTAAGCGGAGTTGTGTCGCTCTTGTTTGTTGTTTTTGCAGCCGCACGCCGCGGAACTTCTTCCCTTTTCGATTTTTTAGTGTACCTTTTTTTGTGCTGTGTCGTTTGGCTGCTTATTATTCCGCTGTGTTTTTTGTACAACCCCGCACCCAAGGTAAGCGCTTTTATAACGGGCCGGCAAGAAGCATCTCCGGCAGCCCTCTTTTTTAAAAACGGTTTTTCATATATTTTGCTGCGCGATTATGAAGCCGAATATTTAAAGCCGCCGGCTTTAATCGCCGGTTTTTTCCCGAAATTCTTTTTTGCCGCATCCGTAATCCGCTCTGCCGTAGCGGAAGGCCGCCTTTCCTATTTAATAACCGCATCGGCCGGCCTTGCCTTCGGCGCCCTATACGGCTTTTATTCGTTTTCGCGCTGGAAACTCATGAACGCGGCCCTCGTTATCGTTTTCGCTATAGGAATCGGCGCACTGAATATTTACATACATACGCCGGCTTTTTCTTCGACGGTACATACAAAATGGTTCCCGCTTTTCGCCAATTCGGCCGTATGCGTTTTGCTGTGCATACTTCCGCTTACGCGCGCTATTGTGCGTTTAAGAACCGGTGCGGGAAGCCGAACGGAAGGCTGATATGAAAACTTCAACGCGTACGTCAATTTTAATTTTCGTATATACGGTGCTCGCCTTCGCTTTTTTTGTCGGAAAAGCGTTTTTGATAAAGGAACTTCCTGTCTTGATGCCCAACGATGCCGGTATGTGGCGTTTTGTCGTCGGCGTTCGAACTTTTTTTGCCTGGCTTCCGGCCATCCTTGCATCGGTATGCTGCATTGCTTTTTCGTGGTCGTTTGCGAAAGACGCCGGCAAAAATCTGGCGAGTTTTTCGCCCGTTCAGTTAAAAAATTACCGAACGGTTCTTGTCGCATCCTGCGTATCCGTTATTTTGTGCTTTGCAGGCACGGAAATTTTTGCCCCCATCGTGTCGGCAAAACAAACGGCCCTCGAAAACAAAGTGCAGGATTACAACTGGTACACGGAACAAACAAAAACGTCCGTGAACGAAGGCAATACGGCGGCAGCCGTTTTTTATGCCGAAAACGCTTTAGCTTTGTGGCCGGACAACCGCGACGCGAAAACGCTCTATGACAATTCTCTAAAACTTTCCGTACAAAGCGAGGGCAAAGAAGACACCTCTTCGGACGCTCTTCCGTCCGATATAGCCGCCCTTCAAAACACGCCGTATTCGGTTATGCGTTTGCTGCAAAAAGCCAAAACGTCCTTCGAACTGAAAAACTATTTCGACGCGCACTATTATGCATGGTGGGGGCTCAAGCTTGCAGGCGACAACGATGCGAACAGCGGCGAACTTCGGCGCATTGCGGTCGAATCGTGGAACATTATCTCATCGTGGTCGGGCTTCGAAACCGATGAGGCGGCGCTGATTTTTTTGAAAAAACGCGAAGGCTACAGCGCGCTTATGGAAGGTGACGTTTTAAGCGCGTATTACACCTTCCTCGATTTATACGAATCGAACGATTTCGACCCGGACATTTTGCGCTTTTATCAGCTTGCAACCGAAGCCCTGCTCAAACAGTATTTTTTTATCGATGAAACGCGCAACCTTGCTTTTTATGAAAACTTTCAAAATATTTCTTTTAAAGTAACGCATCCGGACGGCAGAACCGACCTTATAAGTATAGGAGGGGTAACGACGGTTGCAAAAACGGATAACGTTATAAAATACCTTCGCAACTATTCGTGCCTTTCCTATGATGCAGCCGGACATTTGCTGTATTCCATGACCGTTCCCTATGCAAAACTTATCGGACAAAGGGCCGGCTCTTTAGGCACCGGCTACGAAAAACGTACGGGCGTTCACGATCCGGAAACCTACGTGCCGCAGCTTTTATTGACTTCGATAGACAGAAAAAATCGGGAAATAGTCGGCGCGCCGCGTTATTTTTCGGCTCAAGGCGTGCCCATGCTGTACGAGCGGGAAATTGTGCGGATTTTGCCGATGAGCCTGCAGGATTTTGATTTGGCATGCAGGGCGTCTGCAAAGGGCCCGCAGTATATGAATTTGGCTTTTTTGTTCCGGTTTGTGCCGATTGCCGAACGCTACGGATTTCAAAAGCGTATTTTTTCGCTCTTTTTGCTGCAGCGTTTTTGCCGGCCGCTTTTATTGCTTGCATTCTTTATCTTTTTATCGATTGTTGCATGGAATTACAAACTCGAATCTTCGCAAGTGTTCCGTTTTATATGGATTTTCAGCTTCCCCGTGCTTACGGCGGTTGTGCAGTTTTGTATGGAATGGTTCCGTTACTTGATGAAACTTATATACTACGCACTGACGGACATTGCATCTTTTGCGCAGCTTCCCGTCGCGCTCATCGTGCTTTTCATATGCGTGATTTTACTTTCGCTCAGGTTTTTGTCGCTGTACAAAGAATAACTCTAGCGGTCGATTCTTTCTATATGCGCGCCCAGTTTTTTTAAGCGTTCGGTTAAATTTTCATAGCCGCGTTCCACTTGATAAACGTTTCGAATCAAGCTGCCGCCGTGCGCGCACAAAGCCGCAATCACAATCGCCATGCCCGCCCGCACATCCGGCGAAGATAATTCCTCGTCGCCGTGCAAGGTACACGGCCCGGACACAACGGCGCGGTGCGGATCGCATAAAATAATACGCGCGCCCATGCCGATAAGTTTATCGACAAAGAACATTCTCGATTCGAACATTTTTTCGTGTATGAGCACGGTGCCTTTTACCTGAGTTGCAACAACCGTCATAATGCTGGTTAAGTCGGGCGGAAAGCCGGGCCACGGTGCATCGTCTATTTTCGGAATCATGCCGCCCAAATCGGTGTTGATTTGCATTTCCTGCGCCGCGCCGACTTTTATCGTATCGCCGGCTGTTTCCCAGTGAATGCCGAGTTTGCCGAATGAAAGTTTTATCGGGCGCAGATCGCAGTTTTGCACGCCTTTTATTTCTATGCTGCCTTTGGTCGCTGCCGCAAGCCCGATAAAGGAGCCTACTTCCATAAAGTCGGCGCCGATTTTGAACTCGCAGCCTTTCAGCTCTTTTACGCCTTCTATTCTCAAAATGTTCGAACCGCAGCCGCTTATTTTTGCGCCCATTGCGTTAAGCATGCGGCACAAATCCTGAACGTGCGGTTCGCAGGCGGCGTTTGTAATAACAGTTGTTCCGCCGGCAAGGGATGCGGCCATAAGCGCATTTTCGGTCGCCGTAACGGAAGCTTCGTCCAAAAACAAATCGGTGCCGGCAAGCTTATTTGCCGTAAACGTAAAGCGCCCGTCGATGTTGACCCGCGCGCCCAATTCGGTAAGGGCTAAAAAGTGCGTATCAAGCCGGCGCCGGCCGATAACGTCGCCGCCGGGCGGGTTCATGCAAACCTTGCCGCAGCGCGCCAAAAGAGGGCCGGCAAACAATATGGATGCACGTATTTTTTTAGAAAGCTCGACGGGAATATCGCAGTCGTGTATGTTTTGGGCGTGAATTGTCCACGAATTTTTTCCCGCGGATTTTACGGAAGCGCCCAAGGCTTTAAGAATCTCGAGCATAACGGCGGTATCGGCTATGTCGGGAATATTATGAAGCGTTACCGGCTCGCTCGTTAAAAGGGTTGCGGCAATGCAGGGAAGCGCGGCGTTTTTGTTTCCGCTGACGGTAATCGTTCCCTGTATCGGGAAGCCGCCTTCTATACGGTATTCGCTCATCGCTTTTCCGCCCACAACGCAATCAATTCCAAGATGAGACCGACCGCATAGGTCATTTGATTTAAGGATGCCCATTCGCGCCTTGAATGGAAGTTATGACCGCCGTTAAAGACATTCGGCGTCGGTCTTCCCATTTCGGTTAAGCGGGACCCGTCGGTTCCGCCGCGGATCGGCTTCGACACGGGCTCAACTCCGACCTTTTTTGCGGCCATTAGAAGCGTTTCCATAACTTCGGGATTTTTGTCCAGATTTCCTTTCATGTTGACGTATTGCTTCGTATGCTTTACTTTCACCGAAGAACCGGGGAATTTATGTTCCATTGCCTTTGCAAGCACGCCGACCGTCTTTTTTCTGCGCTCCATAGCTTCGTCAGTGTAATCGCGCAAATACAAAAGCACGTTCGCCTGTTCAATATGACCGCTTATCTGCATGGGCGCGTAAAACCCCAAATAGCCGTCGGTAGCTTCGGGACTTTCGTTTTGCGGCAGCAAATTGACGAAGGCCGCGGCCATCGTAACCGCGTTGACCATATCGGGACGCGCCGTTCCGGTGTGCTTTGCTTTTCCGTTAAAGGTGATTTCGCTTTTCCATGCGGTAAAGCATTCGGATTCCAATTCGCCGATGTGCCCGCCGTCGATCGTATAGCATTGCTTTGAGCGCAGCCAATCGAGCGGCACCTTATCCATGCCGTGTCCGGTTTCTTCATCCGGATTGAAAATAATTTCAATCGGCCCGTGCGGTTTTTTGTCCGTGTTAAGGAGCATATCCAAGGCGGTCATAATTGAAGCGATTCCGGCTTTATCGTCGGCGCCGAGCAGGGTTGTGCCGTCGGTCGTAATAATCGTTTCACCGACCGAAAGCAAAAGCGCTTTATCCTGCGCGGGATCCAAAACGACGTTTTCTTTAAGGCGCACGGCAGACCCGTCGTAGTTTTTAATAACCTGCGGACGCACGTCTTTTCCGGACACCTCTTCGGCCGTATCCATGTGAGCCAAAAGTCCTATTGAAAGCGCTTTTTCGTATCCCTTTGACGCGGGAATGCGCGCGCACACGTACGCGTGATCGGTTACATGCACGTCTTCAATACCCAAATCGTGCAGTTCACGTTCCAGTTTTTGCGCAAAATCTCTTTGGCGTTCGGTTGAAGGTATAATGCCCTCGTCGGCTTTATCCGCATCGCTTGTGGTCCACGTTTGCACATAGCGCAAAAAGCGTTCCAAAAGCGGCTGAGCGATTTTATCGTTATAGTTTTTCATACGCACAGCATACGATATTTTCGCACGGGGCGCAAGAGCGGAATACAGACATTCAGTATGAACGGAAATCGGTAAAAAACAGCCTGCTCCCGATAAGGCGTGAAAAATTACAAGCTCCGCTTTAAATCTTTAAAGAAACTTACAACAATCAGTATGATGATTATCCCCAAGGGGAAGGCGGCAATAATTGAAAGACTCTGTAATTGATTTAAATTGGTTCCGACCGCAATTAAGGAAGCCGGAAGTACAATAAACGTTGCAGCCCAAAATACGCGCAGGCCTTTTTGCGGCTCGCTGTCTTTTGCAAGTTCGGTTTGCGAATAAGACGCAATAACAAGCGTTATTGCATCAAAGGTGCTGGAGTAAAACGCTATCATCGTAAGTATCAAAATGCCGAGCACAAGCTTCGGATACGGCAGATGACCGAGAATTTGCAAAATAACTTCCGCCGGCTGCGAAGTCTGTAAAGCTGCCGCCGCATCAAAAATCTTATGAACTTGCAAGTGAAGTCCGTAATTCCCCAATATCATAAACGAACAATAGGTACCGGCAATTCCGCAAAACAGCCCGCCGAGCACGGTATTTTTAACGGTTCTGCCTTCGGAAATGGTTCCTATAAAAAACGGCGTTGCAACAAACCATGCAATCCAGTATGCCCAATAAAAAACAGTCCAGTTTTGAGGGAACCCCGAATTTCCGCTGCCGGAGATTCTTAAAGGATCCATCCATGTAGACATAGCGAAAAAATTTTGTATAAGTTTTCCCAAAGCGGTTATGCTTGTTTCTATAATATAAATTTTGGGAGACGCCGCAAAAACAAAAAACAGTAAACACGTAAAGGATATAACGGAAATTTTTGCAAGCTGCGAAATTCCTTTTATGCCCAAAAGCACTGCCATACTGTAAACCGCGGCAATTATCAAAAGAATAAAAAGCGTTAAAAGTTTACCTTCCGGAATGCCGAACAAACGGGAAACCGCTAAAGAAAGAAGAGGCGTTGCAAGAGAAAATGTCGTTGCCGTTCCCGCGAGCAAACCCACAACGGAAAAAACATCAATCAGTTTTCCGGGCAATTTATCCGTTTTATCACCGAAAATGGGACGGCAGCTTTCGGAAAGTTTTTGTTTGGTCCGCCCGCGTACATGGAGCATATAACCGAAAGCGACGGCAGGAACAATGTAAAAAGCCCAGGGCGTTATTCCCCAATGAAAAAGCGGATAGACCGAAGCCCAATCCTGTCTTTCTGCAATGTTTAAATTTGTCATTCCGAAAGGACTTGCATTAAAATAATACGCCCATTCGATAAGCGACCAATATAAAATATCGGCCGCCATAGTCGACGTGAAAATCATTGCACCCCATTCAAAATTCGAATAGCGGGGTTTGGCCGAATTTCCCAACTTGACGTTTCCGTACTTTGAAAAAGCAAGAACGACGGCTATGATTACTAAAGATAAGCCGAGTAAAATATAAAAAAAACCGAGTTTATTTACAAATACATACCATAACAAATCCACAACTTTCATGGAGCTTTTCGGGAACAGTAAAAGCACCGCCGCAATACCGCTCACTATTGCAAGCGGTACAACGGTAATCGTCCAATCGATTTTTCCGGATTTTTTTGCATTTTGTATTTTCATATTCACAGTCCGCTGTCCTTTTGTACAAGATTTTGTACTCGCCTGTAATAATCTTTTGCAAAACGATACATTTTAAGTCCGTATTCGCCGAAATTCATCCCCAAAGCCTCTTTATAGCATGTCCAAATCGCCCATAGAAAACCGGAAAGAGCCATATAGCTGTAAATTCTGATTCTTTCTTCTTCCGCCGCATTACGTTCAAAATACAATTTCATCAATGCTTCGAGTTCCGAATTATCGTAATAGGAATAAACGGCAAACATCGCTATATCCGCCAAAGGGTCGCACATACCGGCATATTCCCAATCCACCAAATGTATATCCTTTCCGTTAATAATAAGGTTATCGGGAATCAAATCTATGTGCGTCAGCCGTAAATCTTTTTTTACGGAATCGAGAAGGTCTAAAAGCTCTTCCATATGCGCCCGAACTTCTTTATAGTCGTGATATAAAATACCGTTTTTTTTATCGGCAAGACTTTCATAATAAGCGATGCGTTCTCTGAAATTGAATACATGCGAAACTTTTATGCCCGAATTATGTAAGATTCGGGCTGCGTGCATGCATAATTTTAAATCATCGTTATTATGCGGATCGGCGTTATGACAACCTTGTATGAATTCGCTGATTTTAACACCTGTTTCGGGGTTAAAATAAATAATTTTATCGCTCAATTCGAGAGGTGCGATTGCTTTATATACCTCATATTCTTGCTTTCTGTTTATTAAATCCTGTGTGCCTTCTCCCGGGATTCTGAAAATATACTTTTTATTTTCAATTTTAAAAGAGAATGATTTATTGGTCATTCCGAATTTTAAGGGTTGTAAATCGGTAATGCAGGATTCGTCTTTTTTAAATATATCCGAAATCAATTCAAGCCATTTATTGTGAGATTTTGTGAGATACGACGGATCAAACAAACGTATGTCGTCAAGCGATTCAAATTCATACACTTGATTTGCGTTTTGCTTATTTGCAAACATCGACAGATGTTTGATATTGCGCATGTAAACGTCTTCCCAATACCAACTGTCCGTATTGTCGCTATTATAAGCATCCTCTATGAGCGGCTTTATTTTTTTTGAAAAATCCTTCGAAAAATACACCGGACCGTACATAACCCAATCATCCTTGCCGCCGATTTGTACATCCGTTATTTTATCATGCAGCCCGGTTTTGATTACCCATTCGTTTGTTTTGCCGCTTGCTTTAACCGAAGAATACCATGAATCATATTCATGCGAGTGATACATGTTCTCCCTAAGCCAATTATCGCTGGATAAGATATAGGTATTTTTTAATCGATCCCGTACATGAAACAGTGTTGAAAGATTGTTTTTAGTTCTGAAATCGGGATTGTAAACCAATTTGACCCCGTATTTATCTATAAGGTATTCAAAGGTTTCTTTTAAATAGCCGACAACAAGGGTTATATCGTATATGCCGGCTTCATTGAGTTGTTTGATTTGACGTTCAATCATACGTTCGCCGAAAACTTCCAAAAGACCTTTCGGCGTTGTATAACTTAAAGGAACAAAACGGGAACCGAAACCCGCCGCCATCACAATTGCATTGTCAACCTTGCATTCTTCAAAGGCGGCCAGAGCTTTTTGCGTAAGCTCTTTTTTCCCTTGTGCAAACGTATCACAGGGACGCAAAAGCTGCGCTTGCTCCATAGCGGCTATAATTTTGTTCACATATGCTGCGGATATTTTTAAAACCGCAGCAATTTCTCTTTGAGAAACATATCGGTTTTTAATCATTAATTCGATGATTTGAAAATAATTTTTATCCATATGATTATATTGTAACACAAAGACTGTTCACTGTCTACTCATTTTAAGCATTACTGTGAACACCAGTTTCCGTATTATCACTCTTCGGCAAACACTCCGTTTTGACTTTTTGCGGAAAATGCGCTATCATTAAAGAATATGAATATCATTCCCGCGTTTCCCGAATTTACATCCGTTTCGGCCTCAATGTATAAAGAACTCTACCCTTTTTTGAATAACTTACCCGACGGCATTTCCGAATTTACATTTTTAAATCTGTATCTATACCGCGCAAAATACGATTACCGCATAAGCCGCCTTCCGCAAACGGCGGAAACGACCTTCATCGTAAACGGACGCGACAAATACGGCACCTTTTTCTTCGTCATAGGGTCACTTCCCCCAACCGAACAAATAGGCGCGCTGCTTAAAACCTACGGACGCTGGAAAAACATGGGGCAAACGCATTACGACGCCTGTGCGGAATTTTTGATGAAACAGGGCTTTGTTGTGCAGGAAGACAGGGATAACGAAGATTATTTATATACGAGACAAAGTCTTGCCGATTTGGCCGGCAAAGCGCTGCACAAAAAACGCAATTTGGCAAACGGATTTGAAAACGCATATACATGGGACGTGCGGCCCTTAACCGAAAAAAATGCCGCCGACGCGGGGATCGTGCTCGACGCGTGGGTTGCCGCGCGAGCCGAAGGCGACATTGCCGATTACGACCAATGCGTTAATGCGTTGGAAGTACTGGCCGTATCGAATTTCAGCGGCTTACTCGTATATGTTGAAGACAAACCCGTCGCATGGGCATTGGGTGAATATATCGTGTCGGGAAAGGTATTTTTAGTGCACTTTGAAAAAGGTATCGATTCGTACCGCGGCGTATATCAGTTTGTAAACCGCGCTACGGCACGTTCCTTGCCCGAAACGGTTGAATTTATAAACCGCGAACAGGATTTGGGCGATGAAGGGCTGCGGCAGGCAAAAATGACTTATCGTCCGGCCGCTTTCGTAAAAAAATATTGCGTAACGTACGCGGAGGCAAAACCATGAAATTCGTCAGTACGCGCAGTAAAACACGGCAGGTGAGTTTTTCCGAAGCCGTCGTGCATTGCCTTGCACCTGACGGCGGTTTGTATGTGCCCGCCTATTCGGAAGACTTGCGCCCGTGGATTATGTACATGGACGAAAACACGTCTTTCCGATCCGTCGCGGGCTCTTTAACGTCGGCGCTTATAAATGAAGAATTCAGCCCGATTATCAGCGAAGCGATTGCAAATCAAGCCTTTCCGTTCAGTCCGGAACTCAAACAACTCGCCGACAATCTGTACGTACTTGAACTGTTCCACGGACCTTCCGGCATACACAAAGATTTCGGTATTTCATATTTGACCGCATGCCTCGAACACATTTTGCTCATGCGGGAAAAGTCGGCACTCATTGTCGCTCCGACAAGCGGAGAAACGGGCGCATCGATTGCCCGCGCTTTAAAAAATAAAAAACACGTAAAAGCAGTTTTGCTTTACCCGAAAGAAACTATGCGCGGCTTCGAGCAAGCCGACTGCATATGGAACGGGGGCAACGTGTATCCGGTAGAAGTGGACGGCAGTATTTCCGACTGCGTTACGCTGAGCAGGCTTTTATACGAAGACCCCGAATCGGTGCAAAAATATCGATTAACACTTGCAAATACCGTAAACATCGGGCGGCTGTTGCCCCACACTTTTTTGTACATGTACGCGTTTTCGCGTTTGCGCAAAAAAGTATACGGCGATATTTATTATGCGATGAGTTCAAACAATTACGGAAACTTGGCGGCGGGTTTGTACAGTTGGAAGTTTTCGCTTCCGGTAAAGGGTTTTATAACGGACTCTTCGGCAGCCCTGTCCCGCGACGTGCAGGGAAAATGCTGCATGCCCGACTCGATCGTTCCGCTCGAAAAGCGCGGAAGCGCCGATCCGGCTTTGCCGTCAAACATAGAGCGCTTGGAAGAAATTTTTACGGCAAGCCCTGCGGTTATGAAGGGTTTGGTTTATACGGCCGACGTAACGGAAGCCGAAGTCGCCGAATCTTTTAAGCGTCTTTTTACCGACTACCGCTACTTTGCCGATCCGGACGCCGCGCGCGCATATGCCGCAGCCTGCAAACGGCAGGACATCATCGGCGCGGACGATACGGCCCTTGTGCTGATTGCATCCGAAGATCCCGTTTTGCACGCGGAAAAGCTTCGCTTGTGGTGCGGCGAAGAACCGCCCGCGAACAAAAAACTGCACGCACTGTACGAACCTATTGAACCCGTAAAAAAAATCGGCACCGAAGCCGGCGCGCTTAAAAAAATTGCGGCGGAAGTATCCGCCGCATCGTAAGCGGAAAGCAAACGTGCCGCAAACGGCCGAAAACCGGGAATGTCTTAAAAGTTAATCGCTTTCCCGCCGGTCCTACCGCGCACTGTCGGCCTGTTATAATCAATCCGCGGCTTTTTGCTTTAACAAATCGATTAAAACTTCAGCCTTATAGCCGGATTTTTCAACGGCGGCCGAAACTTTTTGAGCCGTTTTTTCTATACACGCAAACGGCGGCTTTTTGGCGTACAAAACCGCATAAAGAAGCGCCGCATCCTGCACCGCTTCAAGGGCTTTTTCGCGGTTAAACCAGATAACGTTTTCGAAAAGGTTGGCTCCCAAAATAAGCGGCGCTTTTTCGCTTTTTATAAGCCGTGCAAAAAAAGCGGCAATGTCGGCGGAAACGCTTTTTTCGGCGGTACGGTTTTTGCCCGCACCGCCGCCGGAAGCATTTTTCCCGGCACCGTTTTTTTTCGCATCGTCAACCGCAATATGTTTTTTGCCGGCGACGGTTTCGCACAAAACGTTCAGCTCCTGCAAGGCGGCAAGGATGCCGTAGAGCGAATCCGAATCGTATCCGTATGATTTTAAAAGGCGCGCCGCTTTAAGGTCGAGTCGCCATGAGGCAATCTGTCGGTTTATCGTTTCGGCGCGGGCATCCGGCATAAGTTCATGCAAAGTGTACAGAATAAAAAAGGCTGTAAGGATTTGCGGCATAAACGCCTGCTGCGCGAGGGTTTCGTATAAACTGTGCACGCCGGCCGCGCCGCCTTCGCCGCCGGAACTGCCGACTTTTTGTGCCGACTCGCACAAACTTACGAGTTTCTCGGTACGCGCGGTAAAAGCCGTCCATGCGCTTTCCAAGGCATGCCACTCTGCAGCCGGCTCGACAGCCGAAGCTTTTGCGCCGAGGAATTTTTGCAGCACGGTAAAATACGCAAAAGCGGCTTCTTTATGCCGTTTCAAAACTTCGCCCAGGGGCAAAGGCGGCGCGCTTTGCAAATCGCCTTTCGGCTGTAAACCGGGCAGACAACGGGCTGCGATCGCGGCAAACAAATCCTTTGATGCAAAAGAGGCAAATGCGCCGTACAATTCTTCAAAAGCCGCATCCTTCAGTGCGCCGTCTATGCTTTCGGTTCCCTTTCCGCCCAAGCGCTCGCATAAAAGCGCGTAAGGTGCGGCATTTCGGCCGGAATCGGTAGTTTCGTCGCACACTTCATAGATATTGAGCAGCACTTGGCACTCATAGCCGTTTAACTGAACGAACATTCCGTTTTCGAATAAATCGGCGTTCGAGCGGATAAACCATAAACCGCTTTTTTGTTCTTGAAAAATGCAGTAAAAATTCTTACCGTTCGTTAAGCCGAGTGCCGGCGCAAAATCTTCGGTTTTCATTTGAACGTTGCCGCCTTCTTTAACCGCAAAGGGGCAGGAAACTTTTACCCGGCCGGCGGCGCGTTCGTATGCGTTGTTGTAAAACACCGCGGCTTTTTCAGAGCCTTCCCGGTTCGTGTACGCAAACACGTTTTCATTTACCGCGCCTTCGTTATACACATCGTACAGGCGGAAATGCTCCACGTCGGCAAAGAGCGCACGTTTTTTCATAAGCGGAAAGATTTCCCGCTCATGCCGGCCGATCAGATCAAGGTTGTCGCGTTCGTCCCATTGTGCGCGCGTAAATTCCATTCCGTACTTTTCGGTAAAGCCTTCTATTTGGCCGTGCCCGAACATCGGGAGCCCCGGCATCGTAACCATAAGCGTGCACACGCCGAAGTATTTGTCGCCGGTTCCGAATTGAACCGCCGCTGTTTCTTCGTCGGGATTGTTCATAAAATTGACAAAGCGTTTTAAAACCTGCGGATCGAATTCGAGCGTATTTTTGATTGTGCTGCGGTATTTAAAGTTCTCTTCGGTTTTAAGCATATTCATAAAAGCGCTGTTGTACACGCGGTGCATGCCGAGCGTGCGCACAAAGTAACCTTCCATCATCCAAAAAGCTTCGGCCAAAAGCAGCGTGTCCGGAACTTCCTGCACAACGCGATCGACAACCTCGCGCCAAAATTCGTTCGGAATCGCTTTTTCAAAATCCTCATTGCGCATAGCGTATTCGGCCCTACCCGCTATGTCGCCCCCGTGTCCGGGTTCGGGGTACCACAATCTGCGTATATGCTTTTTGGCAAGCACCATCGCCGCATCGAAGCGGATAATCGGAAAATTGCGCGCAACATGCAAAATTGTTTGTATAACTTCTTCGCGTGCGGCGGGATTCAAAAAATCTATTTGAGCCGTATCGTTCCACGGCATTCCGGTGCCGTCGTTCCCGTGATAAATATAGCGCACATCCTGCGTTTGCATATCGACCCGTTTAAAGACGACGGCGCAGTCAGTTTTTGAATAATAATGATCTTCCAAAAAAATGCCGACGCGCCCGTCAAGCGAAAGATTTTCGCCGTTAAAGCTGTAGGTCGGGAAAGGACAGTCTCCGCGCTGCATAAAAAGTTCCGGTTTTTCGACGATCCACCGCGAATCCATTCCCGTATGATTCGGCACCATGTCCGCCGCAAGGCGGATTCCCCGCTGCTGCAAACGGGCGCGCAAATCGTTTAAAGCTTCCCAGCCGCCCAATTCGTCGGCGATATCGTAATCGTACAAGCTGTACGCGCTTGCCGCAGCTTCGGCGTTGCCGTTTATCTGCTTAATGCGTTTGCTTGCCCAAGAACGCTTCCATATGCCGATAAGCCAAAGGCCCGTAAAACCGCGGCTCGCAAGCGCATTCAATTCTTCGTCGGGAATTTCGTCCAAACGCCGCACGGGACGGCCGTATTTTTTTGAAAGCTGGTCGAGCCACACGAGGACGGTTTTTGCCATAAGAACGACGCGCGGCATCCATTCGCGGTCGGAACTGAAGCGCTCGTATTCTTTTATTAAGCTGTCGTAGCTGTACGCCTGCATCGGAGGCGGCGCAAAACCGGGGCCGCCGACCCACGCGGGTTTTTCTTCTTCGGCGATAATATCCATGCCGGAAAGCAGGCGAGATACTTCCTTTTCTATAAGAGATTTCCAGCTGCGCACAATATAATCGAGCTGGCCTTTTAAACTGTTCGGACTCGCCTTTGCAGGCTCGCGCAGCATGGTAATCAAATCGGTGTGATTGGGACCGAATAAGGGCTGTGTTTTAAAAAAAGATTGCAGCTGTACCCACAGCGCGGCATATTTCGGATTTTTCGCAAGCTCCGCATCGCCGAATAAAAATAAAAACGGCGAACATGCGGGATTTTCGACCGCAATATGCAAAAGCATCCATTCTTCCAATATAAGCACTTTGTTGGGAATACCGTCCGTGCTGCCGTTCAAAAACGCCTCTATGCTCATCGCGTTCCCGTATACGGCCGCAGGCGGAAATTCGCGGCAAAAATCCGCAAGCACGGCCTTAACCGCTTGCAAACCGAACGCGTTTTCGGCACTGCGCAGGGCATCGGAAAAGACCGCAGGATTTTTGTGCCGGCAAAAGGAACGGCACACAAGGTGCAGCATTTCGTTTATCAACGAAAGCGCGTGCAATTGCCCCGCCATAACGAATTGTCCTGCGGGCAAAAGTGTTTCCGCCTTATCGTTGATTGTTTTCGCGAGAACCCGTATATCCCGTATATCCGTGGGATGCGCTTTGCCGCTCGGCAAAAAAAAGCCGGCGTTCAAATTGCAGATATTCCGCACGGTATTTAAAATATGCAGTTCCATAGCCATTATTCTACTCTATAGTATGGAATTTGTAAAACCGTTTTTCCAGTGCCACACGGGTGTTGCCAAACTATTCGAAAAAGGCTGAATGCAGCTGAAATCCGGAAGCCACGAATCATCGTTTTCCAATTCCTGATAAAACAAATAATCGAAATCGTATTCATAAAGGAGCTCTTTGATGCGTTCGAATTCGTCCCGATTGATAAAGCGGTCGGGAAAATTCCGCTGCCTTCCGTTTTTTACCACAGGCGTATACTGACTCATGAGCGAAATACACGCTTTCCCGTCCGCATGTTCTTTAAGCCAATCCAAAACCTTAACCGTATTGTCGAGGCAGCCGGGCATTATCAAATGCCGCACGATAACGCCCGACACCATTTTTTCCGCGCCTTCCGTTTTTTCGGCAAACTGCGGACTGTGCGTTTTAACAGGCTCAAAACGCAAGGGTACAAGCTCTATCATGCGCCGTATCGCTTTTTTTGCCGTCCGTGCGTAATCGCCTGCGCCGAGCAGCGTTTCGCTCGCAGCCGAACCGAAGGTCTTTAAATCAGGCAGCCAAATATCCGTAACCGGCGCAAGCAGGTTGATCGCATCAACGTTTTCATATGCAGAGGAATTCCAGCATACGGGAATTCCGAGTCCTTCTTTTTTTGCCTGCGTGAGAAAAGAAGCGATAGCCGGAATCGCATGACTGCCCGTAACTATATTGATGTTTTCGGCGCCCGCCATTTCGAGTGCCGAACATATGCGGCAAAACTCTTCGCAGCCGACAATCCTCCCCATTCCTTCGCGCGAAATCTGATAATTTTGGCAAAAAGCACAACCCAAATTGCAGCCGCTTATAAAAATCGTTCCGGAACCGCCCCTTCCCGTAAGCGGCGGTTCTTCGCCGAAATGCAGGCATGCCGAAGCGATTTTCAAATCGGCCGTTTCTTTGCAAAAACCCCTTTGTCCCGCAATGCGGTTTACGCTGCAGCAGCGCGGGCACAAAGTGCACGACGTATACGCATTCATGGCTGAACGTTTACAAAATTTTTTTTGAAACGAAAATCGCCATTAAAGCCGAAAGCCTGTCCAGCGGAAGTTCTTCGGCTTCGCAATTAACCATGTCGCACAGTTCCCGCCAATCGCGTTCGGAAAAGATCCCGTCTTCGCCATCATCGGTATAGGTTCCGTCAAGAATTTCGGCAGCGGTTAAAAGCCATGCTATATGTTGTTCGCTCGGTTCGCCCTCAGGGTGTTCCGCATTTAAAATGCGCGTACGAATCCAATAATCGGCTATTTGCTCGGGCAGCGTGCCCATATCTTTATACAACGACGCAAAATAATCGGCAGCGGACTCGGCGGCCCGCTTTCCGTCGTATGCGGCGCTTGCGGAGCGTTCGTGTTTAATGCGGCGCTTAATGTCCGCATATAATTTTTGAATATCATCCATATCGTAAATATATCATATTTTAAAGAAAATTTGTTGAAAATACGATTTTATCCTTGACTTTTAATAAGACAACCCGTAGAATATATGTATGAATTTACGAACCGTTTTAACGCCGGAAACCGTTGAGCTCCATTTAAAGGGCACAACGAAAGAGCAGATTATCGACGAGATGCTGGAAATTCTGATTAAAGCAGGCAAAGTGACGGATAAAGCCGCCGCTCTTGAATGTGTACTCGACCGTGAACGAAAGATGTCTACGGGCATGAAGCACGGAATTGCCATTCCGCACGGAAAAACCGATACCGTAAGCGATTTGGTCGCCTGCATCGGTATTTCGGATAATCCCGTTGATTTCGATTCTCTCGATCAGGAGCCGTGCCGAATTTTCATTATGACCCTGTCTCCCGTAAACAAAACGGGCCCGCACCTTCAGTTTTTAGCCGAAGTAAGCTTATTGTTCAAAAGCGCGGATAAGCGGCAGGAAATACTGAAAACAAACGATAAAGCCGAAGTTATCAGGATTTTGACCGAATAAGTTTTTCGGCAAACCGACAGTTTTTACCAATCAAACAACAGCCGCTGTTCTTTTCGGGCAGCGGTTTCTTTTTTAAAGAGGTTTCAATGGGATACGAGATAAAAACGATTTTTTGGGATGAAGCGGAAAGCGAACCCGAAGCATATAACGAAGCTTTTTTGGCATCTTTGCGCGGCGAATTAAAAGCTCTGGAAACGGACGGCACAAAACCTGCGGCCGTACTGCTCGATCCGCGCTTTTATTCGGGCAAAGGGAACTTTTGGGCCTGCGGCGAAAAAAAAGACGCCGCCTTATTCGAATCGTTTACCGCGGCAATGCTGCACGCCGCGCGCCGGCTCAAAGACTGCGCCGCAATCGCAGGCTTTATGCTGCCCGACTTTCAAAGCGATTGGGAAACCCTTGCTCAAGCGGGACTTGAAGATTCATGCGTAGAAAGTTTTAAAGCGGCCTTTGCAAAAAAGCACGGGCACTATGAATTCGTGAGGCGGCAAAAAGCATAAAGCAGATTGTGCTTTTATTGCTCTTTTCAGCGCTTTCCCAAATACGCGAGCGCATTGGTGTCTTTGCCGCTGCGGAACACGGAAGCGACTTTAACATCGAACATATCTTCCAAGCCGCGCTTGTACGTTATGATGTTCGAAATATGGTTTAAAGTCATCTGCGGCGTTCCGTTGCTGCGCACGCGGTGCGTTCCCGCATTATACATTGCAAGAGCCGAAATTTCGTTCCCCCCGGTATCGAGGCAATAGCGCAAAAACGCCAAGCCTTGTTTGGCGCTTATATACGGATTAAAAAAGTCCTCTTCGGAAAAGCCGGGAAAAGCTTGGCTATTCAATTGAAACAAGCCGCGGTCAATCGATGCATTTTTATTTCCGTTGACGGCCCGTACCTTGTAGCGGCTTTCGTTAAACGCGAGCGAAAAAGCCAAAGACAGCGAAATGTCGTATAAATCCGCGTATTCGAGAATAGCCAGCGTTACGTCGCGGTCGCCGGTAATTTCTTCGTAAAAAGAAACGACGGCATTACGCGAAATAAGTTTACGGTACATTTCAAGACCGGAATCCGCCCGGGCACCCTTCGAGCTTATTTCTTTATGAAATGCCGACTGATTCAGCGCGTATTCAAGCGGCTTTCCGGGCACTGCAGCTTGGTTTTGAATGCCGCCTTCAAGCCAATCCTGCTCGGTACGGATGTCGGCATCGGCTTTACCGATTTCGATTGTCTGCGGGATAAAAAAACCGACGCACAGCGCGGCCGCAAAAAAGAGCAAAATAAAAATCATCGGTCCGGCAAAGATCCCCGCCGCATTGCCGCCACTCATTTTAGTCAATTGCATAACAAAACTCCATTTTTATATCCATCCAATATACAAAAAAATGCACGTTTTGGCAATGCAAAACGGAGAAATTTGTTACGTTTTATATCGTTTTTATACTGTTTTCCGCATTTGCTATAAGCCGAACGCTGATAATGCCTTCGATTGCCGATATTTTTTCGGCAAGTTCCGCTGCGGGAATTCCTTCTATATCGATAATATTATACGCAAGTTCGGCGCGGTTTTGATTTATCATCGCGAAAATATTGTGGCGCGCTTCGGCCAATACGGTTGTGATTTGCCCTACCATGTTCGGAATATTTTTGTTCGCGATGCAAAGCCTCGTGCCGCCGAGGGGAATGTCGCCTTCGATTTTGCATTTGGGAAAATTGACCGAATTTTCAACGGTGCCTTTTTCCATAAAGTCGCGCAATTCGGTAACAGCCATAACGGCGCAGTTTTCTTCGGCTTCGGGAGTGGATGCGCCTAAGTGCGGAAGACAAATAATATTTTCGACGTTCAAAAGTTCTTCGTCGGGAAAATCGGTTACAAAGCAGGCAACACGGCCGTCTTTTACGGCGGCACACATATCGGCGTTTACCACCAAGCCGCCGCGCGCAAAATTCAATATGCGCACACCCCGTTTTACGATTTTTAAGCGTTCGGCATTTATCAAACCCTTTGTGTCGGCCGTTTGCGGAATATGCAAACTGATATAGTCGCAGCGGCTCAATAAGCTGTCGAGATTTTCCGCTTTTTTAACGTCTTTATTCAGCGACCACGCCGAATCGACCGAAATAAACGGATCGTAGCCGATAACACGCATGCCCAAATCAACCGCAGCGTTTGCGACCATGACACCGATCGCCCCCAAGCCGATTACGCCCAGCCGCTTGCCCCGCAGTTCGGGGCCGATAAACTGCGCTTTGCCCTTTTCGGCCTCACCGGGAATGTCGGCGCCGCCGCGCAGGCTTTCGGTCCAGCGCTTTGCCGCGATAACGGGCCGGCTCGAAAACAGCAGGGCCGCGACGGTCAGTTCTTTTACCGCGTTTGCGTTTGCACCCGGCGTATTGAAAACCGCAACTCCCCGCTCCGTTAAAGCGGCAACGGGAATATTGTTCGTGCCCGCGCCGGCGCGCGCAACGGCTTTTACGCTCGCCGGAATATTCATCGTATGCATATCGGCCGAACGCACAATAAGAGCGTCGGGATTCGGAATTTCCGACGCCGTTTCATACAAATCGCGCGGAAACAGTTCCAGCCCCTTGGGCGATATTTTGTTTAAGGTTTGTATTTTGTACATAGTCAGAGATTCTCCTTTCCGAATCGTTCCATAAACGCGATAAGCGCTTTTACGCCGCCGATGTCCATTGCATTGTACAACGATGCCCGCATGCCGCCGACCAAGCGGTGTCCTGCAAGGTTTACCAAGCCTTCTTTTTCCGCTTCGGCAACAAAGCGTTTATTCAGCGCGGCGGCTTTTCCGACGTCCGTTTCAGCAGTCAAAAAAGGAATGTTCATAATCGAACGGCTGTTCTTTTCAACGGGCGCTTTATAATATTTGCCGTTGTCGATGTAATCGTACAAAAGCTGCGCTTTTTCGGTATTGCGCGCCTTCATGCCGTCAACGCCGCCGTTTTTTTCGATCCATTGCAGCACGAGACCCATTATATAGATGTTCCAACACGGCGGCGTATTGTACATGGACGCGTTTTCCGCATGAGTTTTATAACTGAGCATGGTCGGCGTTTCGGGAACCGCACTTTCGCCGATAAGGTCTTTCCTGATAATGACGAGGGTAACGCCGGCCGGCGCAAGGTTCTTTTGCGCGCCCGCATACAAAAGGCCGAATTTCGATACGTCGAGCGGTTCGGATAAAATGCAGCTTGAAATATCCGACACAAGCGGCAAAGAAGAGCCGTCGGAGGCGCGCGTTTCGGGAATATGCGCCCAACGCGTTCCCATAATCGTATTGTTCAGCGTAATGTGCGCGTAATCGTAATCGCCGGCAATCGTTTTTACGTCGGGAATATACGTAAAGTTTTTATCGGCCGAAGAAGCGGTTTCGTCGGCTTGCAGATATTTTTTTGCTTCGGCTAAAGCTTTTTTTGCCCACACGCCGGTATTCACGTATGCGGCTTTACCCCGTTTTTTCAAATTCATCGGAACCATCGCAAATTGCGTGCTCGCCCCGCCCTGCAAAAAAAGCACCGCATAATCATCGCCTATGCGCATAAGTTTTCGCAGCCGGCTTTCGGTATCGGCGATAATCGGCTCGAACGTCTTTGAGCGGTGGCTCATTTCCATAACGCTTTGCCCGCTTCCGTTCCAATCTTCCATATCGGATGCAGCCTTACGCAGCACTTCTTCCGGCAAAACGGACGGTCCCGCCGAAAAATTATAAACCCTCATACTTCCTCCTAAATAAAACGCTCCCTTTTACTCCAATGCCAGATTCTGTAAAGAACCGAGCAGCGAAAGATTTTCAACCTTTGTTTTTTCGTGCGGCGCCAATACCGCACGGCTGTAATTCACAATCCCTTTAATGCCGCAGTGTACAAGGCGGTTTGCAAGGCCCTGCGCGTCTTTTTCGTCCGGCGTAATGATCGCATACTCTATGTTTTCGCCCCCGATAACGCTTTCCAACCGCGCCGAAGGATACAGCGGAAACGGAGCGCGCATCGTTTCGACGCGGTTTAAGCTTGAATCGAAACCGGCCGTTACGACAAAGGGCGACGACAAAAGAAGACCGCTTTCCGTAAGCGCTTGGGCAAAAAGCCCCAAACCGATGATACAGCATTTTTTTACCTCGTCTTGCGGAACCAAAAGCGTTTGAACGGCTTTTAAAAGTTCCGGCCGCTTGTAGCCGTTCGACGCGCCGCGCAAATGCAAATACGAAATATCCTTGCGCACCGTCGCATCCGTCCGGCCCGTCAGGCGGCTAAGGTCGAGCGACGTAAGCGTGTCGGCATCGAGCGCCGGCAGCAACTGAGCAAGCTGAATAAGACGCTTCCGCGCCGGTTCGGGAATATGCATAAACCTCCGATATTGTGAAAAATATCACAATATGTAACGGTATTATAGGCGAAGATTCAAGGAGTGTCAATAAAAAAGAATGAAATTTATATAAAATCGGTAAATTTATACTTGTATCGTGAAATAATTCACAGTAAGACCATGGCATTCAACCGGTGTTGTCCAAACGGCAAAAGAAAGCCTAGCGTTTTTTCAGTACAAAACCTTCAAATTGATAGCTTATAAAACCCTTGCGTTCCTCATCGTACGAATAATCCGCACTTGTTATGAACAGCAGCGTTTCCCTGTCGAGTTCAATGCTGAAGTCTTCACCGTTTTCGGGTACGGCAAGCAAGCCGTCAAAAATATCGTATTTTGTTTTTTGCACCCATAGCGGAACTTCGGTATGCACCGTACCGTCTTTGGGCTTCCATACGGATTGCGCCGTCGGCAGCATAAGCGAATAGGATGATATATCGAGCTCATGTTTCGTCCATTCGTAATATCTACGAACTTCGTTATCTTGTCTGTCGTTCGGCCGCAAAAAACCGAAGACGGTTTGAAGGTCCGAATTGCCGGAAAGAGCGTCAACATCGCCGTAAACGCTCTTATGTTTGTTTAAAAGTTCTTCATAGGAATCTGCTATTGCCCTGCGCTTTTCCTGCGGGATTCGGGCAATAGCGTCTTTATCGGGTTTTGCAAAATATCCGCCCGCATAATAACCGTACTCGTGCAAAAGTTTTTCGAGGCGCGCTTTTTGTTCCATAGAGGGAACTCGATTCAAGCTCAAGGGCGTAAGGGTCGATACGGCGCATAAAAAGGCGGCACAAAGCAGCCACGCACGAGGCGCATTTTTTTTAAGCAATACGGCCGCAATAAAACACAAAACTGAAACCGTGTACAAAACGCCCGTCCATCGCCACATCGTCAATCCGTAGGCGTCAAAGCGAATCCACACCGCAATAAGCTGGGCCGCAATGCAGGGCAGCATTACAAAGGTTCCGACCTTATAAAAAAAAGAGGTCGCGCGGCCGGGAAAGGCTTTTAACGTGCAATAAAAAAAGAGATAAAAAGCCGTTGCCAGCGATACAAAGATATTTATCCGTCCGCCCGGCATGTCCCACGTAAAAAGGATTTTTGCCAAATACACGTACAGCACAGCAACATAAATCACGTAGACGGGAAAGGCCGCATACAGTACAAGCGCCTTATACATGCGCGCCACGGGATATTCAAACTTTTCAAACGACAGCTGCGATAAAAACACGTTCGTGGCTACAAGGGCTTGCGAAAAAACGGAGATCAACAACATATATTCTTCGAGATTTTTTATCGGGACGATGAGTTCGTTGACCGCCCAAAGACTTATAAACAGGCCGAAGGAAACGATAAAAGCAATCCACTCGGCGAAAACGGCCGCTTTGAGTATGTGCAAAAAAACGGTTTTTTCATTGAACTCGGTTATACAAAGATACAGCGCAATAAAAATACAAATACAGATAATGCCCCAATACGCAAGCGAAGCATAATCGGCGGTACCCATTTTTTTGGCAAGGAAAAAACCGGGAATCCACAATGCGGCCGAACACGCATAAAGCACAATGCGGATTTTCCGCGAAAATGAAAAGCGCAGTGCGGCAAGGGTTGCTGCCGTACAGGTAAAAAACGCAAGGGCGGAAGCAAAAGCCGCCTGCAGTGCGGCATCATTCAAAGCCGAAACGGTCTTTTCCGCTTCGTTTTGCGGCAAAGGTGTAAGCAAAAAAATCGCCGAACTTACAAAAACCGCAAAGCCGAAAAAGGCCGGAAGAGAAAAGCGGCGTATACCCGAAAGCGTTTGATTTATAAAACTGCGAAAAGAATCTTTTATATTCATAAAACTATTGTATCCGCCTGCGCAATTTTTGTCAAAAGATACAAATAATTCCCGCGTTGACACAAAAAGAATTTTATATAATTATTATTCTGATATTCTTATATCGCTAAATAAATATTTAATCGGGAGAAAAAAAATGAAAAAGATTGCGATTGCTGTGCTTGTACTTTGCGCGGGCTTACTCGTACCGATTTTGGCGGCGGAAGGAAAGGCCGAAATTCAAAACGCGCACTTTGTTTTGGCTGACAAAGAGAAAGGCAAAGAGCTGCTTTTAATCGAGGACGATTTTACAAACGCTTTAACGCCGTTCGATATGTCGGCACGGTTAAAAACGGCAAAGTCCGTTACAAAAAAACAATACTTTGATTTTATAAAAGAGCAAACATTGGACTGGCAGGAGAACGAAAAGAATCTGCTGAACGGTGTTTTTACCGAAATTAAAAATCTTTTAAAAGATTATAAAATCGAAGTGCCTGAAATCGTTTATCTTGTAAAAACGACCGGACACGAAGAAGGCAATTCGGCGTACTGCCGGAATTTAAATGTTATCGTTTTTGCGCAATCGATGCTGAATATCGATAAGGAGGATTTATCGGAATTATGCTTGCACGAACTGTTCCATATTTATTCACGAAATAATTTGGATGTGCGCGAAAAATTGTATAATCACATCGGATTTTATAAAACCGGCAAACTTTCAATTCCCGACAATATCAACAAAAACAAAATAACGAATCCCGACGCACCTGCAAATAATTATTATTTTAAAGCCGAAATAAACGGCGAAAAAACCGATGTGATGCCGCTGCTTTTGGCGACGGGCCCGTATGACGAAACCAAAGGCGGAGAGTTTTTCAACTATATGCGACTGCTCTTTTTTGCCGTAGATACCGGAAAAGACGGATGCACCCTGCACGTCGAAAACGGAAAGTATGCAGTTTTTCCGCTGAGCAGGATTTCAAACTATTTTGAAAAAGTAGGAAAAAACACGGAGTATATTATTCATGCCGAAGAAATTCTTGCCGATAATTTTGTGATTCTTGCCAAAGACAAAAAAGACATACAAAGTCCCTACGTTATAAACGGCATGAAAAGCGTACTTAAAAAAACGGCCGGACGGTAATTCCGCCCGGCTCGATTTTAGGACTGGGGGGCTGTCCTTTGTAAAGTTTTCAATAACTTCCAGGGCAGCCCCCGGGCTCCTTGATCTAATATGCTACCAGTGCACCTTGGCTAAAGTGCAGCGCGGGTTAGGCGCTTTTGCCGTTTTTGTTCGGCATAACGAGGTTCAGCAAAATGCCGACGACCGTTGCGAGCGCAACACCGCCGAGCGCAAAGCGGAATTCTGCGCCGATATTGAACTGCAAAATGCCGCCGCCTATACCGATGACCATGATAACTGACGATATAGTGAGGTTACGTTTATCTTTGTAATCGACGCCGCTTTCGACAATTGTGCGTAACCCGCTCGAAGCGATAAGTCCGTACAAGAGCATGGAAATACCGCCCATAACGGGACCGGGAATTGTTTGGATAATCGCACCGAACTTTTGGATAAAGGACAACAGCACGGCAATTACCGCCGCCCCGCCGATAACCCATACGCTGTACACTTTTGTGATTGCCATAACGCCGATGTTTTCGCCGTAGGTAGTGTTGGGCGGACCTCCCCACAAGGCAGCCCAAGTTGTGGCAAGGCCGTCGCCGAGCAAAGTGCGGTGCAAGCCGGGATCTTTATAAAAATCGCGCCCGACCACTTTCGATGTAACCATCGTATCGCCCAAGTGTTCGCAGATGGTTGCAAGCGAAACGATGATAAAGGTCAGCACGGGAACAAAGCCGAACTTAGGCAAAGCAAAGGTCGGTACGCCGAACCACGAAGCATTGCGCACGACGTTGAAGTCGATAATCGCATACGCGGGGAAAAAGAATCCCATAATCAGCGTAAAAAGATAGCCGCCGACAAGGCCGATTAAAATCGAAATGGTGTTGAAAAAACCTTTCAAAAACACGCTCGCGATAATCGCGATTGCAAGGGTTACCAAGGCAATCGAAAAGTACACGAGCGAATATTCGCCGTTCGCACCGTACATTGCCGAGCGCATCGCCGTCGGCGCAAGGTTCAAGCCGATAACGATAATGACCGAACCGATAACGACCGGAGGCAGCGCCTTATCGAGCCATTTTGTTCCCGCAACTTTTACAAGCGCGGCGACAACGGCATAAAAAATACCGGCGCAAAAAGCCCCGCCGAGTGCATAAGGCATTCCGTATGCAGCGGCAATGGCCGTCAACGCCGGTATAAAGGCAAAGGACGAACCTAAAAAAGCCGGTACCTTCGCGCCTGTAATTAAAATATACAGCAGCGTTCCGGTACCGGCTGTAAATAGCGCCGTTGAAGGACTTAACCCCGTCAACAGCGGAACAAGCACGGTCGCTCCAAACATGGCGAACACATGCTGAAAACTGAGCGGTATCCACCGCGACAATCCGGGACGATCGGAAGGTCCCAAAATCTGATGTGTACTCATCGTACGCTCTCCCCTGCCGCTTTTGCGGCTTTATGTATTTTATAGTGCCAATGGCAGTATATCTATCGCGCCGAACAAGCCTTCGCGTATTTCAAAAAAATCAATATGAAAGCGTTCCCTGCCGCCGGGAAAGCTCACAACCGCAAACGAGGGCGGGAAACGGTCACGTGGATTTACGCAGCTCCCCGGATTAAGGATGAGCGTTCCGTCGTGTTCTTCCCAAAACAAGCGGTGTGTATGGCCGAAAAACACTAAATCCGCATCCATTGTATATGCCGAAGACGAAAGCGTTTCCGTTCCCAAATCGACGCCGTGCCGATGACCGTGAGCGACGAAAACGGTACGTCCTGCAGCGCTGAAGCGCAGCCATTGAGGCGCTGTCAATTTCCGGTGTGCATCGAAGGTCCGCTCTTCGTCCTCTTTTACCGTAATCGGATACGTGTCGCCATCACAGTTGCCGCGCACCGCCGCAATAACGGGCGGCAGTGCATTCTTTAATTTATCGTCGCTGTCGGCTTCTTCAATACAGGCTGCAATATCGCAAAAACCGTCGCCGCAAAATACCAAAGCGTCCGTATCGGTGCCGCACTGCAGAATAATGTGCTTTACGATATCGATGGCACCGTGACTGTCGGAAATAACGAGCAATCGCGCATGTTGCCTGTTTTCCAACTCGGCGACCGCTTCGGCTGAACCGATAAGCATTGAATCCTGTTGTACCAATGAGTTCATTGCTTTTCCTTTGGAATTCCTTCCAAAACATAATGATTTTTAGATCTTAAGCCGGTAACGGGATCGGTATAGATGACAAGATTGCAGCCGGTTTGCTTAAAAAATTCCCTTCGCAGCAACGGCACGAGCATCGGGCTTTCTTTCATTTCACCCCAATTCAGTATCACCTGTATAAGCGGCGAAAGCACAGCCCCGAAATCGCCCTTATATTCCAAATCGGCGTCTTCGGCCGAATCATGGGCAACATCGGCTTCATTTTTAACGGGAGCAGTCCGGTAATCGATAACCAAATCGGAGCCGGCTTCGGTGCCCAGCACATCGTCCTGTGAAAAAATCGAAAAAACGGGAATTTCGGTACCGCCGTCTTGCAGCGAGGCAAGCACCGAATGTATACCCTGCGGAGCGCCGACTGTAATAAAAGCCGAAAGCTCGCCGCGTTCATGCAGTTCGGTCAATTTGGAAGAAAGCAACGATAGCCTGATTTTGCCGGCAACCCTTACATCTTCGGGATACGATAAAATCGATATGAGTCCGCCGTTTTGAAAAAGCCCGTAGGTGCGGTCGAGGTAATCGGTTAGGTTTTGTTTTTTTTCGGCATCGGCAAAGTCGTGTCCTAAAAAGAGTACGACATTGCGCCCGCCGGCAGGATGAGCCGAAAAGGCCGAAGCGGAATCGGCGCTTTCTTCGTATCGGGATTTTACGGTTTTATTCGAACAGGAGAGGGAAAAGAAAAGGGAAAAAGCAACCGGAACAAGTACTGCCCGTATGTTAAAAAGCCGAAAAAAATTGTATGGATAGCTCCTTTTTTCCACACGTTCATCTTATCATAGTCCGCAAAAAATGAAAAGGGGGCACAGACAATTGAAACCGCTATAAATCAATAAAACACTGAACGGCAGCCTTTACTGCCGCAACATCGTTATTTTTCTTTGCCGATTGTCGTAAAAGGGCCGTGGCCGGGATATACGCGCGTATCGTCGGGAAGCTTAAAGAGGGCGGCAAGGCTTTCGCAAAGCTGCTCGTAGCTTCCGCCGGTTAAGTCGGTACGGCCGAAGCCCGAAGCAAACAGCGTATCGCCCGATAAAAGAACGCCGTCTTTATGGTACAGGCATATCGAACCGGGGCTGTGTCCCGGCGTGTGCAAAACCGTCCATTCGGGAGCAAAGCTTAAAACCGCGGTTTGCGGAGTATGAATATCAAACACGATATCGGCTTCGGGGAAAACCGGACAGGCGGCCGCAAACTCGTCAATCAAATAAGAGGCGCCGACGCGCATAAAATCGCTTCGGTGCCGTTCGTAAGCGCCCGTTCCCGTATAACCGAGATCGCCCGTATGAATGCAAAGCGGCGCATCTTTGTACAGTTCTTTCAGTTCCGGAACGGCGCCGATATGGTCGAAATGCCCGTGCGTAAGCACGATACCCGTAACTTGAGCGCCGCCGACCCGCTCGACAATCGCGCCGGCTTCCCCGCCCGGATCGACAATGAACACGCGGTTAAATCCCGAAGCGGTGCTGCACGGCACGATATAGGTATTAACCCCTAAAGGCCCGGTCGGCAGGCAAACGGGCGTCATTAAACTTCCGGTTCGGACGAAAAAACCGAATCTTCGCTGTCGGAAGATTTAGCGTCTTCTTCTTTTTTGCGGGAGCGGCTGACCGTAAGCTTTCTGCTGCGGTATTCGCTGCCGTTTAAAGCTTCGATTATTTTATCGGCGTCTTCGGAATACACTTGCACGAACGAATAATTGTCCAGCACGCGAATATCGCCGACCCGTTCGCGTTCGAGCGGAACCCGCTGACAAATGAGCGCGATAAGGTCGCGGGGAAATACGCCCCTGCTGCGCCCTATGCCGATAAAGATTGTGGAAGCCGCATCCGCGTCGATAACGACGCGCGACGTGCGTTCTTTCGGCGCTTTATCGGAGCGGGAAGCATGTGCGGCGCGCCCGGCGGGCTTTGTTTTGCCCTGTGCAAGCGGTATGCCGGAAGCAAGCTGTTTTACTATGTAAGACGCCACATACGAACGCAGCGTCAGCGGAACGTTCTTTTTAAATAATTTTTTGTATTCATTCAAAACAAGGGGATCTTCTTCTGTTTTTACCGCCGTTACGGCATTGGCAAGAATACTTTCAAAACGTTCATGAATAACGGAAACATCCCGTTGAAAAGCCATAAAAACTCCTCATTAACTCCCGGTGCAAATGCCGGGAAACTGTAAATTCTGTTGACTCAGTCTTTTCCGATGTCGGCCAAAAATCCGGCGGAAATCCGCCTGAACCCGCTGCGCAGCATAACCTGTTCAAAAAAAACGGGAATATGCACCGATAAGACAAAAACATGCTTGATGCCTTTACTTTTCAGCGTGTCCATACAGCGCGCAAAAAGCGATTTTCCTATCCCCAAGCCTCTCCAGGCGGGAAAAATAAAAAAATCGGTAACAATAACCGTTTGCCGCGCGCCTTCGGGAACAGGGGATGCCCGTATAAACCCCGCACACTCGCCTTCGGCCGTCCGCACGGTCAGCGTAAAAAAAGGTCCCTTGCCTGCAAGCATAACCGGCACGCGATCCAAAAGCGAAAGCGCTTCCGCCGGTTCGGCATCGTACATTTCTTTAAGCTCTTTTTCGGACAAAGCGCGCGCATTTCGCACAAAGGCTTCGTCCGAAGCGTCCGGTTCTTCGCGGAACATAAAATCGGAGCACACAAGTTCGTCGGTTTCTTCCGGCTCGGCGCCGATTTTTTCCGCGCCCCACGAATCGCACAGCGTATTATACCAGCCGATAATTTCGCGCTTTAAAGATTTTTCTTTAAAAGCGAACCAAAGGTTTTCAACTTCGGGGCTGCCTTTAAGAATGTCCTTAAAACCGCGGAACACGCCCTTCCCTGCAAACAGTACGGCGCGCAGTTTTTCTTTTACCGGCGGATTTCGCAAAGAAGCGACAAAGCGCTCCATCATTTTAAACCCGTCCACCGAATCCCATACGGGCAAAGCGTAATAACGGTCGGGATCTCCGTCCGGCACATCGCTCGCAGCCGTCAGCGTATTATTTTCGGAATCGAAAACATACCGGCCGTTTTGATCCTCCATGGAAAAAATAATTTGATTAATTATTTCATCGCTGAGTTCAAACTGCATACCGGTTTTATTATACCATATTTTGAAAGAAAATCAACGTGCAGTTGAAGGTGTGCACAAAATAAGCTATAGTGTCCGTATGAAAAAATTGACGATTATCTTATTTGCCGCAGCGGGAATAGCCGTCGTCTTTTTTGCCGTACAAAGGCAATGGTTCGCGTCGAACTCAAAAGATTCGGTGCGCACAAAAACCGTCATACCGGCCGTTCAGGGCGGCAAACCGACCTTTTTGCAGGAAGAAAGCATTCCGGGCGACGACATAACGCACACATCGCTGATTCCTTTGCAAACGGGAGAAACTCTTGTCGCCTCTTTTTCGGCCGACCTTGACCTTGACGGATACGACGATCAGGTTATCGCCGTTAAAACACCGGATTCCCCTTTTATAAAAGTTGCGGCGGGCTTGTACAATCCGCTTGTAAACCGCTATGAACGGGCAGTCGAAATAACAACCGATATAGAGCAGGCAAAAACTTTTTTATTGTCGGTTATGGATATTACCGGCACGCATGAAAATACAATTATCGTAACAGGCTACGGAACGCAAAACGAATCGCGCTTTCAAGCGTGGCTGCCCCGAAAAAGCTTGCAAAAATTTTCCCTGCATGAAATCGTCAATTTATATGCGGAAGGAACCGTCTTTGTACAGCAAAGACCGCGCAGCGATTCTTACCCGATGGAAGACGTCGACGGCGAAAGTTTCCCGATTTGGGCGTACACGTCCGACGACGAATCGCAGGAAGGCTCTTTTGACCAGCTGCAGATTATGTACGATTGGAACAAGCGCGAACAAAAATATGTTGAAAAAGCCCGTACACGGATCAGTCAAAAAAGCATAACTGCACAGGAATTAGCGAAAATTCAGGACGGAACGGAAAAAACCTTCGCTTCTTTTTTGAACGGTTTGTGGACAAAGGCCGGAGCGACAGTCGAACAAAACCGCTATTTGTTTTGCGATTACGACAAAAAAGAAGTTATCTTTTTTCAAAACGATCGGCAGGAAATTTATACATGGGAACGCAGCACGCTGCGCAGAAACGGCATTCTCGTATACACAACAAACCGGTCTATGTCGAATATTTCACGCCGTTTCGACATAGCGCTTGTTTCCGCCGATGAAATACGCATAAAAGTTGTCGATGATTTGGGCATGCTCATCGGTTCGGAAACGCTCTGGGACGGAAATTACAAAAAGCAAAATACCGAAACGCTTTCTACGGACACAAGCAAAAAAGAAGAAAACCGTTCCGACATTACCGCCGTTTTGCAAACAACAAGCAGAACTTTTTGGAAATGCGATAACGGCTGGAACATAACTTTTTCGGGCAGCGCTTATTCGGCAAAAAACGGGACGGCTGCGGAAATCGGCGTATTTTCACCGCTGACGATTTTCGGCGAAAACCTGCTGCAATTTAAAAGCCGGCAAAACGGCGGCGTCTTTTCGGGATTTTACCGTACGGAAATCACTGCGGGACCGGTAACTGACGCCGAAACGGGAAAGAGCGCAAACGGGACACGCATCGTTTTGCATCCGGTTACGGTAGGCCTTTCGCAAATAGAGCCGACGGCGGTCAAGAGCCTTCAGCTTGAATTGGAAACGGTGCAGGATTAAAGAAAAACCAAAACGGAGCCGGCAGTAACCGGGCGTTTCCCGCACAAACTGCGGTTTCGGGGGAATCGGGAAAATCGCTTTGCAGCTTTTGAGCCCATTTTTTTTCGCCCGTTATATGGTACAGGGTTAAAAGCAGCGCCGGTCTTACGCTGAGCATATCCTGCGAAGAAACGTAGGTTTGCAGTACCGACACGGGACCTGCAAGTTCTTTTTCGGTTTGCACTTTTATAATCCAGCTCCACAGCGCATAGAGCTTTACGGACGCTTTTATATTCGCGTCGGAAGCGGACGCAAACGCCGTACTGAGCAAAAAGTCGGCGCCCGATACGTCACCGCATGAAAGCGAACAGCGGACACTGCCGAGCAACAGTTTTTGCCCGCGCAGGCTTTGAACGCCGGCTAAAGAAGCCGCAGAAGAATAGGTTGCAGCCGCCTCCGCATAAAGGCCGATTTGTTCTTGAAGCGGCGCGAGCGCTTCGCCGGCTTTGAGCCTGTCTTCCGAAGCGGCCGCGGTTTTTAAGGTTTTTGCAAGCGATTCCATATACGGCTGCAAGCCCGCCGCCGTACCTTTGGCGCCGCCCGAAGCTTTTGAAGCGTCGGCCTTTTGCGCAAAAAGAAAAACGGACAGCATAAAAACGAGCAAAACCGACGCCGCGCTTTTTTTATAACAAAACAATTCCGTTACCTTCCGCCGCGGCCGCTTATGGGCGTTTGTTGCTTTTCGAAGCCTTAGCTCTTTCGACGGCTTCGGCATAAGGCAAATCTTCAACGGCTGCAAGTACTTCCGGGGAAAGCTGCCTTTTGTTTTTAAGCCCTTTTTCCGGTTTTATTGCAGGCTCTTTTTTGCCGCGGCTCAGCGCGAACGGCAGCGTTACGAGAATTCCTGCCACAAACGAAAAGAGAATGGTTAAAAAAACGGGGATTTGTTCAAGGGTTCTAAATCCCAAATTGATGTTGCAGGCGTTTCCCAAATTCAAGCCGGTAAACACGGCGCCCAAAATCAAAAAAAATATAAACAGAATAAATTTCCACGGCATAATTTTCTCACCTTACCTTATTTTACCATGAATGCACCGTATTCGGCAACTCTGTAACTCGTAATTCATATGATCGTACCGCGGAACGTATTTCCGTGCAGTTTATCCAAACGCACTTGCACAAAATGCCCGCACAGTTCTTTTCCGGCGGCAAACACTACGCGGAAGTCGCGTTCCGTATGTCCCAAAAGTTCGGCCTTATCGTCGCGCGACGGACTTTCGGCCAACACCGTTACCGTTTGCCCGAGCTTTTTCAAAGCTTCTTCTTTCGTAATAACCTGCTGAAGATCTATGACTTTTTGCAATCGCGCTTTTTTTTCGTCCGTGGGAACCTGATCGGCAAACGAACAGGCAGGCGTTCCTTCGCGCGGGTTGTAGTAATACATAAAGGCCGCTTCGTAGCGCACGCGGCGCATCAAAGAAAGCGTTTGCTCGACATCTTCTTCCGTTTCGCCGGGGAAGCCTATAAGAATGTCGGTCGTAAGCGATACGTCGGGCAGCGCCGAACGGATGCGGTCTACCAAATCGAGATAGGTTTCGCGGCTGTAGCGCCGGTTCATTTTTTGCAAAATTCGGCTCGAACCGTGCTGAACGGGCAAGTGAATGTGCCGGCACACGCGCGGCCGATTTTTAATCACATCGATTAAGCTGTCGGAAAAATCCTTCGGATGGCTCGACATAAAGCGTATCCATTTAATCGGGGAAGACGTTTTTTCCAAATGATCGGCTATGCGGTCCAAAAGCAGCGGAAAATCAATTGTGCGGCCTTGTCCTGTTTGTTCTGCTTGCTCGGCTTGCGGGACTTGACCTGCGTGCCTGTACGAATTGACGTTTTGCCCCAAAAGGGTAATTTCGCACACATTCCGTTCCGAAAGCACATCGAGTTCTTTAACGATTTCGGCAAAGGGGCGCGAGATTTCCCTGCCGCGCACATAGGGCACGATACAATAGGTACAAAAATTATTGCACCCGTGCATAATCGGCACAAAGGCTTGGAAGGCGCCCGGCTCCAAAGAAAGGGGGGCAAAACTGTATGCGGGCGCGTCGGGAAAATCCTGTTTATCGTTTTCCGCCTGCCAGCCGTAGGTGCGCGCGCTTTGCAGACCGGCACCGACCGTATACGGCGGAACGTTTTGTACGGCCGCCGGTTTTTTGCCTGTCGTCGGGAGTCGAAAAACGGCCGCACGGAACGGGGATGCGTTTATATTTTCATTCGTTTTTATGCCGGCGTTTTCGGCCGCGGCGGCAATATCGGCAAAACGTTCTTTTTCAAAATTGCCGACTACATAGTCGACTGCGGGAAAGCGTTCTTGTATCTTTTCTTTGAGCCTTTCGGCCATACAGCCGGTAACGGCGAGTACAAAGGGTTTGCCTTCGCACCGTTCTTTGCGCAACGCCGTGTACCAGCCGAGCCGGCCGTTTACGCGGCTTTCGGCAGTGGCGCGCACCGAACACGTATTTATGATAATCAAATCGGCCGTTTGAGCCGAGTCCGCCGCGCTCCATCCGCGCGCAAGCAAAAGCTGCTCTATTGCGGAGGATTCGGCTTTATTCATCTGACAGCCGTAGGTTTCAAAAAAAAAGGTCATATATGTATTATTTAAGCACGTCGTTCAATTCGCCGTCTTTTTCGGCGACAAACTCGCTTCCGTCTTCGTAGTGAATGACGATGGTCGGATTGCGCACGACGCCGTCGTAGTGAATGAGGCTTTTCGCATCGTTGTCGTAATTGCTGCCGATGGCAAAGTGGCAGGTTTTAAACGCCTTTTCGTCTTCAAGCATCTTTCCCGTAATGCGTGCGGCGGGATTGAGTCCGATACCGAGCTCTCCTATGTTGCGTGCGTTGCGCGCGTATTCGGCACCCTTTCCGGCCGGAAGGCGTCCGTCTTTTTCCATTTCGACGGCTTGCTTTTCGGCCGTACTAATCGATTGCAGCAAGCGCAAGGCTACACAGTTTTCGCCGCTTGTATCGAGGGGCTTTCCGGATTTATTCGCTATTGACCTTACATATCCTTTATCCACATCGACGACAATCGGATCGTCGATAATGAGCGTTCCTTCGGCAACGCTCATTGAACCGTCGAACACGATGCGCCCTTGACAGCCTTCCGACGTTTTCGGCGTAAGCGGGCTTATAAACACTTCTCCTGCGGGAATATTTCCGCCGCTTCCCGGCTTTGAAAAATCGCCGTCGTCGCAAAAGGCTTCCCGGCCTTTTACGGGAACTGTAATGCCGGTTCCGGAAGGAGAGGTTACGCGCACAAAGGATGCGCCTTTAAACTTATCCGCCAATATGCGGCAGCGTTTTTGCAGCAGTTTATAATCGATGCCCGCAGTGCGCACAAACATATCTATCGTTATGCCGGGCGTCCACACGGCGCGCATGTTTTTTTTGCCTTCATAATTGTAATTGAAAATATGGCTGAACTCTTCGCCGTTTTCGGCAACAAAGGGCTTTTTCGATCCGGCCTCATCTTTTCCGAGCTTGTTTGCGGACACGGAAAGGCAAATATCCGGCTCGGTGTGAAGAGCCGCAATAACTTCAGGCTCGGCAAAATCGAGCAGGGTTTTGGTTTTTTGCATAACGATAACCGCTTTACCGCCCAACTCGTCGGCGGCCTCATAGAGGCTGCGGCTTATTTCAAGCGTGTCGTTTTCGGGGTTTGTAATAATCAACACGCGCTCGCCTTTTTTAAGCGCACATACATCGCGGACGACTACAAGAGCCGTTTGTTTAATTTTTTCCTGTATTTCGTTGTTCATGCGCACAGCATACACTAAAAGGTCCCTGTTCGGCAACACGCCGAAAATTGCTCGGCAAAGCGTTTTTTTACATCCGCTTCAATCGTGCGCAGGGCGCGCTGTTCTGCTTCGTCTTGCGTAAAGTGAGCTTCGCGGCCGCCCGTACTCCACGGGAGCATGATTTTTCCCGTGCGGCTGTCGGAAAGTTCCGCCTTTACCGTATAGCGTACGTATTTGTTTTCGGTACCGGCCGGCGTTTCGAGCGGTTCGAGGTTTAAAGCAACGTTGAGTATATAGGGCGCATCGGCATCGTGCGCGGAATTTCCCGGCACCGTTTTAAAGCCCGCTTTTTTTACAGCTTCGGAAAAGGCGCTTTCCAGCCTGCCGTCCTTATCGTTTTTAACCCGTACGGCGACGTGAATTTTTTCGATTTCGTGCATAAGAAGCGCCTGCACGGTCTGCGTATTTTTATACGCAAAAGAAAGCCGTTTATACTTCACGGGATTTACGACCGAAAGCACGGCCGCACTTTTATCGTTTTCGCCGGCTTTTTCGGCAGCGCTGCGCAAAGCGTTGACGGCTTCAAAACTTGCCGGATTGTCTGCGGCAAATGCGATCAAAGCGTTTATGCCGTTTTCGGCGTCTTTCATTTTTTGTTCATAGTACGAACCGACTTCTTCCCGGTTGACGAGCGCAAGGGCGTAGACCGTACCGTCGCCCGCGGTCCACACTTCGCGTATCTTTAGTCCTGCAATTTCATCAACGGAAGAAACGGTATCGACGGAAGAAGAAAAAGAGCGTTCCACGCCGGCAGCATTCGATTCCATCGACTGCACGGACACGCTGTGTGCGCGCACCTTTTGGCTGACCGACTTCGTTAAAGCGGACACCGCTTCGGCTTCAGCCGCGCTGCGCGAGGAAGCATAACCGACGGCCGTCAAATAGTAACTGTCGGAATACGCGGCGGCAGGTTCGGTAACCCACTGCGGTGCTTTTTTTACCGAAGGAGCGCCCGCACACGCAAACATAAGCGTCAGCGGCAGTATGTAAATGACAGATTGTTTTAGCGCATGCATACGAACTCCGCAAGGGCAAGGGACGAACCCGTTACGCCCATATCTTTTTTCGTATCGGAATACACAAGTCTTCCGTTTTTATCATAGCAGGATACGTTCACCGTGTACACCCCGGGTTCCACATTCAAGCCACCGGCCCACACGTTTGCGGGAAAACAGCGCGAGCTTCTCGTGTCGGCCCGTTCCGACGCTTCCATAAAAATGCCCGAAAGCAGCTCTATAAAGGCCGCCAAGGATTTCATATTGCCGTCCCCCTCATCCTGCGCGCCGACCGCGGCGCTGACGGCGGACGAGGTTATCGATTTTGAAAGCGCGCGGGCAAAGGTTTTTGCATAAATAAGCGCCTGCTTGCGCCGGAACGTATCTTCGGCAATGTTTTCGATGCTTTCGAGAAGTTCAAGTTTTCCGTACGTTTTTTTGCCGCTCTTTCCGACCGCTTCGATTTCGGCATAGGCGATTTTTGACGGACGCATTTCCATAACGGGAAGCACTATTTTAAACCACAAGCCGCCGTACGGATTCGGAATACGCAAAACTTCTTCGCGCTTTGCCGGAGAAAGCCCCGTAAAACACAGCGCGTTCAATCGTACCTTGCCTTCGGGAATGCGGAATTCCTCGTCAATCGCTTGGGGAATCGGAAACGGGTACAGCGAACGCTGCATACGGAACGCCGATTCCGCATATTTTTTGTCGATGAGCGCACTGTCCCGGCGGCCTTCGCTTCGGTACAAAAGCAAACTGATATAGCGGGCAAGGGCCGAATTGTGAAATTCGCTTTGTTTATTCGACTCGGAATACGATGAATACGGCGAGTACGCGGACAATCCGTCTTCTTTAAGCTGCCGTTCGGTTTGATTGTTCGCTTCGAATATGGCCTGTTCGTATTTTGCAGATAAAAGTTTTAATTTATTATCGAAGCGCCGAATTTCCACAAAGGCATCATCGATCTTACGCAGCTGAATATAATTGAGCGCCATAAATAAATTCGTATAGATATCTTCGTAATCTTCACCCGCATAATCGACAAGCGAATCGTTCAATATAAAAGAGCCGACCGTTTGCACAACGCTTTTGGCGTAATAATATTCCATGAGTTTTTCCGCTTCCGAAAGGCGTTCGTTGGAAGCGTCGTAATCGCCCGCAAAGTGTGCAAGCATGCCGGAATCGAGGTTGTATAAAACCGCGTCGGTTCCGGCGTACAGACTTTTTTTATCCGCTTCGAGGCGCTTTCGGGCGCCTTCGTAATCGCCGGAAACAAGATAGGCGTCATAGACGGCGCGATCGGCCGAAACGCAGGAAGCGAAACATATCAGTATGCACAAATACCGAAGGCTGTGCGCAAACCCTTTCATACCGCAGGATTAAAAACGGACTTTCGATCTCGTTATAAGTTTTTTTATTTCCGAATTTTCGCCGATCCACAGCTTGCGGTTGCTTTCGATATCGATAAGTTCGGCCGTAACGTAATAGGTCCGCGTTCTTTTTACGGAATTCATATCGACAATCGTTTTTACGGCGCCGATAAGCATAAAGTCGGCTCCCGTTTCGTTTGCCAAACGTTTTGCCGTTTCTTCGCTCGCCCACGCTTGCTGTTCTTTGCGCTCTTGGCGTATATCGCCGCGTTCGCCGGATGAAGCGACAAAGTCGACCTTTCCGCTGTTTACCAAAGCCGCTTCGAATTTCTTTACCAAAATCGACGTATCAATGTGTTCGTCGCTTTGGTTGCGGAAGGTTCCGACGATGACGACGGGCATTTTGCCGTTTGCGCGGATATATGCGGCTATGGCCGGCGCTTCGGTACATTCTTTTATAAGTGTGTTCGCCACAAGGCGCACGTCGGTGTCGTTCCAATATCCGCTCAAATCGGTAACCTGCTCCGCATTGATGCGCTCAACCTTAGGCGATTCGCAGCCGGCAAACATAACCGCGGCGCACAGGCAAAACAAAGAACACAAGAGCGAAACGGCGGTTTTGTAAATCTTCCCGCACATCTTCATAAGCTTTCTCCTCCAAAAACGGCCGCCAAAACTTTGGCGTCCTGCATAAGATTTTTTATTTTGCAATATTCGTTCGGCTGGTGCGCCATTTCGTCCAGCGTGCTCCAAACGGCGGCGCTGTAGCCTTTTATGCGCAGGTAGCCGCCGACCGTTCCGCCGCCTATGCCGATCGGACGGGCTTTTTTGCCCGTAACTTTTTTGATCGCCGCGCTCAATTCTTTTACGACCGGCGAATCGACCGGTGTTGCGGGCGACTGCACTGCCTGCTCTTCGCTGAATTTGATTTTTACGCCGTATGCCTTTTCGATTTTATCCATGCGCTTGCGGGCTTCGGCGCGCACTTCGTCGAGCGTGTAGCAGGGCAAAATGCGGCAGTCCATGTAAAACACGTCTTCGCCGGGAATCGTGTTGATATTCGGCACGTTCGCTTCTTTTTTTGTCGGCTGGAATGTTGAATAGGGCGGATCGAAGAGTTTATCGCGCTTTTTAAAGAACTTTTCCAAAGCGTTAAGCTCCATCGCCAAAGCCGACGCGGCCAAAAAAGCGTTTTTTCCCAAATGCGGCATGGATCCGTGCGCCTGCTTTCCGCGGATGCGTATTTTCATCCACAAAAGATTTTTTTCGGCTATTTCGATCGTTTCGCCTTTTGAATCTCCGCCGTCGGGAATGATGATGAGATCCTGTTTGCGGAACAGTTTATGTTTTTTCAAAAGATACTGTATGCCGTATACCGAACCGACTTCTTCATCGGCCGCGAACAAAAGCTTTACGGTGTTTTCAGGCATAATGCCGTTTTTTACATACGCGAGCGCGGCAAACGCGCCGCTGCACAAGCCCTGCTGGTCGTCTTCGACGCCGCGCCCGAAAAGCTTTCCGTCTTTTTCGTACACCTTCCACGGGTCGGCCGACCACAGCGAAATCTCGCCAACGGGCACAACGTCCAAGTGGGCGATAACCCATATGCTGCGCTTGTCGCTTTTGCCCTGTATCGTCGCCACAAGGTTCGGCCGTATGCCCGATTTTACGCGGCCGTCGGGAGCGTCGAAACGCGCAAAATCCGTAATTCCTTCTTTTTTGAGCCATTGCTCAAGGGCAATACATTTTTCAAGCTCGCCTTCTCCGCCGCTTTCGGGCGCGAGGGCCGGATGTGAAGTTAAAAGCGTTTCCAAATCGACAATCGCTTTTTTTTGGGAATCGATCCAATCGGTAAGCTGTTTCAAACTCATTTTTCACCTCTGTTTTTATACACGGCCCAGGTTGAGCCGATCAGTGTATCGACATCCGAATGTTCGGCCTTCCAGCCCAGTTTTTCGCGGGCATAAGCCGAGGTTGCATACAAGCAGGCGGGATCCCCGGCTCTGCGTCCGACAAATTTTGCGGGAATAGGTTTTCCGGTAATGCGCCGCGCGGCTTCAAGCATTTCCAAAACCGAAACGCCCTTTTCGCTTCCCAAGTTGACGGTAAGGCTTTCGTTGTGCTTTGCAATGTATTCGAGCGCCTTTACGTGCGCAACCGCCAAATCTTTTACGTGAACGTAATCGCGTATGCAGGTGCCGTCTTTCGTATCGTAGTCGGTGCCGAACACGTGCAGTTCTGAGCGCATACCGCATGCGGTTTCCATAATCACCGGCAGCAGGTTTGCAGGATTTTGCTCAAGACCGGTAATAATGCCGTCGGGATCGTAGCCTGCGGCGTTAAAATAACGCAGGGCCGCAAACTTTAAGCCTTTTAAAGTATCGTACCACTGCATGTACCGTTCGATGTCGAGCTTGGTAAAACCGTAAAAGTTTTCCGGATTTTTCGGATGTTTTTCGTCCATAGGAAGATATTCGGGCGAACCGAACACGGCCGCCGACGATGAAAAAACCATATACTTGCAGTTGTGCGCGATCGCCGAATTGATAATATTCAAAGAACCGGTAATATTATTTTCCGCGTATTTTTCCGGTTTGAGCATGGACTCGCCGGCCGCTTTAAAAGCCGCAAGATGAATAAAAGCGTCGAATCCCCGCGCAAAGGCGGCGTCAAGATTTTCTTTGTGCAAAATATCGCCGGCAATAAAACCGTTTTCTTTAAACAGGTTTTGCAAAAGCCCGGACGACAAATTGTCGAATACGGTAACCTTGTGTCCCGCCGCCATGAGTTCCTTTACCACATGGCTTCCGATGTAGCCCGCACCGCCTATAACCAATACGTTCATATACCCTCCGAATATGAAAAGTATAGCCGAAAGGGGAAAAAACTGCAATGTTTTATCGGCAAAGCGCGGGGATTCAGCCCCGAAGGCGGACTTTTATTTTGCTCCGGCTTTTAAACGTTCAACGGGAATGCGTTCCGGATACTTGCCTTCGGTAAGGATTTCGGTCAAGTATTTATTGTCCAAAATCATATCGTCGCGAATGAGTTGCCAGTTGCATTTTTTACGGAAGATGATTTTGAACAGTAAAAAGTTCATAATAGGCCCGATGACGGGCGTCGTTATGCCGAAGGATTCCGTGTGCGAAAAGCGGCAGCCGCCTTTTGTCCGCGTTCCTTCAAAAGTGATAAAAGCGGTTCCCTTGTCGCTTTTAAATACGAAGCGAAAATGATTATCGTCGCGTTCGCTTGTTACGATGGTACCGGTTACGTCGTAGTCGAGTCCCATAACGATTTCATAAAAACGGACTTTGCTGCCCGCATTTACGTTTCCGTCGTACAGTTCGCATTCCAAGTGATACGGACTCCACTTGACGAATTCTTCTTCGAAATTGTCGGCCCATGCGCACAGCTTTTCAAACGGCGCGCTAATGTCAACCTGTTCATGCAAGGTTATCATACACAATCCTCCTGTATTTTTCTTTTTGTGCAGCCGGAGCGTTCAAAACACCGGCGCAAAAGTCAATCATGCAGTCCATAAGTTTTCGGGCGCTGCCCTCTTTTTTTTCGTGAACATAGCCGAAATCGTACATCATTTCTCCGATGCCGCCGGCAATAAAAACGGCCGTTTTGTGAACCGTTTCGGCATCGGCTTTGTACCAATCCAGTGAGCGGATAAACAGTTCCCAAACTTCAACAAATTTTTGTGTCAGTTCTTCTTTGAGTTTTAAAGCGTACAAAAGATTGTCCGGCGAAGCGGCCGCTTCTTTTCCGTGAGCGTCGGCTTTTACCGTTTTTAAAAACAGGCGCGTTACTTGAGTCATAAGCGATTGCGCATCGTCTTTGTACGCGTCGATTGCATCCTGCACGGATTTTACATAGCGCTCGGAATAACGGCGCAAAACGGCTCGATAAATTGCTTCCTTCGATTCAAAATAATAATAAAAAACGCTCGGCGATGACGTCCGGTCGTTTGCCGCATCCAAAATATCCCGTACCGAAGTGTTCGTATATCCTTTTGAAAAAAACAGCGTTGTCGCCGCATCGATCAATTGCTTTTGCCGGCTTTCTCTGTCTTCGTTTTTATCGGACATAGGCATTTTCCTTTTTGTAGAACAACATTCTACAAGTATTATAGAATATCGTTCTACAAAATGCAAGAGGTATTTTTTCCTGTGTTTGTCGGGCCCGGATTGGAGCGGGGCGAAGCCGTCGGCGCGGGCTGGTTGTCTAAAAACTTTGATTTTTGGACAATTTCTCTGATTTAAAACTTGCCGGGGGATGGCGAAAAAGTAATTATCTTTTGACCATCCCCAACCGCACCGGCCGGCCGTGAGGGCAAGCCGCGGAAAGCCGGTTTGCCGTATGTGTGCGCCCCCCCCAAAAAAATTGCCGCGGAGAAGTCTGCGGAGCAGGAAAAACGGCAGAAAAAAACACGGTAAAAAAACGCTTGCCTGTGTGTCTTTTTTTCTATATAATTTTGCTATGATTAAACGGCTTGAAGAAATGCAAACGCGGTTCGAGGAACTGAATCAAATTATTCAGGACCCGGAACTTATAAAAAATCCGAAAAAATATAAAGAAACCATGCGCGAGCATGCTTATTTAAGCGAAGTAAACGAAGCTTTCGACGAATATAAAAAATTGCTTCAGGGAATTGAGGACGCAAAGCATCTTATTACCGAAGAAAGCGATCACGACATGAAAGAATTTGCGCGCGAAGAATTAAAGGAGCTGGAAGAAAAACAGCCCGGCGTCGAAGAAAAACTGAAGCTTCTTTTGATTCCGCCCGATCCGCTCGAAGAAAAAAATATCATTATGGAAATCCGCGGGGGCGCCGGCGGAGATGAAGCTTCTCTTTTTGCGGCCGACCTTTTCCGCATGTACACGCGCTATGCCGACATGAAGGGCTGGTCGTATGAAATCATGAACGCAAGCGAAACCGAAGTGGGCGGCTATAAGGAAATCTCTTTTTCGATAAGCGGAAAATACGTATACGGAAGTTTGCGCTATGAAGGCGGCGTGCACCGCGTTCAGCGCGTGCCGGAAACCGAATCGCAGGGGCGCGTGCATACGAGTGCGGTTACGGTGGCGGTTTTGCCCGAAGCCGAAGAAACCGAAATAGAAATAAAGCCTGAAGATTTGCGCATCGACGTTATGAGGGCAGGCGGCCCGGGCGGACAGTGCGTCAACACAACCGATTCGGCGGTGCGGCTTACCCACTTGCCGACGGGATTGGTTGTCATTCAGCAGGACGAAAAAAGCCAGATAAAAAACAAGGCGAAGGCTTTGCGCGTTTTGCGCGCCCGCCTGTTCGATTTGGAAGAATCGAAAAAAAATGCCGAACGTGCGGCCGCACGCAAAAGCATGGTCGGAACGGGCGAGCGTTCCGAAAGAATCCGCACGTACAATTTTCCGCAAAACCGCGTAACCGATCACCGCATAAACCTTACGCTGTACAAGCTCGATCAGATTATGCAGGGATTTTGCGACGAACTCATAGACGCTTTGTGCATTTATGCAAAGGAAGAGCGGCTGAAAAACAGTTGAAGCCGAAGAGGCGTACATTATGGATATAAGCGTTTTTCAAGTTACCGGCCCCGTTATGACAGGCCCCTCAAGTTCTCATACCGCGGGTGCCGCACGCTTGGGCAGAATTGCGTCGGCGATCGCCCGCCCGCCTTTTGCGAAAGTGCGCTTCGGTTTGTACGGCAGCTTTGCCGAAACCTACCGCGGGCACGGCACCGACAAAGCTTTGGTTGCCGGCGTCTTGGGCTTTTTTGAAGACGACGAACGCATTGCCGACTCGTTTGCCTACGCGCGCGAAGCCGGCTTACAGTACGAATTTTACGAAGCCGATTTGGAAGGCATGCACGAAAATTCGGTAAAAATAACGTTTATAAAAGACGGCGGCACACAAACCGACATCGTCGGCTCTTCGATCGGCGGGGGCCGCATTCTTATCAAATCGATAAACGGCTTCGACACGGAATTCGCAGCGGAAACTAATACGCTGGTCGTTGTGCAAAAAGACGTTCCCGGCGTTATCAGCGAAATTTCAAGCATATTGGCGCAAAACAAGATAAATATTGCGGTTATGAAAGTGAGCCGCACTGAAAAAGGCGGCACGGCGTGCTGCGTTATAGAAACGGACTCTCCGGTGGACAGCGGCATAAAAGAAAAGCTCGACCGGTCGGCGAACGTCGTTTCGGTAACGGTTATCGATTTGCAGGAAAAATATGTATCAGAATTTTGAACAGCTTTTATCGCTGTGTTCCGAAAAAAAAGAAGCGCTGTGGCGCATCATTTTGGAAAACGAATGCGCCGTGCAAAATACGACGGAAAATGCCGTTTTTACCGAACTTGACAAGCGCTTTACCGTCATGGAAGAATCGGCCGCCAAGGCTCTGGATAAGCCGCTTGCCACCGCAGGCAATCTTATAAGCGGTTATGCCTGCCGGCATAATGCATACAATAAAAAAACGCCGGGTTTGTGCGGCACCTTTATCAATCGGGTTATCGCCCTCGCGCTTTCGGTCAGCGAAGTAAACGCTTCGATGGGGCGCATTTGCGCCTCACCGACCGCCGGAGCAAGCGGCATTATTCCGGCCGTTCTTATCGCGCTGAAAGAAAAATACGCAAAGGGCACAGCGGGACGCAAAAAGATTCTTAAAGCCCTGCTGACCGCTTCGGGCATAGGTGCCGTCATCGTTAAAAACGCAACCGTATCGGGTGCCGAAGGCGGCTGCCAAGCCGAATGCGCTTCGGCTGCGGGAATGGCTTCCGCCGCAGCGGTCGAGTTTGCGGGAGGCACGCCCGCGCAAAGCCTCGACGCGTTTTGTTTTTGCCTTATGAACGCTATGGGCCTTATCTGCGATCCGGTTGCGGGCTTGGTACAGGTGCCCTGCGCACAGCGGAACGCAAGCCAAGCCGTAAACGCCCTGCTCAGCGCGGACATGGCTCTTGCGGGTATGACAAGCCCCATCCCCGCCGATGAAGTGCTCGAAGCGATGTACCGCGTCGGCAAAATGCTTCCCTTTGAATTGAAAGAAACGGCGCGCGGCGGCATCGCCGCAACTAAAACCGGCAAGCTGCTGCGTAAGAGCCTGCTGGACGGATAAACGTAAAACCTCCGGCGCCTTTTACACTTTTCCCAACGCGCGCTCTATATCGTCGATAATATCCTGCACGTTTTCAAGTCCGCACGAAAAGCGCACCAAACCGCCGTCGATTCCGGCCGCTTTCAGCTGTTCGTCCGTAAGCTGGCGGTGCGTAGCCGAAGCCGGATGAAGCACGCAGGTTCTGATGTCGGCAACGTGTACGACGTTCGAAGCAAGCTTCAGCGCATCCATAAAGCGCACGGCACCGGATCGTCCGCCCTTTACCGTTATGCTGACGATGCCGCTTGCGCCGAGCGGAAGGTATTTTTGCGCGGCCTTGTAATACTTGTCGCCCGTAAGGCCGGGATAACGCACCGATTCTATTTTAGGCGAGTTTTTAAAAAACTCGGCAACACGCAACGCGTTTTCACAGTATTGCTTCATGCGCACGGGAATCGTTTCCAACCCCAAATTCAATAAAAAAGCCGAATGCGCCGACGGGTAACAACCGAAGTCCCTCATCAGCTGCATACGCGCTTTTATAATATAGGCAAGATTGCCGAACTCCCGCGTGTACACAACGCCGTGATAGCTGTCGTCCGGCTCGACAAAGTCGGCATACTTGCCGCTTTTTTTATGCGCGGCGGCCCAGTCGAATTTCCCCGAATCGATGATCGCGCCGCCGACTTGCAGCGCATGTCCGTCCAAATACTTTGTCGTGGAATGAACGACGATATCCGCGCCCCATTCTATAGGCCGGCACAAATACGGCGTTGCAAAGGTATTGTCGACAATGAGCGGAACGCCGTTTCCATGTGCGATTCGCGCAAGTTTTTCAATATCGCAGACGGCTAAAGCGGGGTTCGCAAGCGTTTCGCAAAAAAACGCTTTGGTGTTCGGTTTAAAAGCCGCCCGTATGGTTTCGGCCGGAGCGTCGGCATCGACCCATATGCATTCGATGCCGAACTTCTTTAAGGTTACGGCAAAGAGGTTGACGGTGCCGCCGTATATCGTCGACGCGGAAACAAAACTGTCGCCTGCCGAACAAAGGTTCAAAACGGACAGCAAAGAAGCCGCCTGACCGCTGGATGTAAGCATTGCGCCGACGCCGTTTTCAAGGGCTGCAAGTTTTTTTTCGACCGCATCGCAGGTGGGATTGGATATGCGCGAATACATATATTCGGTCGGCATATCGAAAAGGCGCGCAATATGTTCGGTAGAATCAAAGCGGTACGTTGTGCTTTGAACAATCGGCATAACCTGCGGAGCCCCGTTTTCGGGCGTATAGCCTGCATGCAGGCATTTCGTTTCTATGTGCATGGCCTTAATAGTTTTCTTTCATCCACAAAAAATTATCGGCGATTTTTTGCCAGCGCGAATTACGCTTGTGCGGAACACAGTCTTCCTGCCAATACCACCAAAAATAGCCGCCGACATAGCGATCGTTATAGGGCTTCATACGGTAATAGGCGTCGGCTTGAGCGTTAAAAACCTTTCCCGCCCGGTGCGGATCGGCAAAGCCGACCTCGCCGAAGCCCAACTGCGAAGAGGGGAACATCTCATATAAGTTTTTAAACATATCGTCCCAATTGTCGTGCATGCCTTCGTTGTCTTCGTCGTAATAACTGACCAGTACGTAATCGAGCGCGTTTTTCATATCGGAAGGAATAAACTTTTCGAGCCATTCCTCCATTGTCATACTTTGATCGCCGGGCTTAAACATATAGGTTGTAAGCGCCGATGCAAGACCGCGGTCGTGCACATATTTCCACGCCGCATAGGCTTTTTGCCCGATCAATTCGTCCGTACCGCCCAGCCACCCTTCGCCGTTAATTTCGTTGCCGACTTCCCAAATATCCGTATAGGGAGCGAGATGCGCAACGCAGTCGGCAAAGCGCGCCGTATACGATTCGACCGTTTCATACAGCTCCATGTCGGAAGAATCGCAGGGACAAAGCAAAATGTAGGAAACTTCATGCAATCGCGCCAAAAGCGGAACAAAGTCCGCCGGTTTTTTATCGGCATCGATAATGACGCGGGCGGTCGGCTTAACGGGAAGCGCTTTTATCGCATCGATGATTTTATTAATCGAAGATTTTGAAACCGCATCGAGCGTTATGCCGTACAGCGGAGAAGGAATTTTTTGGCGCGTTTGTGCACTTTGCTGTGCATGCAGCCGCGCTGCCGGCGAAATCATACAAACCAGCAGCATAAAAAACAATATTTTACGTATCATACAGCAATGATAACACGGAAATCGCGTAAATGCAATAAGATCTCCAACCCCTACTCCACCGTAAAAACGACGGTTTGCTCTTCGTCTGCGCACACGGCGCGCACGGTGTGTTTTCCTTTACCCGCGCTAAGATTTATAAAAAACGGGCGTTCCAACACCGCATACTCCGCGCTGTCCAAAAACACGCGCACCGTATCGCCGTGCCCGCCGTTTATTTCGAGCGGAACGACGGCAATGTTTTTATACGCGCTGTCGTAGAGGAAACGGCTCCCCGACACGGGGCGGACTATCGTAAGAGGTGCACCGCCGGCATTGACGGCACCGTAACGTTCGGCCGATAAAAACCAGTTTCGGTATTTCTCCGGATACACGGTTTTTAACCTTCCGTTTTCTTTTGTGTGCCAAGTGCAGCAAAGCTTTTTTTTATTTTCGGCGGTAAGAGAATCGGGAAGGTACTCGCTTATCGTGTTCGGACAATCGGGAGAAGCGATCATGCCCGAAAGCGCGCACACGCGTCCCTTGTGCCAGTGTTCGGGCTCGGCAAAGTTGCGCGCCGGAAGAATTTTTCCGTTTCCGTCCGCAGAGGTTTGCAATCGGGTAAGCACTTCTTTTGCGATGTAAGCGGGTATCGAACTGCCCGTTTTACCGATAACGGTTTCGCCGGAAAAGTTTCCGAGCCACACGCCCACGGTATAGGCGGAACTCGCACACAGAGCGATAAGGCTTTGATATTGATTTGCCGTTCCCGTTTTAAACATGGACGGAAAGTCCGTTTTGAATACGGATGAAAAACCGAATCCTTTTACGCGCGCTTCGCTGTCGGACAAAATCGAACAGATAATGCGCGCGCTGTCCGGAGAATATACGCGCGAAGGCGAAAAATCGTCGTTTACCGAATCGGACAGCACAGCGCCACTGCTGCCGGAATTTTCGAGCAAGCGGAGCGGAATAACCGTTCCGTCGCGCGGGAAAACGCTGAATGCCCGTACCAATTCATACAAGGATACCTGAGCGCTTCCGAGCGCGAGCGCAAGCCCCGCATCGAGTCCCTTTGTGCGTATCGAATCGAAATGCAGTTTATCGAGCGTGTCGGCATAAAAAGCTTCGCCGATCGAATCCAAAAGGCTTACGGCCGGCACGTTCAAACTGGATGCGAGGGCGGTACGGAAGCGCACGGGGCCGTTATAGCGGTTGTTGAAGTTGCGCGGAATGTACACTTCGTCCGAGCCGAAGCGAAGCGGAATGTCGGGAAGTACGTCGGAGGGTTTATAGCCTTTGTCCAGCGCGAGCGCGTACAAAAAAGGTTTTGAACTCGAACCGCTTTGGTTCATCGCGGTAACGCCGTCGATTTGTCCCTGATGGTCGCGGTCGAAATAAGAATTGGAACCGACCCACACGAGGATGTTCCCCGTTTCGTTTTCGATTGCAAACACCGCTCCATTGTACACGCGCGCGTATGAATTGTTCGAAAGTTCGCCCGCCAAAAGATTTTCGGCGTGAAAAGAAAAAAGCGCATCCGCAGTCAATCGTATTTCCGGGGGAAGGGAGCGGCCCTCGCGCGCAAACCGCTTTTTCAAAAAATCAACGCAGTGCGGCAAATAAAACGGATATTCGGCACGCCGCGCATTTTCGGCAATGCGCACAAAGTGTTCAAGCGGCGCGGCTCCGATTGATGCGCCATGACCGGAATCGGCGGCGGAATTGCCGGAAGCGGCAGACGAATTGCCGAGCGAACGGTACAGTTCACAGGCGCGCTCGGCGCATACTTCCGGGTGTTCGAGCGGATTGTTGCCCGAAGGGCGGCGCGGTATAACCGCAAGGCAGCACAGCTGCTCGATATTCAGATCTTCAAGCGGTGCGGCAAAAAAAGTTTTTGCGGCGGACGTAATGCCTTCGGTTTGGAAACCGAAGGGCAGCGTATTCAAATACAGCTCGAGTATTTCGTTTTTGCTTAAGCGCCGCTCTATGCGAAGCGCGTTCCATGCTTCGTTGAGTTTTGCCGCAAGCGTGCGCTTTTTTGCCGGAACTACAAGACGGGCGAGCTGCATCGTAACCGTCGAAGCGCCGCTCACTCTTTGAGCGTTCCGTATATTTTGCAACGCCGCGCGCACTACGGCCGAAAAATCAAGTCCGCAGTGCGAAAAAAAACGTTTGTCTTCGGCCGCTAAAAAAATATCAATAGCTTGCTGCGGCATAGCCGAAAGCGGAGTAAACTCTCGGCGCACGCCGTCTTCAAGCGCGAGTACTTGCACCAATGTGCCGCGCCTGTCGTAAATGCGCGTACTCCAATCCCGCTTCCTAAACGCGTTGAGCTGCGGAAACGGTAAAAAGAAAAGGTCAAGCGCGGCAAACAAGAGCAGAGCGCCGGCGGCACACAGGCCGGCCGCACAAAGACCGGCGGCGCGAACGTTTTTTTGTATCTTCGAAACGACCTTCATTATTTTATCACAAACAGGTATCCGTCGGTGCGGCCGAACACTTCGTTTTCATACATACATTCGGCGGTAAGCGGCGGACAGGGATACACTCCTTTTCTGACGGCGCGGAATTTAAAGCGCACCGTATCGCTTCCCTTTGCCCAATCGTTCCAAAAATACTGCACTTCGTTGTCGTAAATGCGCTGACTGCTCATCGGCCTTCCGTAAAACCAGCCATACCAATCGTCTTCATCGTCGGCATCCTCGTCTTCGGCGCGGTTGCTTCCGGTAAGGGAGGCGGTCGTAACAAAGGCCGCGTCGATAATTTCCGCCCCCGACGGCACCGGTGCGCGAAGCGCCACAAAAGACCGGTCGCGTCCCGACGACAATTTTATTTCCATTTCGTAGGTTTTGCCGCTTTCAAGCTCGATAAGGGAAGAAGAAGCCGAAGACGGTTTTACGATTTTATCGGTTTCGGTATCGCGGAGAATATACGAAACACCCAAGCCTTCATCGCGAGAGGTTTGCATTTCCTGCGGAATAGCGTACTTGAGCGATGTCGTATAATACAGCGGATTCGAACCCTTTTTCTTAATCGTAAGCGGAAGCAGCGTATCGCGCTTTACGGTACTCAAGGGCTCGGTGTCGAAATCCGCTGTAAACGTAAGAGCTTGCGCTCCCGCGCCTTTAAAGCTTCCGGAAACCAATTCCTTTCCGTCCACAGATGCCGAAGCGCTCATATTCAAGTTGTCGAGTTTAGCCGTTTTTATAACCGTATATACCGAATCCAGCACAAAGGCGGTAACGGCCGTGCTTTTCCAATAGCCGGCTTTTTGACGCTGCAAAAGCGTATACAAAAGTTTTGTAATCATATCGTCATCGGCATTGAGCAGCGTAAACAGTTTAACCGTCAGCGCATAATCCATGGATTTGTCGTTCGCATACCAATAATAGTACCGCGATTCGTCGGGAGAAGTTATGTCCACGCCGCGCGTATCGGGCCGCAAGTAGCGGCGTATGGTGTCTGCGTACTGCTGCGCCTTTTCCTTATCGCCGGAAGAGCCGCGCTCGAGGCAGGCCAAGCCGGCCAAGGCCGCAGTCGAAATATCGGTATCTTTAGCGGATACGGACGGCAGCAAAGAAGAAGGAAAACTCTTTCCGTTGAGCGCGAGCACATAACACGCATACGCGCGAAGGTAATCGCTCAGGTACTTTTTGTTGAGTTTTGACGAAACATATGAAGCAAGCCTTTCGGTATTGAGCGCAATATCCTTAGCACTGTAGCCGCGCTCCTTTGCGAGCGCGCACAAATGAGCGATGCGTACGCTCACGTAAAAACTCGACTCCGTACCCTCGGGCCAATACGGAAAACCGCCGTCGTCCTGTTGAATTTGCTTCCACGAGGCAAAGGTTTCCCTTACGGTTTTCTTTACGTCGGGCACTTCGGTTTGCAAACCGAAGGTAGCGATGTAGTCGCCGAAAACAACCAGGGGCAATAAGCGCGCGCTTTGCTGTTCCATACAGCCGTACGGATAATTGAACACGTAATTGACCGCCGACGAAAGCGTTGCCAAGCGAGTTGCATCCAGCGTAATCGACAAAGAACCGGCGTTCAAATCGGCAAAAGACGGAAGCGCGACCATTTCGGAAGCCGAAGAAGCGGAACGCTCGACGGTTCCCGTCGCCGTAAAGGTTTCGAACACAAAGGGGTGCTCGATAACAAGGGGCTGCACCAAGCGCTCTTTTAAAATATCCGACGATACCGAAAACACGACTTCGACTTCTCCCGCTTTTTGAGCGGCAAGATCGAAATACACCGTCGACTGTGTACCGCTTTCGACCTTAACCGTTTTTTGCGCGCTGCCGTCGAAAAAGGCTTTACCGGCGGCTTTGCCGAGGTTTGCCGAATCGGTTCCCTGCGGAGAGCGTACTTCGGCTTTTACCGTTATGCTGTGTGCGCGCGAATCGAGGTTTGAAATCAGCACGCCGCATTCGGCCGTGTCGCGCTCGCGTAAGCGCCGCGGTTTTACGGCAAGCACGTTCACGGGATTTTGCACGAGCATTTCATCTTCCTGCAAAGCGAGCAAATCCTCGTGAACGCCGAAGGCCGTAATGCGGTAGGTTGTAAGCGTATCGGGCAAAGTAAATTCGGCACGGGCTTGACCGTTTTTGTCGGTTTTTAAAACCGGTATAAAGACGGCTGTCGGGTCGAATTTTTTGCGCTCCTGTTCCTTTTCTTCATCCGAAGCGTCTCCGCCTTTTAAGTTCTTTATTTCGTAAGTTACCGGATCCATAAGCAGCGAGCGCGAATCGCCGCCCTTTACGCACAGCGGAAAATTGTATTCGTTGTAAAAAAAGTCTACGGGATTCGGAACGTGGTAATTGATTAAATCCAAAACGCCGCGGTCTACCGCCATAAGGGTCAGCTCCGCGTCGGCAAGCGGCTTTCCGCCCTTTGTCGCATTCAGGACGATAACCGCTTTTTCGCCCGGACGGTACGAGGGTTTGTCGGCGGCAACGTCGATCGAAAAAGCTTTTACGCGCGGATTTACAAACACGGCGGTCGAACCGAAAAAGCCCTTGGGCTTGTCCATGTCGGCTTCGCCGTACTGATGAGTCGGCTTTCCCGAACGCACGGAATACGAACACACGCTCACGTACACAACCGGCACGTAATTGAGCGCAATCGGGATTTCCAGCACCGCGGTACTTTCTTCAAAATGGCGCACTTGTTCGGTAAAAATTCCTTCGCGCTCAACGGTAATAAGATAATTGCCGGCAGGAAGCGGACTTTCAAGCAAAATGCGCGCCGTATCGCCGGGATTGTACTGCGATTGGTCGGGAGTGAGGCGCAGCGAAGATTCAAAGTCGCGGTTCCAAAAAACGGCGCCCGAACCGGTTACAAAAAAGGAATATTCGGTTTTTGCAATTTTACCGTTTCTATCGCTTCCGCTTAACACGAGCGTATAATAGCCGGCGTTTTTAGGCGTAACTTTTACCGATCCTTTGAGCGAAGGTTTTATCGAAGAGGTATATTCGCTTACGCTTTGTTTTTCGTAGCTCGCGTACACGCTGCCGGCCGAACCGTACTGCTGCACCAAATGCCAATCGTCGCGTATAAGTTCGGCGGACAAATTGCCTTTAACAAAATCCAAAGAAGCAAGCGCCTTTCCGTCGGCGGAAGCGAGCATAAGCGGGAAATTCAATTCCTGCCCTTTTTTTGCAAAGCCGGTAACGCCGTCGGGTTTTGCAACTCCTATGTAAAACGACGCGGGGTGAACCGTTACCGCATTGCGCGCGGCAATAAGCTGATTGCTTATGTCGGTTACCGACGCTTCGGCAAAGTAGCGGTACGGAGAACCGACAATGCCTTCTTCGGCGGTCGTATACGAAATGCGTGCACTGCCGTCGGCGGAAAGCTTTCCTTCAAACGAAGAAAGCTGTTCCATTGACCGCTCGATCTCGCGCGGGCCGAAGGTATAATTTTTAAGTACGGGGTCGTCGCTTGTAAAATCGCAGCCTTGGCGCACCCAGCCGCCCGTGTACGTCGCTTCGGCCAAAGAGCCGCCGGACAAATACGAAGCTTTAACCGAACCGCTTATCGTGTCGCCCGCGACGAGGGTCGCTTCGCTCAAGGCAACTTCCGCTTGGAATTTTAAGCGTTCAAAATACGCGATCGTAATATTGATTTTGCGGCTCCGCCACTCTCTTCCGGGGCGTTCGTATACAAGCACGTATTGACCGGGCTTGACGTTTTCGGGAAGTTTAACGGAACCCCAAAAACCGCCCGATTCCGAACAAGTGCCGTTCAAATGTGCAACTTCTTCGGCATCGCCCCACACGTTTTCTTTTAAGGTTATCGTATAATCACCGGTGTACGGAGTAAACGAGCCGAGCCTCTGCGTGCGGTCGATGCCGCGGAACGTAATCGTTTCGCCGGGCTGGTACAAACCGCGGTCGGAAAACATAAATGTACGCTGAAAATTCTGCACGCCGGTATCAATATCGCCGACCGAAGAAACGGAACGCCATTCGCGGTGCGTATCCGGATAAAACACCGCGCGGTCTCCGTCTTTTTCCACATAAACGGCTTCCCGGTATGAGTCAAAAAATGCCGCACTCCAACGGTCAAACTGCAAAACGGCAAGTCCGTTTTTATCCGTCGTACCTGAACCGAGCGCGGTTGTTGCCGCAGTGCTTACGGGATGCTCACCGCTGTACATGTACACATTCGCCCCTTCGACAGGATTGCCGCTTGCAAGGCTTGTTACCAGTACGACCGCCTTATTTACTCCGTACCGAACCGTAATGCCCAAATCGGTTACCTGAATACTCGTACAGTTTTCCTGTGTGTAAAATTTACCCTTATCCCAATAAGACGGAACGGTCATCTCCGCATCGAAGCGCACAAAGCCCTTGCCCTTATCCAAAAGCGGATCCAAATCGATAACTTCAAACTGCCTTTGGTTGCGTATTTTTATATTCGGCTGTATCGCATCCTTTTCGGAAATAGACGTTTCCCACGACTTTATGTTGAGCGGAGCGTCGGTTTTTACAATGCTGTAACGCGAGGGTTCGTACAAGTTTTGGTATTCGAACAAAAATTTGTGCGGATAGGCGGCTTCGAGCATTTTTGTGCCGCTGTCCAAAAACCTCACGTAACTTGCCGCTTCGGGAACCCGAACCGAAACGGACTTTCCGGCTTTTAATTTTCTGCCGTACACATCCTTTATGCCGTCTTTAATCGTCAGCGTATATTTTGAATTAAAGTTGACGGGAAGTCCGTAGACGATGACCGTGCTTCCGTTTACTTCGATGTTTTCTTTCTTTATGGGCATCGCGGGTTCGGTCGAAAGATTCGCCGAAACCGAGGCAGCATCAACATTGTGCGAAAAGCGCAGGTACACGGGATTTAAAAAACGCCCTGCCGAACGCTCGACGTCGGTATCCTTCAATCGGAACGGTAAAAGCGTGTGGTAACGGATGCACAGCTTATCGACATAAATATACACGTCGGTGTCGAAAGGAATGTTTCCCTTTACCGTGACAAGCAGCGATTTGTCGTCTTTTTGGCTTACGATGCAAGGCAAAACGCTGCCGTCAACTTCGGCACGGATACGGTTTGAAAAATCCTGCGCCTTAACCGGATAGTTGAATGTAAGCAGCACTTCGTTCGCCGCTTCGGGTACAACGTCGTCCTCATCGATCCACATGCCGGATTTTTTTGCAAACGAATAGCCGACCGTAGAACCGGTAATGCGCAGCCGTTCGCTTTTGATTTTAAAAACGCATTCGCCGGTAATCGGCTTTCCGCTCAAGGATTTTACGTTGTCGTTTACGGTAATCGTGTATTCCAACAAGGGGTTGATGTTTTCGCTCGCTTCAAACGCCAAATGGCGCGAACCGTACCAGCGGAACACGCCTTCAACGGCAGGCTCAACTTTCATATAATCAGACTTTGAAGACGGTTCTTCGAGCGCGCTTATCGCCTTTACGGGAAGCGAAAACACGACGTAAAAAGACGGCTGGCGGATTGCCGCAGGCAGCTCTTTTTGCGGTCCCCAATCGATGACGGTTAAATCGCCCTTTTCAGGGGCGGCCGGAGCGGATTCTCCCGAAACGCCTGCGGGCATGACAAATGCATTTTTTGCAGAGCGCGTTGTCGTATACAAAGTTTTATATTCTTTTAAGGGGCGCACGGTCGAAGATGTTGCGCCGGACGCGCTTTTTTTTGCGGAAGACGCGGAACGGCCGCTTAAATTCCGTTTTTTTGCCGGCAAATCCGGTTCCGGTACCGCCTTTTCATATACGGGAACAAACGCTTGTTCAAAGTCGGGAATATCGGCAAGAGCGCCGCCCTCTTCGTCAAGCAAGGTCTGTTCGCTTTGCCTCGCTCCGGCATTCTTTTTCGAACAGCCGGCGGCACAAAACAAAACAACCGCTACGATTGAAAGCGCCGCCGTAAGCGGCAAAAGCATATTTTTTTTCACGGGAAAACCCTCCTCAAAATAACCGCGCCGACAGCCGGCAAGACCGTGCCGCATACGGATATTGTCGCGGCGCAGCGGGCACAGCCTCGTTTTAAGCATATATTTTATCAATAAACAATCGGCAAAAGCCGTCATTCATCCTTACTATATGACGAATTCACGGCAAGCGCAAGCGGTAAAAATATCGGGGTCCGGCACGAGGAGAAAATCGGTGAAAAGAGAACGGTGTCGGTAAAAAACTGTCCGGTATGTATTTTCAGTTTGATACGGCACTGCGCTGAAAATCGTCCCACAGCGGATTCAAAAGTTCCGCAGCCTTTTTGTACAGCGCATAGCGCGCATCGTACGCGTTTTTGTTGCGCACGTCGGGTTCAAAGCGCGCGACAATACGGCACATTTTTTCGGACGCTGCGGCAAACGAAGGTCTGTCGCCCACCGCCGCCGATACCGCCATTGCGCAGCCCAGGGCGCCCGCTTCGTGCGCGTCGGTAATTTCCACAGGCAAGCCTAAAATGTCGGCAAACATTTGCGCCCACAACGGGCTGTTTGCGGCCCCGCCGGTTAAGCGGACGACGGAAAAGGGCTTTTGCGCGCCGACAGCCAGCCGGTCGATATGTACGCGGTGACAAAAGACAATGCCTTCGTAGACGCTGCGCAGCACGTGGGCGCGCTTATGGGATGCCGAAATTCCTAAAAAACAGGCTTTGGCGTTCGGGTGAGCATTGCTTCCCATCACAAAGGGTAAATACAGAGGAAGGTGTTCTTGCGGCAAAACGGAAGCGACGGTTTCGTCCAGGCGCTTGTACACGTTTTCGTTGTTCCGTTCGGCTTTTTCAATCAATTCGGGAAAGAGTTCCTGCACGACCCACGTCAGGTTTCCCGCCGAGGTTGCGCTCGATTCTTCGATAAAATAGCGGCCGGGAATGCAAAAAAGGCTGTTCATGCGGACGGAACCATCCGTTACGGGGTCGGCGGCAATGTAACCGTTTATCGACCATGTACCGGCAACGACAATCAGTTTTGTTTCGTCGACAACGCCGGCAGCCAAAGCGCACGAATCGATGTCGAACATGCCGCCGATAACGGGCGTTCCCGCGGCAAGGCCGCATTCCTTTGCGGCTTCTTCGGTTACAACGCCGCATACGTCGGAAGAACGGCACAGCGGCGGCAGTTTGTCTGCAACGGCTTCAATGCCGAACAGCTTTAACAATGCGGGGTCGTAAGAGCGCGTGTGCAGGTTTATCAAGCCGCTTCCCGAATAATCGGTCAGTTCGGCGCATGCCTTGCCGGTCATCCTGAAGCGCACATAATCTTTGCATTCGAACACCCATTGAATATCGGCGTATGAATCGCTTTCGTGGTCGCGAAGCCATGCAAGCAGCGCAACAGGCTGACAAGCCAAAACGTGCTGACACGACAGCTCAAACGCTTTTTGCTCCGTGCCGTCTTTTTGCCAGCGCGCCGAATATTCGTAAGCGCGGTTGTCGGAAGAAAGAATACCCTTGCGTACCGGCTTGCCGTTTCTTCCCCACAAATACAAGCCCTTGCCGTGTCCGCATATTCCGACACCAGCGATGTCCGTATTTTGTACGCCGCTTTTTGCAAGCACGTGCCGAATGACGGCGCAATTCGCCCGCCACATTTCTTCCATGTCGCGTTCGGCAAAATCGCTTTGAACGGTAATCGATGCGGTATCGACACGCGCAACGGCGATTTCTTTTCCGTCGGGAGTAAACAGAGCCGCTTTGGTTGTCGTCCCGCCGTTATCCAATCCCAGATAATACTTTTTTCGCTCATTCATTCCGGCATCCTCCTTGTGTATTCAATCAATTCGGGACGATATTCAAAATGCATATTATCCCAAATGGGCCATTTACCGCCCCAAATAAATCCTTCCGATTCAAAAGCCTGAATGACTTTAAGCGGAGGCATCCAGCGCTTATCGAGCGGGAGCGTCATCCAGCCGTCGGGGTCGATGTCGCGCCGCCATGCCCAATAAATATTTTTTTGTCCCCAGCCGCGCGGAAGAATGTCGATCGCAATGCCGTAGCTGTGGAAGGAACGCGATGCCCTGTCCGCAATTTCGCGCCAGTTGTAGCCGTCGACACGCGATACATTCTCGACAAAATCCTTTACTTCGGCGTCGGTTTTTACAAGTTCGCCGATTTTCGTTTCGACGCGCGCAAGCGGTGCGAAAATCCATTCGTGCGCATTCGTGTATTTGCCGAGAAAGGATACGCGCTTTATATGAGTTTCAGTCGATCGGCGCGTTGCGCTGTCGTATACGGCGTCAAAGAAGTCAAGCGATACGCCCGCTTGACGCAAACGGTTTTCGGCTGAAGAAAAATTGCGCAATCGCCGTATGTCTTCCTGCGAAAACCGTGCAGGATCGGGAATATCTTTCGCATACGCATACATAAGGTTCCAATAGGATTCCTTATCGCCGAGTTTTTCGAGCGGAAGCATTTTACCGCCGGCCCAATAAAAAACAGCCTTGTGCCGCGCACCGCCGCTGCCGGAGGCTTTGCGCGCAACTTCAATTTTAAAATCCTTTTGCTCATTATCGTACACGCAGCTGAATGCGATATCGGGATACGCACTGCGCAAAAAGGTAAGCTCGCCGGGTTCGGCACGGGATTCGAAGGGAAGCGCGGCAAGGGTTACCGCAAAGCACAAAAACAAGGCCGGCACAATCGGCACGCACAAACCGCAAAGGCGGCAAAGCGCTTTCTTTTCGGTAAACATTTTATTCATTATATGATATACTGCGCACGAGGTTCAACTATGGCATCACTGCCGGGATTTTTCAACGCGCTTTTTGCGATTGCGCTTCCGATTATTTTACAAAACTTTCTCCAAACATTTGTCAACATGCTCGACACGATAATGGTCGGCCGGCTCGGAGCAACCGAAATCGCCGCGGCGGGATTGGGTAATCAAATCTTTTTTATTCTGAACATGATACTGTTCGGCATTTCGAGCGGCGGCGCGATTTTCGTCGCGCAATTTTGGGGCAAAAAAGACATTGCCGGCATACGGCGTACGCTCGGAATTACGCTTACGCTTTCCGTCGTACTTTCCCTTATTTTTATGAGCGCCGCGCTGTTTTTTCCGCGCGAGCTTATCGGGCTGTATTCTTCGGACGAGCGCGTCATAGAATTGGGCGGCCAATACCTGCGCTTTGTCGCGCCGAGTTACCCGATGCTTGCCGTCAGTTTTGCGTTCCAGCTTGCCTTCCGCGCAACCGAACACGTCAAACTGCCGACGGTGAGTACCGCCGTGTCTATTTGCGTGAACGCTCTTTTTAATTATCTGTTTATCTTCGGTGCAAGCGTTCCGTTTTTCGGCGCGGTCTTGGTCATTCCCGCAATGGGCGTAAAAGGCGCCGCAATCGCAACGGTGCTTTCCCGCTTTGTAGAACTGGTCATCACGGTCGGCTGGGCATACCGGATGCAATACGAAGCATGCGGAAATTTTTCTCAGCTTTTTTCGTTTACAAGCGATTTTCTTGCGCGCTTTGTGAGAATCGCCTTTCCCGTCATCATAAACGAAACGCTGTGGAGCATCGGCATTACGACCGAAAACGCGATTTTTTCGCACGCGGGTACCGATGCAATCGCCGCATTCAATATAACGGGAACGATTTCTCAGCTCACGTGGGTGTTTTTTATCGGAGTCGGGAACGGTGCAGGAATAATCATCGGCAAAAAAATAGGCGAAGGAGCCGAACGCGAAGCGCGGCAATACGCGAACCGATGCGCATGGTTTATGCCCGCTTTGGCGGTTTTTATAGGCTCGCTGCTGTTCCCGCTTTCGCTTGCGCTTCCCGCATTGTTTAATGTCGAATCACACATTATAACGCAAGCGCAGATCATGCTGCGGATCCTCATGTGCATGTACCCGATAAACGCATTCAATATGTTTTTTATTGTGGGATTGTGCCGGTCGGGAGGCGATACCGTGTATGCCGCGTTTAACGACAGCGTATGGATGTGGTTCGTTGCGATTCCGCTGGCCGCAGCCGCAGCCTTTGCGCTGCACGCACCGCCGTACCTCATATACATGTGCCTGCAAATCGAACAGCTTTTAAAAGTCAGCGCCGGACTCCTTCGCGTACGCAATGGCAAATGGCTGCACAACGTAACAAAATAGAACTAAACCTTCACTTTTCCCCGATTTTTTTTGATTTCCGAGCGCAGCTTTTTTACTTTGATTCGCCGTTCACAGGAAGCCTTTGTGGGCTGCGTCGGTTTCCGTTTTTTTACGACGCGCGCCGCCGCGGTGATTTTTTCTTCAATGCGCATAAGCGCAATTTTTTTATTCCGCTCCTGAAAGCGCTCGTCCTGCACATCGACGGCAAAAACACCGCCTCGTATGCTTTTTGCAAGGCGCTGCATAACCAGCTTCCGCTCGGTATCTGAAAGTCCTTTTACGTCGCCGAGTTCAATTGCCGCATGCACTTTCGTATTGACTTTATTTACGTTTTGGCCGCCCGCCCCGCTTGAACGGGCAAAGGTCATCACGGTGTGAACGGCAATGCTGTCGCGCAATTCCTGTTTGTTCATGGCGTGAGTATAGCACATGCGGCTCCCTGCGGCAAATTGCAGCCGCCCTGTTCCTGTACAAATTCCCCGATTGCAGGCCGGGCGTTTTTTTGATATGATGAGCGCATGGCAAAAACGGTTGACGATAAAAAAATCATTTATTCCATGGATCGCGTATCGCGTTCATACGGAACAAAAACGGTACTCAAAGACATAAGCATCTCCTATTATTACGGTGCCAAAATCGGCGTTATCGGCGCAAACGGATCGGGTAAGTCGAGTTTGTTCAAAATTCTTGCAGGCGTCGATACCGAATTTACGGGCGAAACATCGGTATCGCCGGGCTACACAATAGGCTATTTGCCGCAGGAACCCGTGCTCGACGACAATAAAACGGTAAAAGAAATCGTCGAAGAAGGCGTTAAGGAAGTAACGGATTTATTGGCCGAATTCGACGCTATAAACGAAGCCTTCGGCGAAAGCGATGCGGACATCGACAAATTGTGCGAAAAACAAGCCGCCGTTCAGGAAAAACTCGACGCGCTGGACGCATGGAACCTCGATTCCCGCCTTGAATTGGCTATGGACGCTTTGCGCTGTCCGCCGTCCGATATGAAAATCGGCGTGCTCTCCGGCGGAGAAAAAAGGCGCGTCGCCCTGTGCAGGCTTTTGCTGCAAAAGCCCGATATTTTGCTTTTGGACGAGCCGACAAACCATTTGGATGCCGAAACGGTCGCGTGGCTCGAACGGCACTTGCAGCAATACGAAGGAACGGTTATCGCCGTTACCCACGACCGCTACTTTTTGGATAACGTTGCAGGCTGGATATTGGAACTCGACCGCGGCGAAGGTTATCCGTACAAGGGCAATTATTCGGGCTGGCTCGAGCAAAAACAGGCGCGGCTTGCTCTTGAAGAAAAGGGCGAAAACGAACGAAAAAAAGCGTTGGCGCGTGAACTCGAATGGATCCGCATGAGTCCGAAAGGCCGGCAGGCAAAGCATAAAGAGCATATTGCAAAATACGAGCAGCTTTTGGCGGCCGAAAATAAAACGCCGGTAAAAGACAGCGTTATTTCGATTCCGGCAGGACCGCGATTGGGCAATGTCGTTATTGAAGCGCAAAATCTTACCAAATCATTCGGCGATAAACTCTTATTTGAAAACGTAAACTTTACGGTGCCGCCGGGAGCCGTCGTCGGTATTGTAGGCCCGAACGGTGCGGGAAAAACGACCCTGTTCAAAATGATTGTCGAAGCGGCCGGCAGCGGATCCCCGAGCGGCTCGAATTCGCAAAACGGCGAAAAGCCCGACAGCGGAACAATCCGCATCGGGGAAACCGTAAAAATCGCCTACGTCGATCAAATGCGAAGCGGCTTGGATCCGAATAAAACCGTATGGAAACAGCTTTCGGGCGGTCTCGACATCATAAAGCTCGGCGCGGTCGATAAAGACGGGAGAGCCGTAAACGGGGCGCTCCGCGAAGTAAACAGCCGGGCATATTGCTCGTGGTTCAACTTCAGCGGCGCCGACCAGCAAAAAAAAGTCGGCGTACTTTCAGGCGGCGAGCGCAACCGGCTTAATTTGGGCATGATGATAAAAACCGCCGCAAACGTTTTGCTCTTGGACGAGCCGACAAACGATTTGGACGTTGCGACCATGCGCGCTCTTGAGGAGGCCATAGAACGGTTTGCCGGCTGCGCGCTCATAATCAGCCATGACCGCTGGTTTTTGGACAGAATATGCACACACATTTTAGCTTTTGAAAACAACAGCACCGTGCGCTGGTTCGAAGGCACATGGAGCGACTATGCCGAACAACGCCGCAAAGAATTGGGCGCCGATGCCGACCGTCCCCATAAAACAATTTACCGCAAAATGGAACGGTGAAGCTGAAAAACCGACAGAAAAAGCCGACGGCGAACATTTCCATAAAAAGCGGTGCTGTACGGATTTATCGGTAACATGCTGAAAACTGGCTGCAAAATCCGCCGCGGACAAAGGCTTTTAATTAAGATACAACCGTTTGAACCGTTGACACACGGAGGCTTTTTCGGATAAAATAGGCGCACTGTATGGAGCGGTGTCCGAGTGGTTTAAGGAGGCGGTCTTGAAAACCGTTGTGCTGCAAGGTACCGGGGGTTCGAATCCCCCCTGCTCCGCTCTTGCAGAGGCTTTGGAGCGGTGACCGAGAGGCCGAAGGTGGCTCCCTGCTAAGGAGTTATACCCCTAAAGGGTATCGGGGGTTCGAATCCCCCCTGCTCCGTACCGCATAAAAGCGGTCAAAAAGAATGAGACTATAGCTCAGCTGGATAGAGCGTCAGATTGCGGATCTGAAGGCCGGAGGTTCGAACCCTCTTAGTCTCGTCACAAAACGTATTTTGGAGAGATGCGAGAGCGGTCGATTCGGGCGGTCTCGAAAACCGTTGTACCGCAAGGTACCGGGGGTTCGAATCCCCCTCTCTCCGCTCTTTTACGGAAAAGTAGTTGAGAATGCGTACGGTTTGAAGGCTTCGGTTTTCAAACCGTGCAGACGTTTTGTTTTGGAGAGATGTCCGAGCGGTCGATGGTGCAGTCTTGGAAAGGCTGTGTACCGAAAGGTACCGGGGGTTCGAATCCCCCTCTCTCCGCAGGTTTTCAATTCCGAAGGGAACCTCTAAAAACTGCAGTTTTTAGAGGTAACTTTAAAAATGTGATGTTGTAACTCGCGACAATACAGCGAGTTACAACTCGTCGGCATCTTGAAAAAGTCGCTCAAGGTCGTTTTTTCGAGATGCCCCAATTATCTGAAAAACGGCCGCATGAACATCGGCCGCTTTTTAAGGCCCTTTCAATGAGTCCGGGTCCTATGCAAAAAACGTTTTCGAACCCCGTCAGATCCGGAAGGAAGCAGCGGTAGAAAGCCTCTTTTTGTGCCGTAGTTCACCCGGGCTCTTTGAAGGGGCTTTTTCGGCTTTATTGTTTCGGCTTGATTAAGTTTCGTCAGTTCGGCACGGCCCGGTTTGCGCCGTAAAAATCGTCAGGCAAAATATCCATAAAAATAATATTATGCGCTTTTCTTCCGTATATAAAAGCTTCGCGCAGCTCTCCCGCCTTTTTAAAACCGATCTTTTCGTAGCAGCGGATTGCACGCGTATTGAACGAGTATACCTTCAGCGATATGTTGTGCAAATTCAAAACCGCAAAACAATAATCGATTAACAGCGACAATGCTTCGGTTCCGTAGCCTTTATTCCAATAGGTTTTATCGCCGATAAAAATACCTATTTCAGCGTTCCGATGAAGATAGTTCACACTGTGCAAGCCCGCATTGCCGATCAGCGAATCCGTTTCGGCATAGATGATTCCGTAATTATGATCGGCGGCGATTTTTTGCAAAAACTCTTTTTCGGTCTCAAGCGAAATGACGGATGATGCAAGAGTCAAATTGGCATTTACCTCGGAATCGTTGAGCCACGCGGTATATATCGGCGCATCGTTTACGTCGATGGGAGACAGATAACATTTTTTTCCGATCAGCTTTTTGAAGTACATATCGGTTTTTATAGCATAGGGAAAGAGCTCTGTCAATAATAGTATCAGTGAAAAATGAGAGATGAAAAACCGCGCTGCATGCCGGCAGAGGGCTTGTTGTATACGTCGTTTTATTTTTTCCCGCATCAATCACCCATTGACCGCAGCCCTTCTTGCAAGTACAATACGCTTATGGATACGACAAACGTTATTATCACCGTTTCGGGAACCGACCAGGTCGGCATCATTGCGAAAGTCAGTTCGGCGCTTTTTTCGCACAATATAAATATTGCCGACATAAGCCAAACCGTTTTGTCCGGCAATTTTATTATGATGATGGTTGCGGATGTGTCTTCGTCTTCGATCGGTATTGCCGATTTGCGGGAAAAAATGAATGAGCTCGGCGAAAAGCTGGGCGTCGATATACACATTATGCACGAGCGGGTTTTCAATGCGATGCACCGAATTTAAAAAATACGCGCCGTGCGCGCTTTTGCTGCTGCTCGCCGCGTGTACAAGTTCATCCCCGAAAACACTTTCCGCGGAGTTTCAAGAGGATGCTCAAGCAGCATCGGAAGTGACGCACATAACCGAAGAAGAAGCGGGACAAATTCAAAGCTCTGCACAAAGTACAGAACAAGCCGCGGTGCAATGCGCACAAGAGCTCGGCTTTGACGAAGTGTGGGTATACGTGCTGAACAGACATGAAGGTACCCTGCACGAGCGCATCAACGCAACCGACATCGGCTATTTCGGTGCGTCAATAAATTACCGCGGCCATTTGGACGATGTGCCCGACGCGCAAAAACTGGCGTATTATCCGGCCCGCGTGCATTTGGTCGTAACCTGCAATACCTACGGCATGACGCACATAGTGCTTTCTCCGGAATACCCGCTGCGCAAAAAGCTGATTGCGGACTTGACACAAGCCGCGGTAGACAAAGGATACGACGGCGTTCAAATAGATTTTGAAATGGTAAAAGCGGACGATAAAGAAAACTTTTTAAGTTTTTTAGCCGATTTGAAAAAATCGCTTGCAAAAGCCGCAGCTTCGAAGACCGCAAAAAGCGGCAGCGCACAAAAACGGCCGATGCTGTCGGCGGCCTTTCCCGCACGCATAAAAAAGCTCGAAAAAGATGCCTACGATTACGAAAAAGCGTCGGCTATTGTCGACCGGTTTTTCGTTATGGCATACGATGAACATTGGAGCCGCAGCAGGCCCGGACCGGTCGCTTCGTTCGACTGGTGCCGGAACATCGCCTCCTATGCGCTGGAAACGGTCGCTCCGGAAAAACTGATTATGGGGCAGCCCTTTTACGGAAGAACATGGGGCAGCGTAAACGCCGACAAAGCGTTTTATCATTCGGGCATAGAGCGCCAAATCCGCGAATTCGATGTGCAGCGCATAGAAAAAGACGGCGGCGTATTTTATTTTTCGTACACCGTTCCGCTTAAGGTAACCGCCTATTTCGACAATGCGCACACCATCGCCGAACGTTCGCTTATGTACAAAAACATGGGCGTGCTTTCAACCGGATTTTGGTGCCTCGGACAGGAAGATCCGGCCGTGTGGGATTATATCCATTGCACAAAATAAAAACAGAGGTATTATGTTATTTTCAACTTCGGAAATTCAGGAAACGGTCAACATGTTTATGCGCTACAAGCTCGACGTGCGTGCAATCACGATGGGAGTGTCGCTGCGCGATTGCTGCAGCCCTTCCGGGAAAGAAAGCCGCACGCGCATGTACGATAAACTGATGAAATATTGCAATAAGCTTGCCCGCACGGGCGAAGACATAGAAACGGAATTCGGCGTGCCGATTATCAACAAGCGGATTGCCGTAACGCCGATTGCCATGGTCGCCGAAAGTTCCGATGAAAGCGATTACACCGAATGGGCTAAAACGCTCGACAAGGCGGCAAAAGAGCTGAATGTCGACTTTATCGGCGGTTTTTCCGCCCTCGTTCACAAGGGCTTTACGCGCGGAGATACAAACCTGTGCCGATCGATTCCCGAAGCGCTCGCTTCCACCGATAGGGTGTGCTCGTCGGTAAACGTGGGAACGACAAAAAGCGGCATAAATATGGACGCCGTAAAAACCATGGGCGAAATAATTTTAAAAACCGCCGAACTTACCGCGGATAAAAACGGCATAGGCTGCGCAAAACTTGTCGTATTTTGCAACGCACCCGAAGACAATCCTTTTATGGCCGGAGCTTTCCACGGCCCCGGTGAAGAAGAAGCCGTGCTTTCGGTCGGGGTTTCCGGCCCGGGCGCAATAGATGCCGCCTGCAAAGAATATAAAGACAGCCCGCTCGACGAACTTGCCGACGTTATCAAAAAAAACGCTTTTAAAATAACGCGTATGGGACAGCTTATCGGAACCGAAGCCGCTAAGCGCCTCGGCGTCAAGTTCGGCATTTTGGATCTTTCGCTTGCGCCTACGCCGGCGGTCGGAGATTCGGTCGCGCGCATTTTGGAACACATGGGCCTTGAATCGGCGGGTGCACCCGGCACCACGGCCGCTTTGGCGCTGCTTACCGATATGGTAAAAAAAGGCGGCGTTATGGCAAGCACAAACGTCGGCGGTCTTTCGGGCGCCTTCATTCCCGTATCGGAAGACGAAGGCATGATCGCCGCCGTAAAAGCGGGTTCGCTCACGCTCGAAAAGCTGGAAGCGATGACCTGCGTTTGTTCGGTCGGCCTCGACATGATCGCCGTACCCGGCAGCATAAGCGCGTCCACAATCAGCGGTATAATCGCGGACGAAACGGCCATCGGCATGGTAAACAACAAAACGACCGCCGTCAGAATCATTCCCGTTCCCGGAAAATCGGTCGGCGATTGGGTCGAATTCGGCGGTCTTCTCGGCGGCGCCCCGATTATGCCCGTGAACGCTTTTTCCTGCGAAGCTTTTATAAACAGAGGAGGAAGGATTCCGGCTCCCATACACAGTTTCAGAAACTGAGTCCGTGAAATCGGTAACTTTCTCACGGACGGCGTGCTTTAAATATCGTATATTTATCTTATCCGTGTAATCAGGAGGTAAACATGAGCGCACTGGTACTTACAAAAGAAAACTTTCAAAAAGAAGTTATGGAATCGGATAAGCCCGTATTGGTTGATTTTTGGGCGCCGTGGTGCGGCCCCTGCCGCATGGTATCGCCCCTTGTCGATGAAATTGCGGACGAAATAGACTATGCGAAAGTCGGCAAAGTGAATGTCGACGAACAAAGCGAACTGGCAGCCCAGTACGGCGTTATGAGTATTCCCACGTTGATCGTCTTTAAAAACGGACGCATCGCGCAGCAAGCTGTCGGCGCCCGCGACAAAAACGGCATACGCGCTTTGCTTTCGTAAAACAAGCCGCAAAGCGGAAACGGATAAAGACCGCGGGCAACGGCACCGCCGCCCGCGCTTGATGAAAAACTGCGCGCCGTTTTTAACCGCGTGTTTACCCGTTCCGCCCTTTTTTTAAACGGCTTTCCAAAAGAGCCTTATTCGTCAGCACAATGCCGCCGCGCTTTAATTCCACCGCGCCTTCGTTTTGAAAATACTGCAAAAGGCGGCTTATAACTTCGCGCGCGCTTCCCAAATGGTGCGCAATGCGCTCGTGCGTTATTTGCAGATTATCGGTACTTTCCAAATCGCTTTCATCGAGTAAAAAAAGTGCGAGCCTCTCGTCCATGCTTTTAAAAATCATCTGTTCGACAAGCCACATAACATCACTGAAACGCGATGCCATAATCGAATTCGTATAGTTCGCAAGTACCGCCGATTCCTGCATGATTTTACGGTAAACATCCGCCGGTATAAGCCAAAATGCCGTATCCTTTTCCGCTTCAAGCGTTATTTCAAATTGAATATCGGCCAGCATGCACGAAGCCGACAGTAAACATATATCGCGCTTAAACAAGCGAAACAGCGACACTTCCTTCCCTTCGCTCGATGTTATATACGCGCGAAGCTGCCCGTCAAAAACGGTTATCACGCCTATGCAGTCCGCATTGCCGTCATGCAGAATCCGCCCTTTCGGCACATCGGTAAAAACCGCTTGCCGTTCAAGCTGCTTCCGGTGTTCTTCGCTCAGCCCTTTCCAGGGCGGAAAATAGTCTTCAAAACGCGCTTCCATGGATTTATTATACCGGCAACCGAGCTTTTGGACAACATTCAGTATCTCTTGCGCGTATTTGACTTGAATCGTTAAAATCGCTAATATAAAGGAAGGTTTCCGAAGCATCGACGACACCCCGGAAACCTTTTGTCCGGACACCCGGACATCGGAGAGAGTTTATCAGCTTATTTGCAAGCTTGTTTAAATGATAGCACGGGTTTTTTCAGCTGTCAAGAAAAACCGGCCCGAAAAACGGAGCAGGCTCGGGACAACCCTTAGGACAAGGGTGATATAAAAGGCGGTAATGCGGTGCATAAAATCAAACTGAAACCGATCGATTACATTATTGGCGTTCTCTTTTTGTGCACGGCGATATTTTCGCTCGTCTACGCAATCCGGCACAAAGACGGCTCGCCGCGCCTTATCGTTACCGCCGGAAAGAACGAATGGGTGTACCCTTTAAACGTCGACAGAACCATCGATGTGGAGGGTGCTTTGGGAATAAGCCGCATCGCCATAGAAAACGGCCAAGCGCGCTTCCTCGATTCGCCCTGTTCGAACCGCATTTGCGTTCAAAGCCCGCCCCTTTGGCGCGAAGGCGATTGGTCGGCATGTCTTCCGAATCAAGTATTCTTGCGCATAGAAGGTGCCCCCTCTTATAAAGACGAATTCGACGCAATAGGATTTTAACCACTCACATTCGTTTTCCTCCGCTCCTTATGCAAAACGGGCGAGTTTTGCAATTTGCGATACGGATAATATGGGTTAAAGCTGAGGCTTTGATCGCGAGGCGTTTTGAGCGTTTTTCTCCGGTTATTGAGCGCTAAAAGCTCAACCGCGCCGATACGAGTAAAGCCTCGCTATAAAAATCGTTATTTAGCGACCGGCTCGCAAAACTCGCCCGTTCGCCTATTTATTTTTTAGCCTTTTTGCTGTATACTATAAAGCAGAGTTTTTAAATGTATACCCGAGTCATACAAAACGCTCCCGATGCGGTTGTCCGTTCAGGCGAACCGATATTCGGGGACTTTGATAAAGCGCCCGAATTTTTCGATATCCGCAAGCTCAAGCAGCCATTCAGCATTATGCCGCTGCCCTCTTTTTTTACAAATTCCCGCATCCGCAGCAATTTGTGCTTCACTTTTTTAACCGAAGCGTATTTGGGTACTATGGATATTATAGACGCAAATTATTTCGGTTTTGCGGAAATCAACATCTGGGAAAAAGAAACGGGACGCAAGGTGTCATACCGTTCTTTTATTGTGTTCCGTAAACGGCTGATTCCGCGCAGGATGAAAAGCGGCATTTGTAAATCATTCCGTTCAAAGCGAATTTTTGCGATCCGCTGGGACTACGATTCGGGCAAATTTTCCGCATTGTGCCGCTTAAAAGGCGATAAAACGCGTCCGGATATTTCGTTTGTATTTTCGGCAAATTTGCATGAAGAGCGCTGCGGCGTATATACGGCTGTCGTTCCGGCCCCGCTTATGCGCCGCTGTGCTGCAACCCATCACTGCGCGCCCTTTTTAAAAGGCTCGCTTTCCGGCGGCTTTTTTGCCAAAGACGGTCAAACGGGGGCTGCCGTTTCCGACGCGGCAGCTTTGTTTACCGTGCGCACATCGTATTACCGGCTGCGGCTTCACTGCTTTTCCGTAACGGCATTGGGAAACGTCGACGGCGTACATATCCGTTTTAATCTGTATACATCGAATCAGGACGCAGTCGATTCCGATTTATATAACGAAAACGTTTTGTTTGCCGACGCGCAGCTTTCTCCCCTGCCGCCGGTAACAATTACGCATCCGTACGGACTTTCTGGGCAATGGATTATTCAGGATACCGAAAACATGATCGACCTTACATTTACACCGATATCGGACACGGTGCGAAAAGAAAGCATATTGATTTTACGGACGGAATACCGTACGATTTACGGCAAATGCGAAGGCGTCATTCGGGATAAGGACGGCAAAACCTTTGCGTTAAAGGATTTTTGTACTATTGTAAAAAAGCAATACTTACGATTATAAAAGTATGGACACAGTTTCAAAAAAACCGCAGGCAAAATACGAACCCGGCGAACTTCAAAAAACACGCGAAAACATCGGCGACATAGAACGCGAAGAAGCCGAACTGATGATGAAACGCCTTGGCGGAGAAATCGGCGTCGAAAAACCGGAAATCATCGACGACGAAGTTTTGAAAAAAGTCCGCTCGGCGCGTAAATTCGTGCCCGGCAAAAACCGCAAAAAAAAAGACGAGCAGGCTGAACAAGCCGAACGGCGGGACAGCCTGAGCCGGCGGGGCGGCTCCGTTTTTTCCATCGGCGAAAGAACTTCAGCTGTCATATCGGGGCTTCCCGGCAAAAAATATCGGCTGCCCCATTTGAGCCAACGACAAAAACAGTTATTCGATAAACTGATGATTTCCCGCGAATACCATATCCGTAACGCACCGGGCTTTTTTGCGATGCTGTTTTCGTTCGGCAGGGGCGGCCCCGAACGCGTCGCCGATTCTTTTATAAAAAACGATTTGACCGCCCACATCCGGCACATCGATTTGTTTATCGAAAGCATGCAAACGCTGATTTTAGCGGTTCCGCCTTCATACAAAAATAAAATAAACACGGACAACGATTTTAGTTTCCGAGCTTTGCGCATTATCTACAACTGGGATACGCTGCCGGTAAAGGCCGAATTGTCTTTACTTAAAAAGAAAAGCTCGTGGATTTTGATTGAAGACACGGTTCCGTTTATAAAAGAACTGTACCGGCCGCTCATACAGCTGTATTTTCTCGGTGAACTGGAAATGACGCGCATTATAAAAAAAGCATACGGCTGGACGGTAAAAACCCAAATCAGGGAAAAAGCAAACATACGCTGCTTAAATGCCGCACGTCAAGCGGCTGCCGAGTGGCTGTACATTTTCGGACAAGTCATTAAGGGCGCATATCCGCTGCTTATGCGCATGTGCGTAAACGAATTCGAAACATATCCCGACTTTTATACAAAGCGGATTTCCGACATTATGCGCTTCCTTGAAATCACAAAATACGATATTGTTCTACCGAAAAAAAATGAGGAAAAAGAAAAAGCGCAAAAAACCGCACAGATAAAAGCTGAAGGATCCGAAGCCGCAAAAGCCGAAGATAGCCCGAAAGAAACCGAACAGACAAAAAAAGAAAATATACCGGAAGAAAAACCCGGCCTCATTCTTCAAAGTCTCGGCGTATTGGATAAACTTTTTCCCGAAGCGGGCTGGCTGCATTTAGCCGACCGTCCCGACCTGTACCCGTACTTTCAGCCCCTGTATTCTTTTCCCGATGGATTCAATCTTCTTGCACCGAACAATCCGCTGCAAGTTACAATCGTTTTGCTGCGCATTATCGAAGACTTTTTTCAAGGCTGCAGGAACATTCCGCTGAACCCGATCGAAACCGAAGATACCCCGCTCGAACGGGACAATCTGCAAAAAATATTTTCCGACTGGACGCTGTATCGCGAGTATCTTTTCGACAGACTTATGGTGCCGGCTTTAAAAGAATACGTAAACCACGCGTACACGCAAAGCGATTTCCGTAATTCCCGATACGCTAAACGGGAACTTTCAAATTGGATGTGGCAAATCAAATTCTACTTTCACCCGCACTTGGTTTTTGAAATCACTTCGCTCGAATATCCGCGCATAGATAATTCGTACATTCCGCTTCCCGAACGCATACGGGCGCTTGTGCAGGTCTTTTCGGATATGATTCGTCAAGCCGACGCATCTGAATCGTCGATGCCGACAAGTTTGAGCGACATTTATATTTTTGATGTTGAAAATACCGTTTCTTATCGGCTCAATTTGCTTTTAGGCGGCAGTAAATCGAAAGAACGTACAAACCTGAATCTTATGAAATACACACTCTGCGCACTGCGGGTTTTGGATTGGTGGATAAACGACAAAAACAGCTATGCGTACGTATCCGAACAAAAAGTACCATATAGAACTTTAGGAGAGGGAGATCTTCAACCGCTTTTATCCGTCCCGGTACGATCCGACCAGCGCGACGTCTTTTTGCGGAATATTCGCCTTATGCACGAGGCGCAAAAGTCCGACGTCGCAAGCATGGGAAACAGTGCGCAAAACGCAGCCCCTGCATCCCAAGCGTAAGAAGGGAAAAAGCAAAGGAAACGTCAAACCTAAAACCGCTTGCGGCCGCCTAAAGCTGTTTGCCGCTTGCGATTTTTTCGTTAAAACGTTCAAGTTTTTTGCCGCTCAGCTCGCCGTCTTTTCCGTTCATGCGGCGGCGCAGCTCTTCCATTTCCTCGCCCGAAAAGCGCACGCCCTTATGCATGTGGTTTTCAAACGAAGAAACGGCTGCCGGAGCGACGGCACGGCTTATTTCCAGCAGTACGGCCGCATAATCGCGGATTTCCTTTTGCGCGTGAACGTCGAGGCGCAAACGCAAAAAGTGGAACAGATTGTGCAAGTCTATTTGCCAATACATTTCGGTGTACAGCGATAAAGGAAGATTAACGCGCGCAAGCTCTCTGGCCGTCCCTTTTTCGACAAGCGCGCTGTAATCGGCATAAGCGACCTTTTGCCCGTTTTGCAAAGACGAAACAACGCTTTGAATAAATTCCGGCTCAGGCGCTTCATCGGAGCGCCCCTGTTTATTGTCGGAACTTTGCTTTGCGACGTCGGCGTTTTCGGGAACGTAAAATTCGTCGCTCATAACCGAATAGCGGCCGGAAATTTCGTTTACGCGGGCGGTGCGGTGACGTATCCACTGACGCGCAACGAAAATCGGCATTTTTATGTGGAATGTCAGCACAACCTGTTCAAAAGGCGAGGTATGGTCGTGCCGCAAAAGATAGTCGATTAAGGCCGCGTCTTCGCGCACGGTTTTTGTTCCCGCCCCGTACGATACGCGCGCCGACTGCACAATGCGCGAATCGGAACCCATGTAGTCCACCAGGCGGACAAAACCGTGGTTGTGTATTTTAAATTCTTTATCCAAAATCTTTTCGGCTTCAGCCGTCGTGCAATGCGCCATTTCCCCTCCCTGCAAGGCTTTTCTTTTACCTTTTATGCTTCACGGTATATTTCCTGCGTCACACCATTATGCATAAAAAGACGCCCGTTGTACAGAGGCACCCGAACGCTGTGCGCGCCATAATTTTTTGTACGCGCCGCCTGAACGCAGCAATTTGCCGTGCGGTCCCGATTCGACCAGACGGCCCGAATCGAAAACGAAAACGCGGTCGCAGTTTACGATTGTAGACAACCGGTGCGCAATAACGACGGTGGTAATTCCGCATGCAAGCTTATCGACGGTTTGCATAATCGCCCGCTCGGTTACCGAATCGAGGCTTGCCGTCGCTTCGTCGAGGATGAGAATGCGCGGGCGGCGCAGTAAAACGCGCGCAAGGGCGATTCTTTGACGTTCGCCGCCTGAAAGCGTTGCGCCCCGCTCGCCGACAAAGGTATCGTAACGGTCGGGAAGTTTCGAAATAAACTCGTCGGCCATGGCGGCTCTAGCGGCTGCGTACACCGCTTCGTCGGGAAGATATTCGAGTCCGAAGCGGATATTGTCTTTTATCGTGCCGGAAAACAACAAAACGTCCTGCGGTACATAGCCTATCAATTTGCGGTAAGAAACTGTATCGTAATCTTTTATGTTTATTCCGTCCACGGTAATTTCACCGGAATTGCAGGCATAAAATTTCATCAAGAGTTTTGCAAGCGTCGTTTTCCCCGAACCCGATGCTCCGACAAAGGCAACCTTTTGTCCGGGCTCTATCGATAAATTTATGTTTTCGAGCGTATTGCCGCGCGTTCCGTACGCAAACGAAAGATTGTTAATCCGTATGGCGCCGCGCAGGTCATCTTTTTTTATGCCGCCGGAATTCACGTTTTCTTCGGGAATATCGAGGATTTCGGCCAAACGCACCGCGGCGACAAAGGCTTCCTGAAGCGAAGGCTGCAGCGTTAAAAGGCGCGCGAGCGGTCCCAAAAAATAACCCGACAGCAGCACAAAAGAAATAAGCCTGCCCAAACTCATGCCGCCGCTTAAAATGCTCAAACTGCCGATCCAATACACGGCCAGCGTGCCGCACTGGTGCAAAAAACCGTGCAGGCCGTTTTCAATATTGCCCATTGTGCCGAGCGAAATACCCTTTTTGATTGAATCGACAATGCGCATTTCGGTGCGTTCGAAAGCGGTTTTTTCGCACGAAAGCGTTTTCAGCGTTGCAATACCGTTGATGTTTTCGACCATTACCGACTGCTTGTCCGCATCGATAACGGCCTTTGTTTTAAGCATATTTTTGTACGGACCGAAAAACAGCCAGGCCAAAAGCGCCGAAAGGCATACGGGAATAACGGCCGCGATAAGCAGCTTTCCGCCGAAAACAAACAAAAAGGTGCCGCCGACAACGAGCATGAGCGAATCGAGCACGACAGAAAGCGATGTGGACGATATGGCATAGCGGATGGTCGCCGTATCGTTTATGCGCGATAAAATTTCACCCGTTTTTCGTGCGGTAAAAAAATCCATCGGCAGGTTTAATATGTGCTTGAAATATTCGGTCATCAAAACCGCATCGATTTTGCTTCCCATATACATCATAAGCTGACTACGCGAAAAAAGCAAAAGGGCTTGAAACACGATAATGAGGGCGTAAGCAAGAGAAAAAAGAGTCAGCGTCATTTTAACGCCCGTGTACAGCACTTCGTCGATTAAAAACCTAAAATAAAAAGCGCTCGCTATGCCCAAAAAACTTAACAAAATACTCGCGGTAAAAACCTCGGCAAGCAGTTTTTTGTGCGGCGCCAAAAGCTTTATAAAGCGGGTAAGTTTCGTATCGGTATCTTTATTCGTTTCGAATCTTTCCTGCGGCAAAACAATAAAAAAGATGCCCGTCCACAGCGTTTTAAAATCGTCCGCCTTCATCTTCGTCACACCGTATGCAGGATCGCCTATGTGCAGCCGCCCGTTTTTATATGAATAGACAACGACATAATGGTCGAAATTGTTTTGTTTGATGTGAGCGATAAGCGGGTATACCATATTCGGCGAAAAACTTTTATCGGGGCTCACGCCGCCCTTGCACAAAAAACCGAGTTCTTCCGCCCCGCGGATAATGCCGAAGCCGGAAGTTCCGTCTTTGTCCGTACCGGCAAAACGCCGTATCGTCGTAAGCGGAATTCGTTTGCCGTAATATTTGCATATCGAAGCCAAACATGCCGGAGCGCAATCGAACTCGTCGTGCTGCAGCACCAACGCGCATCGATTCAAAATCGTGTTAAACATACTTCCTCCATAAAAAGTTTTTGAGGAAACATCGGTTTCCGATAAAACTTTTTTCAGCGCTTTCGCAAACGTCAGTTGAGAAAGCGCAATAAATAAGCGTGTTTGCAACGCAAACACGGCATAAAAAGCGGCGACGCCATTTGAGACGCTGCTTTTTATCATTCCTCCATTTCTAATAGCCGTTCAGCAGTGCGGCGACAATGCGCAGCCGTACTTCCTTATATGCGTTTTCCGCAAGAGCGGCATTAAGAATTTGGTATTCAAAATCCGTAGCTGTGAGCCGCTCCTGTTCGGCCAGCGCCCGTGCCGCAACAACCTTATTGCCGGCATCCGTTTTATCGAGCAGCGCCTTTTCCGAAAGTTTTTTAAGCAGATAGAGATTCGTTTGGTATTGTTTTTCCTGCGCTTCGCGGCGTTTAAAAAGCTGCTGCTGCGACAATTCGTACAAGCGCTGCGAATTGAGCGAAAGCGCGTTCCGCGAATATGCAGGAGATGCCGGCGAAAGCGGAAGGCTCAGTGCGATTTTAAAATCCCAATTCCATTTTGTGCCGCTTTTCCAATACTGCATAAAAGAATCTTTAAAAGAATTCGAAACGCCCTTCCTTCCGGCAGGTTCGGCCGATGCCGAAAACCGCAGCACCGGAAGATCCGCAAAATGGCGTTCCGTTTCGTTATAAAAGTTTTTTTCCGCCTGCTTGCTTTCGAGCGCGGAATTAAGGCCGTTTTCGATCGGATTTTCGGCCGCATACGCTTCCCAACAGGCAATCCACAAAGCGGCATCCGAGGGAAGTGAAGTTTCTTCCAAGCCGAACACGTATAAGTTTTCGACAAGACGGGAAAGATTTTGACGCGCTTGCAGCAGCGACACATAGGATTCAAAGCGCTTCGTATTGCGCTCGGACAAATCGAAGGTTGAAAGTCTTCCCAAAAGCCACAGCTTTTCGTCGGCTTCCGCTTCTTTTCGGATAAGGTTTTGTCGCTTTTCTTCCAGCTCGATGCGCTCTTTTAAAAGCAGGCAGCTGCCGACCGCGTAAACCGCTTCGGCCAGTATGCGCTTTTTCGCAATATTCAATTCAAGATTGCGGATATCTTCGCTTAAAGCAAACGAAGCCCCTTGCCCGGCAAGGGCAAAGGCACAGGTATCGGGAGCCGCCGCATAAAGAGGAAGGTTCAGCTCAATCGAAGCGGCAAATTCATACGAGTTCATACCTGCGCCGTTTGCGTCGACGGCAAAAAACTGATCGACTTGCGCTTGAAGGTCAATCCCGCCGGGAATGTCTTGCACCAAAGCAAACGACGCTTTGAACAGCTGCGTCGGCGAAGAGGCGGTGTTCCCGCTCATCGACGCGCCGTATCCGGCATTGAAAAAAGGCTGCGGCAGCCGGCCGTACTTATACGGAAGCAGCGCAAGACCGGCGTTTTTGTATTCCAAAAGCGCGCTTCGGCACAGAGGGCTCGAATCGAAAACCGTACGTATAAAATCTTCGCATTCTCCGGCAAAAGAAGCGCCGCACAAAAAAAACGCCGCGGCAGCGCATGAGACAATGAGTTTTTTTACCACACCAAGTCGAACTGTTTTAAAATATACCATAAGATTGTCCGCTCTCTAAGAATGATTCGCGCTTCGGTTTCCAAACCGCTTTTTACCGGATAGCGCCGCTTTTTCCGGTCTTCCAAAAACGCTTTATCGATATCCGCCGAAACGGTAAAATACAGCATACCGCTGACGTCGGCCGTCGCATCCGGATCGATCGAAACGACGGTGCCTTCCGCCCCGCCGAATTCGTGGAAGGGAAAGGCAGGAAAGCGCAGTTTAACGCGCATGCCCTTTTCCAATTTTCCGCTCATTTTCGCAGGGATTTTAAGTTCGGCCTTATACGTTCTGCCGTCATCGGGAATGATATTCAGTATTTTTTGATCCGCAAAAAGATAATCGTTTTTATTCAGCGAAGAGATTTCCTGTACCCTTCCCGCAATTGGCGCGTATACCGAAGATTTTTTTATACTTTGACGTACCTGCTCCGCGCGGCTTTTCAAATCTTCAAGCTCGACGACGCATTGGGCATATTCGGCACTGATTTCTTTTATAAACGACGACTTGTACGTTTCCAAATTAAGAAGCTGGATGTCCGCTTCGTACTCGAGTTCACGCAGTTTCGCACCCGTTATCGCGTCTGAAGGCATGCGCAGGGCTTCTTTCCGCGTTTTTTCGGCAAGCGCATACCGCTTTTCGAGCAATTCTTTTTGGTACGAAAACGCCTGAAAACGCGTAAAGGCGGCGGTATTGCGTTTGTCGATACACACTGTCTTACCGTAAAAACTTTTTTCGGTTTGGCGCAAGCCTTCGGTTTTTATACGGAGTTTTTCGTAAGCACTTTTAAGTGCAGCTTCTTGTGCCTTTAAAGAGCGCACGTCGATTTGCAGCAGCAGTTCGCCCTTTTCAACCCGATCGCCGTTCGCGTAATACAAACCGACAATTTCTCCCGACACCGCATTTTTCACCTGCGAAATATTCGAAAGCGGGCGCACCAAACCCTTTGCGCGCACAACCTCTTCCACCTTGCCGAAAACAATCCAGCACAAAACCGCAGCAAACAGTGCGGCGATTATCCATACGGTCAACGACAGCTCCCTCGGCTCCTTGTATAAAAGCACTTCCTGACTGTAATCGAGCCTGTCCGGCGGCATAAGAATTACGGGGTCTTTCATAATCCTCCTCGAAATAAAAACGAACCCGGTTTTAACCGGCTCTTTTTATTTCTCCAATAATGAACGTTCCAATCTATTTATAGTGCCGGACGGTAAAAAAAACACTTTTTTCAGTAAAATTTTATGCAAAAGTGCACACTATTCACGCGGCATTCGCTTACGGAAACTTGACACAGTTGTATTTTGTACTATAATACCTTTATGAGCGAAATAAGCTTATCTACCGAAAAAATTCAAAAAGCCGTTCAAGCCGGAATTCCCTTGTCGATTACAACATACACGTTGCCGCATCAAATGGAATTATACATGGCTGAAGTTCTTACGGCTTTTTTAAAAGAATTGAATCAGGAAGGAATGACCGAATATTTGGTCTATTGTATAAACGAACTGACGACAAACGCAAAAAAAGCCAATACAAAACGAATCTATTTTAAAGAAAAAGGTTTGGATCTAAACAACTCCGATGATTACGCAATCGGAATGGAAACATTCAAAGACGATACGCTCGATAATATCAGATATTATCTGCAAGCGCAAAAAAATGCAGGTCTATACATAAAGCTCATTTTGCAGTATGCGGCCGGGAAAATAAAAATAGAAGTCCGCAATAATGCGGAACTCATAACGGAAGAATACAAACGCATCCACGATAAAATAACGCGGGCACAGCAATACGCGTCCGTCGAAGAAGCATTTTCGGCGGCGGTTGACGCAACCGAAGGGGCGGGCTTGGGCCTTATTATTATGGTTTTGATGCTTGGAAAAATCGGCGCATCAAACGACAGCCTCCGCGTTACGTGCGAAAACGGAGAAACCGTAAGCCGCGTTATCGTACCGCTCAATAAAGAATACAGCCAAAAAATTTCTATGCTGTCGAAAGAGCTGGTCAGCGTTATAGACACGCTGCCGCAGTTCCCCGAAAACATCGTGCGCATAACCAAAATGCTCAACGATCTGGATATGAAGCTTTCCGATATCGCAGTTCACATAAGCAATGACGTCGCACTGACGGCCGACTTGTTAAAGCTGGTAAACTCGGCCGCATTTTCGCTCACAAGTCCCTGCCGCAATATTGCCGATGCGGTAAAATTGGTCGGCATAAACGGCATACGCAACCTTTTATTTTCACTCGGTTCTTTAAAAACCCTCGGCAGCTCCACAAAAGCGCAACGGCTCTTATGGAACCACTCGTATCGCGTCGCCTTTTATTCGTACAACCTCAGCAGAAATTTTTACACGTCTGACAGGCTCATTGTGGATTCTTCATACGTATGCGGACTTTTGCACGATATGGGAAAAGTCGTCTTCGATTCGGCACACCCCAAACTGATAGAAAAATTCAACGAGCTGTGCGAAGCGAAAGGACTGCCTTCAACCCTGTTTGAACGCTTGGCCGGAGGAACGAACCACGCCGAAATAGGTTTCCTTATCGCCGAAAAATGGAATTTTCCGAAGGTAATAGCCGAAGCAATCCGTTACCATCACGAACCCGCGTCCGCTTCTCCCGATACGAAAAAGCTCGTGCAAATCGTTTATTTTGCGAATATGATTGCCCATTTTCAAGAAGGCGCCGTTGAATTTTACCAATTCGATCCGGATATTCTAAAAGAGTTTAATATCGAAAATGAAGAACAGCTTCAAAACCTGTCGGCCCGGCTGCAAAAAGCGTTTAGGGAAGAATCCTAAAGCATTCCCGACGACCTAGCCGAAAATGGCCGCCGTCCACGCTTGCATAAGAATACCGAACGCAACTCCCACATTGAGCGATGCCTTTACACCGCTTACGGGAATGCTGACGATTCCGTGCGACATTTTCTTTAAAGTATCGGGATTTATGCCCAATTCTTCAGAACCGATAACGACGATACCGCGCCGGGGAAATTGAAAGCGCGAAAGCGGCGTTCCGCCCGTTTCAAGGGCGAAGATGGGAATGCCCGGCATTGAAGCGCACAGTTCGTCAAGCGCAATCCGCTCGCTCGGTAAAAAATCGATGCAGCCCATTGCCGAACGCACTGCCCGCGGATGCGCAGGATCCGTACAAAAAGGCGATAAAAAAAGCTTTTCCGCCCCGAACGCTTCGGCAGTGCGGAATATCGAGCCTAAATTAAACGGCGAGCGGATATCTTCGGCATACACAAAAAATCCCTCGCGGTACGGCCGAACGGCCGCCGCGCGGTTTTGCGTTGCCTCCTGCGCGGTGTGTTCCGCGGGCGCCGCGTGCGGCGCGATTATAAGGTCCCACTCCGCGCTCGGCGTTCCCGCAACAGCCAGCAAATGGTTGCGCGCCGTATTGCAAAGCCGCCGCTCGTCGAGAGGCTCTTCGTTAAGCAAGGCACATAATTGAAGGCGCGCCGCTTCGGGCAGTTTCGGATCCTCACAGATAATCCGTACAATTTCTTTTAAGTAATCCGTCCGGTCGGCGGAACCGGCAAAAAGCGCGGCGGAACAAAACGTTTCGTCCGGAATTCCGGCTATGTCGCGCTCCAAAGCGCCGAGTGTAAGAATGAGCTTTCTGCGGCGGAATCCGCCGCGCATGGATTTCAGTTTTGCAGGAGCGATCATCGATTGTTCAAAATTAAAAAGCGCATTTGATAATATCGAACAAATCGTCTTCGGTCATCGAGCGGTGGAATTCCGGCGTTACATCGAATTTTCCCACGTCGTCGATACACAGGGCAAGCTGTTCAAGCGAAACGGACAAATCTTTAAGCCGCGCCGGCAAATTGAACTGAGCCGTTTTGCTGCGCACGGCTTCGGCAAACAAACCGACCGCCGTATCGTTGGATGAATTTTCGCCGGCCACGCTGAAAATGCGGGCGAGCTTTGCCAAGCGCTCTTCTTTAACCTTTGCGGCATCTTCGATAATGTGCGGCAGTAAAATTGCCGCGGTCAACGACGGAGAAACTTTACAGCGCGCGCAGACGGCATGAGAAAGCAAGGTTGCAGCTCCGCTTGATGCGGCGGCGGCACCCAAGGCCGCCATGCAGCCGCCTTCCATTGCCAGCTGCTCTTTCGGCGTAGCCGTCATCAAAGCCGGAGTTTCCGAAAGAACATAGCCGAGCAATTCCGCCGCCTTTTCAACAATCGTATCGGAAAAAAAGTTGGCTTTTTGTGAAATATACGCTTCGACGGTGATACAAACGGCGCGCAAAATCATCGCCATAAATTGATTTTCGGTCAGCGACACAATTAAGTTGGGATCGGAAACGACCAGCCGGCACAAGCCCGGCTGAAGCCGAAGCATTTTCAGCTGCCCCGTCCTCGCGTCTATAATCGGCGCTTTGTCGGTAAACAAAAATTCGTTTGAAACCGTCGTCGGAATACAAATGCACGGCAGCGGCTTTTTGCCGAAGGCGGCGCCTTCCATAACATCGTAGACGCTCTTTTTTTCGTCGAACAGCGCGCATACGATTTTGCCCGTGTTCGAAATCTTCATTCCGCCGATCGTAATAAGGCCGTGCACATGCGCATCTCGCGCAAGCTTGAGCGCCTGTTCGGTAAGCGCCGTGTCGGAATTTGAAGATATTTCGTCAAAGATAACACAGTCTATATTGTAATCTTTTAATGATTGGACGGTTTTTTCCGTTATGCCGAATTCGGACAAAACGGGATCGGCAACAAGCAAAAAGCGGCTGCCCCATTCTCGGACAAACTGCCCCGTTCTGCTTGAGGAATATGAACCTAAAACGATATTCGGAGAAATTCTGAAAACAAAGTCAGCCATAAACGCTCCGATTTACAAACCGAAGCTGTCCATAATTTTATCTGCCGTAGATGAAATAACGTCGGCGTTTAAATAGGCCGGATCCTGTATTTTTTCACGCACTTGAGCAATGCGGTCGGCGCGCACGTCGGGAGTTTCCGCCGCAATCGACGATAAATAATATGCTTCGGCCATTTCGCGCGCTTCATTGGAAATGCTTATGCTGTCATGACCGGACTTTACGTGCTGTTTTGCCGGGGTTTTGTAGTTGTTTTGAATGTCTTTTAGAGGGTCGATTCCTCCGAGTCTGTCAATAATCATTTTCGTTTGCCTCTCTTTTTATATCGGATTCTCCTTTAGAAAATTTGAGCTTTTTTCCTGCAACAAAGACGGTAAATTCGCCCTGAATCTTCGTTCTTCCGGCAAATTCTTCCCTGACTTGCGCTGCAGGCCCCTCGACAATTTCTTCGTGCAGTTTTGTAAGCTCACGGCCTACGACTACACGGCGCTCATATTCAATATCGGCAATATCCGACAAAAGCTTAACTATTCTGAACGGGGATTCGTATAAAACGAAGGCCCATCCCGTTTCCAAAAGTTCCTTTACGCGGCTTTTCCGCTTTCCGCTTTTTTGCGGCAAAAAGCCTTCAAACACAAGCGTTTTACCGCCGCAACCGGCAACGCTCGTCAGCGCGGCAAAGGCCGATACGCCCGGAATCGGAACAACATCATGTCCCGCCGCACGCACAATGTCGGTTAAAACGGCGCCCGGATCGCTTATGCCCGGGGTTCCCGCATCGCTCGCAAAGGCAACCGACTTTCCTTCGTCCAAAAGCCTTACAATCTTTTGCGCAGCTTCTTTTTCGTTTTGTGCCCGGCAGGAAACAAGCGGTTTTTGTATACCGAAGTGCGTTAAAAGCTGCAACGTATGCCGCGTATCTTCGGCGGCGATAATATCTGCTGTGCGGAACGTTTCAAGCGCCCTGTAGGTTATATCGCCCAAATTCCCTATAGGCGTTCCGACAATGTATAAACCGGACACAATATAAGTATACAGCTAAAACATGCTTCTTTCAAGCCGATTTTACGCGCTTGGCGCAAATTTAAATCGGACGCGGCAAAATGTAGCGAAAAAAATCAAAAAACGTTATGATTGTACTATGAATATTCTGCGTTTTATCGGCATAGCCGCAGCCGTTTCGGCGGCGCTTTTCATATTTTATCTTTTTTGGCGATTTTTTTTAACGTATTTTTATGCGCCGCGGGCAAAAAGCCGAAAGTCTGCAGCAAAAGAAAAAACGCCCTGTCCCCTGTGCGGTTCAAAACTGTACACGGGCGAAAACCTCGTATCGCGGGTGTACAAAACCGCCACCATAAACGATTTGCCCTGCACAATTCACGGCTGTCCGCACTGCTATCCCGTTCCCGAGCCGGGAATAAAGCGCACTTGTCCCGTGTGTCATAAAGAAGTTCCCCCGGAAGGCCACTTGGACGCGCACCTTTTTACACGCCGCACGGGCAAAAAGCACGTTCACGTTACCGGCTGTACGGAATGCCACAAAAAGAAAAAATAAATCTATAGGACACCGCGAAAAATTCGCCTTTAGCGATTTTCTCGAGATGCCGTCGTTCCCTATAAGGAAGTGCGGCCGCGGAAACTGCGCGCGAGGGTCAGTTTGTCGGCGTATTCCAAATCGCCGCCGACGGGAAGCCCCGAAGCCAATCGGGTTACCTTTATGCCGATCGGCGATAAAAGCTTGTTCACGTACAAGGCGGTCGTATCGCCTTCGATCGTCGGAGGCGTTGCGATAATAACTTCTTCCGTTTCGCCTTGATGAATACGCTCGATTAAGGACGCAATGCGAAGCTGTTCGGGGCCGATGCCGTCAAGCGGGGCAATCAAGCCGCCGAGTACGTGAAAAAATCCCCGGTATTCGTGCGACGCTTCGATAATATCGATATCCTGCGGCTGTTCGACGACGCACAAAAGCGTTTTGTCGCGCAGCGGATCGGTACATATCGGACAGGGATCGCTTTCGGTGCATGAACCGCACACCGAACAATAGGTAATGCGGCTGTGCAGGCTCGACAACTGATACGCAAAGCGCTCCAAAAATCCCTGATCGACTTTAAGCAAGTGGTGGACAAGGCGCGTCGCCGTCTTTTTGCCTATGCCCGGCAATCGGGAAAAGCTGTCAGCGAGTTCGTCGATAACCGTCATTGCGCACCCAAAAGTCCCGAAAGGTTTAAGCCGGGAATGTTCATGTTTTGCAGCACGGGACCCATTTTGTCTTTTATGGCCGACTGGACTTTTTCCTGCGCATCGTGCGCGGCCGCTACGATAAGGTCTTGCAGCATTGCGATGTCGCGCGGATCGACGGCCACCGGATCGAGCTGAACCGAAACGATTTGAAACGAACCGTTCATCGAAACCTTTACGATGCCGCCGCCGGAACTTCCCGTCGCCGAAACGCTTTTAAGTTCTTCCTGAATTTTCGACAATTCGCCTTGAATATTTTGAGCATTTTTTAATAAATCAAAGGGATTCATCTTCGCCGTTATCTCCCTGCAGCGCCGTACTTTGTGTGTCGGGCTGCTTTACTTCTATTTTTTCGATTTCGCCTTGGAACGCATCGCAAACCATGCGCACGTGGTCGGGAATCTCTTCCCGCTCCGGCTGTTGTTCCTGCGGCAAAACGAGTTCGACGCTGCACTGCAGTTTTTCGGGCCACAAGCCGGACACGGTTTGACTGAGAAGCGCCAGTTCGCTTTGGAGCTGATTTTGCTCAAACGCGGTTTGCACCGGTATGTGCAGCGTCGAGCCGGACAACGACCACGCTTGCGTACGCGAAAGAGCCGCGGAAACCGCCGCCTTATGTTTACCGAGGGCTGCGACCGTTTTATCTTTTAAATCTTCAACGCTTTGCGCTTTAACCTGCAGCGGCTGAGCGGGAGCGGCCGACTGAGCCGAAGCGGCGGGCTGCGAAATTGCCGCCGGCTCCTGTGCAAGTGCGGCCGCCTGTGCGGCTGCATTTGCCTGTGCGGGAAGGGGTTGTTCCGAAGCCGCGTGAGGCGGATTTTGCGGAAAGCGTCCGAACGAAATTTTGTTTTCACTCGAAGGTATCGAAGCGCGCTCCGAAGGATTCTCCGCGGCGGGAGCCGAAACGCCGCCCGAAGAAGCCGACGACGATACCGGCTCGAAACCCGCGCCCGTTAAAAGCCGTGCCGCCCTGTCTACGGCTTTTTTTACGTCCTCGTTCGATATGCGCGAAGAAAGCGCACACAGTTTTTCTATCGCCAATTCAAGTTCGTAGCGCGGATTAAGCGAATAACGCACATCGCGGTAGAGCTGCAAAAACAGTGACAGCGCACGCTCCAACTGCGATTCGGTCCACGCGTCCTTAACTTCCCGCGCGTAGCGCTCAGGTGCTTGGCCGAGCAGGGCTTCTTTTGTAATACCCGATTTTATGAACAGCAAGGAGCGCAGATAATCGACCATGTTCGAAATACACTGCTCGACGGATACGCCGCTTTGCAAAAGCGTATCGGCAAAAAGCAGCGCTTCCTTTGTGTTTTGCGCGGCGCACAGGCGGCACAAATCGTTTAACTGTTCTATGCCGGCAATGCCGAGCTTGTCGCGTATTTTTTCATAGGTTATGCTGCCGCCGCTGAACGCGGCAACTTGATCGAACAGCGTATACGCGTCGCGAAAGCTGCCGGTCGATTCGCGCGCTATCCAATACAGCGCTTCGTCGTCCGCCGTTATGCCCGCTTCCGCGGCAGCCTGCGCAAGCAGGGTTTTTATCTGTTCCATCGAACCGAGCCTGAAGTGGAACTGCTGACAGCGGCTTTTTATCGTCGCCGGCACTTTGTGAAGTTCCGTTGTCGCGAAAATAAAAATAACGTAGGGCGGAGGCTCTTCAATCGTTTTTAAAAGCGCGTTAAAAGCGCTCGTCGAAAGCATGTGCACTTCGTCGATTATGTAGATTTTGTATTTTAAAGAATTCGGCGGGAACAGCACTTCATCTTTTATTTGGCGGACATCGTTGACGCTCGTGTTCGACGCACCGTCTATTTCGATGACGTCCATGCATGTCCCTTTTGCAATTTCCGTACAGGCGGAACAAAGTCCGCAGGGCTTTTCGCCGCTCGTCGCCTGACAGTTTAAAACCTTTGCCAAAATACGCGCAGCCGAAGTTTTCCCGCAGCCGCGCGGCCCCGAAAAAAGGTAGGCATGGGCGGTTTGACCGCTTTCTATGGAATTTTTAAGCGTCGCCGTAACAAAATCCTGCCCGACCAGTTCTTCAAAACGCTGGGGCCTTTTGCGCGCGGCCGTTACTTCATAAGCCATAGAAAACAGCATACCCGAAAACGCCCGATTCCGCAAGCGCCGCCTACCACCCCAAAATCTCTTTGCGGTGAAAAAGACCTGTCCGACGAAGGTTTTCTTTCAGCGTCAATTCGGGCTGCGATTTTTCGTTTAAGTCTATTAAAAAGCGGTTCATCGAAAAATGCTGATACACGAAAATCGCCGAAGCCGTCCCGCAAACTTCGTGCAAACAGTCCGCATAAGCCGCATTCAGCGCGTCGCGGTAGGGCACAAAAAGCCCTTTCGGCCGCAATTCGGCATAACCTACGAGCCACAGCTCGCATGAACATTGGTTCCGCGCTTCGGCGGAATTCGCAACATTTGTACAACCGTCCTGCCCGGCGGAGCTCGAACACAGGGCGCGGTGCAGCTTTGCCGTCGCCTCGGCAAACCATATTTGACTTTCACGGATAATGTCGGCAACCAAAGGCGGCCCTTCTTTTATAAGCAGGGCAAGCTCCTTCGTTTTTGCCGTATGCAGCGGCGTCTTGTTTAAGATCAACACGTTTTTGCGGAAGTCGATTCCCAATTCGGGATTTTTGCGGAAAAACCCGTCGGCGATTTTTCCCGACTGACCGACCAGATAGCGCCGGTTGCGCTCAAGCTGCTCGTCTTTTCCGGGATTGTCGCCGATTAAAATAATTTTTATATCGTCTTCTTTTTTTATGTCGTCAATGCTGCGGTTGTACACAATTTGAGTATCGAGCGAATAAGGCGGAACACCGTCGCGTTCGGCGGCTTTTTTTTGCAGCGCGCGCAGCGCTTCGGTTAAACCTTCATGTTCGATGCGCCGGTACCAATCCGCCGTTTTTTTTGCAAAATCAGCCTTAAATTGCGTAAAAGAGCGCCACTGAGCGTCGGTCATGCTTATTTCAGTTCAAAAACCGCTTTTACCGTAACCGACACTTCCGTATCGCCCGGATTTATCGGCGTGCTTTCTCCATACGCGGAGGACTTCAGCATTGCCGTGTCAAAGGCCACCGCATTGCGGTAAACCGAACCGTTCGAAAATTCTTCGATAAAAATAAGTTTCCCCGTCTTGCGTCCGGCGCTTTCGCTCAACACTCGCGCGGCATCCTGCGCATGCATAACGGCTTGTTTACGCGCCTGCACATACGCTTGGGTCGTATCGTTCGTATAAAAAGATACATTCGAAAGCTGATTCGCTCCGGCTTTGAGGGCCGCGTCGATAACCTTTCCCGTTTCGCTTATATTGCGCACGGTAACGGTCAGGTTGTTGCTTACCTGATACCCCTTTTCTTCCTGTTCACCCGTCTGCGAATTATAGCGCGATTGCCGGTACACGTTGTAATTGCGCGTCGCCATATCTTCGGCTTTTATGCCGCAGTTTAAAACGGCCTTTGTTACCGCAGCCATAAGTTCGGCATTTTTTGCGGCGGCGGAAGCGGCTTCACGCTCCTCGGTTACGACAGCCAACGTTATGGACGCCGTATCGGGCTTTGTCGTAACGATACCCGTTCCCGTTACGGTAATGCCGGTTTGTTCCGGTTTTGAAGACGCATACAGCGCCGCACCCAAAAGAAAAACGGCCGCAACCAAAACGGCATAAAATTTTCGATTCACATTCATTGTAAAAACCCTCCGAAGTTTCTGTATCCTGATGAAAAACGGATTTCCTATTTAACTACACATAAAAAGCCGTTTTTCATATAACTATAACAATTAAGGCCGAACAAGGCTACACGGGTTGGGAAAAACTCATTCGGTAAAAAAAGATTGTAAAGCTATTCCCTTTTTTAAAAAAATATTGTATAATAAATTAACGAAAACACATCCGCGAGGAAAAAGGTATGTATGAAATAATCGAAAAAAGGCAGCTTTCTGCCGACGTTTTCTACATGAAAGTAAATGCGCCGGACATTGCCCACAACCGCAGGGCGGGGCAATTTGTACTGGTACAAATCGATACGGAATTCGCCGAACGGATTCCGCTGACGATTGCAGATGCCGACGCAAAAGAAGGGTGGATTGTCATCGTTTTTCAAACGGTGGGAGCTTCCACAATGAAACTGTCCCGCTTTAATACGGGCGACAAAATCGGCGCCGTATTGGGCCCGCTCGGGAACCCGACGCATATCGAGAAAAAAGGGACGGTTGTCTGCGTCGGCGGCGGTATAGGAGTCGCGCCGCTTCACCCGATAGTACAGGCGCACAAAGCGATAGGAAATCACGTTATCGTAATTATGGGCGCGCGCACAAAAGATTTAATTATTTTTGAAGACGAAATGCGCGCGCTTGCCGACGAACTGTATCTTATGACCGACGACGGAAGCGCCGGTACCAAGGGACTGGTAACCGAACCGCTGAAAATGCTGTGCTCGAAAGAACCCAAGCCTGCTGAAGTTGTTGCAATCGGGCCGCCTATTATGATGAAATTTTGCTCGTTTACGGCAAAAGAATTCAACGTGCCGATAACGGTTTCGCTGAACACCATTATGATTGACGGAACCGGCATGTGCGGCGGCTGCCGCGTTCACATCGGCAACGAAACGAAATTCGTTTGCGTAGACGGCCCCGAATTCGACGGTCACTTAGTCGATTGGGACAATATGATGCTCCGCATGAAAGCCTTCAAACCTCAAGAGCTTGAACAACTCCACAAATGCAAACTGGAAGCTGCGGCAGGCACGAAAGGAGGCAACGCATGAGCGCATACGTAGACGCAAAAACATTACAGCAAAACGCCGAAAAAGAATACTCGGTTTTGGAAGAAAAACTGAAGGCGGCGCCTTTGACCGCAAAAGACAGAAATACGCTGCCCCAACAGGAAATGCCCTGCCGCGAACCGCATGAACGCGCAAAGCAAATGGAAGAAGTCGCGCTCGGCTACACCAAAGAACAGGCGATAATCGAAGCAAACCGCTGTCTGCAGTGCAAAAACCAACCCTGCGTGGCCGGCTGCCCGGTTGCCGTTCCGATACCCCAGTTTTTGGCCGAAACGGCAAAAGGCGAGTTTAAAAAAGCCGTCGACATTATAAAAACGACAAACCTGCTGCCGGCAATATGCGGACGGGTATGCCCGCAGGAAAAGCAGTGCCAGGCGCAGTGCACGGTCGGAAAGATTTTTAAAGACGTTGAGCGCTCGGTTTCAATCGGCCGTTTGGAGCGTTTTGTCGCCGACTTTGAGCGGGAAAACAATTTGCAAACGCCGCCCGCGCCGTCTGCCGATACGGGCAAAAAAGTCGCCGTGGTCGGTTCCGGACCTGCCGGATTAACCGTTGCGGCCGACGTGCGCCGCGCGGGACACAGTGTTACCGTTTTTGAAGCCTTCCATAAAGAAGGCGGCGTTATGGTTTACGGTATTCCCGAATTCCGTTTGCCCAAATCCATCGTCGCTGCGGAAGTCGCCATGCTCGAAAAAATGGGTGTGGAATTCCGCACGAACTTTTTGGTCGGACGCACGGGAACTCTACCCCAGCTTTTAAAAGAACAGGGCTTTGACGCCGCCTTTGTCGGAACCGGAGCGGGCTTGCCCAAATTCATGAATATTCCCGGCGAAAACCTCATCGGCGTATTCAGCGCGAACGAATATCTTACGCGTGCGAACCTTATGAAAGCCTATGACACCGCCCATGCGGACACGCCCCTGTACGAAGCAAAACAAGTGTGCGTTGCCGGCGGCGGAAACGTTGCAATGGATGCGGCGCGCATGGCGCTTAGGCTCGGTGCCGAAAAGGTGTCGATTATTTACCGGCGCACGCGGAACGAAATGCCCGCCCGCCGCGAAGAAGTCGCCCACGCCGAAGAAGAAGGCGTTATTTTCCGCTTTTTGGAAAATCCCGTCGAAGCTCTCGGCGACGAAGAAGGCCGCATAAAGGCCTTGCGTTTGCTCTCTTACGAACTGGGCGAGCCGGACGCATCGGGAAGACGGAGCCCCGTCGCCATAAAGGGAAGCGAGCATGAAATTCCCTGCGACGCGCTGATTGTCGCTTTGGGCAACGGTTCGAACCCGCTCATGGAAAAAACGACGCCCGGTCTTGAAGCCGACGACAAAGGCCACATAAAAACGGACGAAGAAGGCAAAACGTCTTATCCTGCCGTATGGGCCGGGGGAGATATCGTATTGGGAGCGGCAACCGTCATCCTCGCGATGGGTGAAGGCCGCAAAGCGGCGGCAAGCATAAACCGCTATTTGGCCTCGTTGTGAAAATTCTTATCATGGGCGGAAGCGGCACCATAAGCACGGCCCTTACCGCCCGTTTAGCCCTGACGTCGCAGGCGGACGTATTTGTCGTAAATCGAGGCAATAAAAATGCCGAAATCGACACCGCCTGCGAACGTGAGGCCGCTCTTTTAAACCTCCCCGTAAAAAAGCCCGTTTATATACAAGCCGACTGCAAAGACGAAGCGCGTATGAACGCCCTCGTTGCCGATTTGCTTAAAAAAGACGAACGCTTCGATGCGGTTATCGATTTTATCGCATTCACACAAGAAGACGCCGCACGCGATAAACGCGTGTTTTCGGAAAAAACAAAGCAATACATTTTTATAAGCTCGGCTTCGGCCTACTGTAAACCGCTAAACGATTACCGCATAACGGAAAGCACGCCGCTCGCAAATCCTTTTTGGCGGTATTCACGCGACAAAATCGCCTGCGAAAACCTGCTCACGGAAGCTTTTCGCAGCGAGGGTTTTCCCGTTACGATTATCCGTCCGAGCCATACCTATTGTGAACGTTCCGTTCCGCTGGGCCTGCACGGAAAAGAAGGCAGCTGGCAAGTCGTGCGCCGCATGCTCGACGGTAAAAGCGTCATCATTCACGGCGACGGTACCTCTTTGTGGACGATGACGCACAGCAGGGACTTTGCCCGCGCACTGTGCGCCCTGGTGTGCAACGCTCGCGCCGTAGGAGAGACCGTGCAGATTACGGGCGATGAAAGCCTTACATGGAATCAAATATACGGCTTTATTGCCGGCGCGGCCGGCGTCCCCTTACGTGCGGTTCACATTTCTTCCGATTTTTTAACCGAAGCGGGCGCACTCGCAGTGACGCAAAAGGGCGCGTACGATTTTAACGGCACCTTGCTCGGCGACAAAGCGCATTCGGTTGTTTTCGACAATGCAAAACTCAAGCGCTTGACAAACGGTTTTTGCTCGCAAATCCGCTTCGAAGACGGCGTGCGCGAAACGATACATCATATTTTAAAACACCCCGAGCTGCAGCGCCTCGACCCCGAATTCGACGCATGGTGCGACAAGGTCATAGCCGCGCAGGAAAAAGCCCTTGACTTTTTGAAAAACTGATTCCCTCGTTATCCTTACCGCGCTGCGGCCGCCCGTATGCGTTTTCTGATCTCCTGCGCAAATGCGGCACGCCGGTCCTTTGTCGTAAGCGCGGCTTGAGCCGCATCGGGAACCATGGCGTCGGCGGCGCAGACATATGAAAGAGCAAGGACGGCGGGCAAAGAACTTTCGGCATTCGGATTGACGGGCACCAGCATTGCGCTTTGCGCAAGTTTTGTCTGCGAAATTGACGATACCGATTCGCGTATAAGAGCGCGCACCGAATCCAATTTTTTGCGCGCTTGCGCCGCGCTTTGCAAGGCCGATTTGGGAACCGAAAATTGCAGCGCCGCAACCGTCCGGACAACCGCGGCGCGCTTCGGCAAAGCCGTTTTGCCGGGCATATACCACAAAGTATAATCGTCGGCGGTTTTTTCGTTCAAAGTGCCGTAAAAAGACCACGGCGCAAAAACAATCAGCGCGGAAGACGCTTCCATCGCGGCCGCCGTTTCCCTACTCGTCAGTTCAAGCCATTTTGAAGACAAAAATCCGCGTTTTTGCCAATCCGCAAGACGCTCGACCGCGGCATTCACCGGTTCAAATGAAAAAAAAGCGGAAAAATCGGCTTGTCCGTCCAACAGTGCAACGGCTTCTTCGAGCGCGTCGGCACCTTCGGCGGCTTCAAGCACGGACGAAAAAAAACGTATTAAATGATCGTCGTTTCCGCCCGCACACACAAAGGGTGCCGGTGACGTACCCTTTTCCCTTTCGGAAAGTAAGAGGCGGCGGGCGGCCGCGTTTTCAAGCTGCTCGAACGACAGCGGCTCGGACATGTGCAAACGCGCAAAAGAATCTTTGCGGCACAAAAGAGCGAACGGATCGATTAAAACGGGCGTACCGATTAAGCGTCTGTCGGTTTGCACGGCAATGCGGACGGGAAGCGGCAAAATCTGCAAGGCTGCGGTTTCCGCATTGCGCACAATCGGCTGCATAGAATCCATATTCGCTCCGTCGCAGATAAAAAGCATATCGTACTGCGATGAGCCGGAGATTAAATCGCTCAGCGGTTTTGAAGCATCGAAAACGTTTTTGTTATAATCGACGCCGTTTTCGTCCAGCCACGAAGAAATCGCGGCGACTTCGGTTTCGTTCAAATCGTAAAACACGACCCGAACCGTATTCGTCTTTAAACTGAAGTGTGCATAGAGCGCGCTTAAAGCGGCGAGGACTGCGATCACGATTACCGTAACCGCAGCATTTTTCGACTTTTTCATAAAGTCAGTATATCATAAAAAGGCGTTATTCGACAAACAAAAAATCACTGTGACGAATCGATCATTCCTTGCAGGGATTTTATATATTGCGAAGGCGGTATTCCCGCAATCTTTTTAAAACCAGATGATAAATGAAATACGGAATTATAATTTAATTTATCGGCTATTTCAGCAAGGGTAAAATCGGTACTTCTCAGTAGAAATTTTGCTTCTTCTATTCTTATTTCCGCAAAATACCGCATAATACTTTTTCCGACTTCTTTAGTAAAGTTCTTTTGTGTTTGGCTTACGCTTTTATTGATAAGCGCGGCCGTTTCCATAAGCTTTACCTTTCTGTATATGTTGTTTTGTAAATAATGAATAATTTTTGCCGTATCGACAGAATAAATACTGAGATTTTTTTTGAAAACGATATGAAAAGGAGCCTGCGTGTAGTTACATAAAAGTTCCAACAACAAGAGTTCAACTAATTTTTTTATGATACAAAAAGTATATTTTTCGCCTTCTTCTTTTAATTCTATTCGTGAAAAACTTAAAGTGCTTAACGGCGATTTAAAATTTTTACGTGCTTCATAAAGAATTCGTCCGATTATATATCGCTGATTATGTGAGGCCGAATATACCGGTTTTGTTTTTAAAATTTCCAAAGATTTACTTTTTGACGCAAAAGATATGACAAACAAACTGTAATTTTCTTTGCCGCTTATAAAATTATGATCGATATTCGGCGGTATTAAAATAAACTGTCCGTGTTCCAGCGTAATATAATTTCCGCTTGTTTCGATTTCCGCACTAAGTTCTCCCGAATCCAAATACGCCAATTCCCAAAAATCATGGCGTTCGGCTTCAAATGCATAATCTCTAAAATTTTCAAAATAATGCACCGTATACAAGGTATCCACATTTACGAATGAATATAAGGGGCTTCCTTCATATGTGTGATAATTGGCTTTCATGGCAAAATTATATGAGTATTTTTTATAAAATGTAAAGTCTTTTTTGAATAGACAACACAAAAAACTCGATATATATTTATTGTTATGGAGGTGTTATGAAAAGGGTTGCATTTGTTTTAACAGCTTTAGTCTTATCGGTAAGTTTGGCAATGGCCGGAGGTGCAAAAGATGCTTCCGGGTCAGCAAAGCCCTATGCAGGTAAAACCTTAACGGTTTTATATATGTCGAGCGTATATGCCGATGCTGCACGCCAAATGGCTAAAGAATTTGAAGAGTTAACCGGCGCAAAAGTGGATGTCGTCGATTTTCCGTATGTAACTTTGCACGAGAAAGCGTTGTTGGACTTAACAAGCGGAGCAACAAGCGCATACGATGTTGTAGATGTGGCCAGCCAGTGGGACGGAGAGTTTTTCCCGTTTTTAACCGACTTGGCTCCGTTTATCAAAAAAGATAACTATGACATGAGCGTCTGGATCGAAAACGTCTTCAATAACTGCGGAAAATGGCAAAATACGGTTATCGGTATTCCCAATGCCAATACGCCGCAGGTTTTCGCCTACCGTACGGATCTGTTTCCCAACGGTATTCCCGATACATGGGACGCGTATCGCAAAAAAGCAATCGAATTAACGAAAAACGGTATGTACGGGGCAACGATCAGCGAAGCACCCGGACAGCTTGGCGGCGTTTTCGATTATATTTTATGGTCGATGGGTGGCGCATGGGCCGATGAAAACTGGAATGTTACCATTAATTCTCCCGAAGCTCGTAAAGCTTTAACGCACTTGTACGAGATGAACAAAAAAGCTATGCACCCTGCAAATTTAACATGGGGCATTGAAGAATCGAGTAAAGCCTTTTTAGACGGAAAAGCCGCAGTATGCGAAACATGGCCTACTCTCGGTATCACACAAAATGCCGACAATCCTGCAAAATCGAAAATTGTCGGAAAGTGGGCTCTGTCCGTCATTCCGCACGAAAAAACCGGCGTAACTTTGTTGAGCGCGTGGGATTTGGCAATACCTAAGTCTTCAAAAAATAAAGAGCTGGCCTGGGAATGGATTAAAATGTACACCAGTGCCGAAAAACAGCAAAAATTTTATGATGACTTCAGAATTTTCAGCCCCCGCAAAGCTTTTTGGGAACAACCTTCCATAAAGAATTCTTCTCTGTATCCGCTTCGAAAAGCTTTAGATACGGCAAATATGTGGTGGAGAATCGCCGCATCCGTTGAAGCCGACACTGCTTTAAACACCGCGATTTCCGCATATTTATCGGATCAGGCGGATCTTGAAAAAACAATTAAAACAATGGAAGAAGGTCTTAAAACCGCATTAAAGAATTCGCCTCCCGAAAAGGGAATCAAGAATTATAATCGCTAACCCGTTTTAGGGCTTGCACGGAAACGCTGCAAGCCCTCCAGGTATCTAAAATATGAGAAATAATGACAAACTGTCGGCATGGCTGTTTTTAATGCCTGCCTTGATTTTTCTGGCAATAACGGCTTTATTTCCCCTTGCCCACTCACTGTATCTGAGCTTTTTTCGGTTAAAAATAAACCTTCCGAATCAGAAGATACTTTTTGTCGGATTGGAGAATTATTTAAAACTCTTTACCGATAAATTGTTGGCGATTTCCACTCTGAACACATTATTGTTTGCGGTTATTTCCGTTTTATGCGAAACGTTATTGGGAATTATTGTCGCCATGGTATTTTGTTCGAACAAAAATTGGGCTAAAGCCGCAACATCCGTATTCGTCGTTCCGATGATTATGGCACCCGTCGCAATCGGTACGTTATGGCGTATGATGCTCGATGCTTCTACAGGTGTAATAAATTATTTTATCAATATACTCGGTTTTGACAGCATCAGCTTTTTAAGCAATTCGAAAACCGCAATGGCAAGCGTTATTTTCGTAAACATTTGGCAGCTGACGCCTTGGGTTACCGTTATTGTTGCCGCCGCACTAAAGAATCTGTCCGAAGAAGTTTTACAGGCGGCCATCGTTGACGGCGCATCGTCCTTTCAAATATTCGGAAAAATTGTTTTACCGCTGATAAAGCCCGTATTGGTTATTGTTCTAATGATACGGTTTATAGACGCTTTTAAAGTTTTCGATACGGTATATGTTATGACCGGCGGAGGCCCGGGTAGTGCGACGGAAATGCTCCCGAATTATATCTATAAGCAGGGGCTTAGATATTTTGATGCCGGTTATGCCGCTTCATTAGCCATCATGTTTGTTATTGTTATGACATTCTGCAGTGTTATATTTTTAAAATGGCGCAGAAAAGAACAGGAAAATTTATGAAAACGAAAAAAGATTATACTTCATCCGAATATATATTATCGAATTTTTTAGGGGCGACAACAAAGTATGTTATTATTGTTGCAAGTTTACTAATAGTGAGTTTTCCTCTATACTGGCTTATCATAAGCGCTTTTAAACTGGAACAGGATTATCTTGCATTCCCGCCGATCTTACTTCCTCTCAGATACACTCTGAATAGCTTTACCGAAATCTTTACCCGCGATAAAATTTCCGTTTATTTTTTTAACAGCATGCTCATCGGTATTGTTACTACTCTGTTTGTGATCCTTGTCGGAAGTATGGCGGCCTTTGCTCTTGTTCGTGGGCCGATACAAAGGAGAGCAAAAAATGCCTTCGGAGTATGGTTTCTTATTCAAAAAATGTATCCTGCCATTGCAACCGCAATTCCCGTTTATCTTATCATGAGAAAGCTTCGTTTAATGGATACGCCGATGGCATTGATTATTATGAACACCAGTTTCAATCTGCCCTTGGTTATTTGGCTTATGATGGGGTTTTTGGAGCAAATACCTTACTCGCTGGAAGAAAGTGCCGTTTTGGACGGCTGTTCTTTTACCGGCCGTTTTTTTATGATTGTTTTGCCGATCACAAAGCCGGGTTTAATCGCCAGTGCGATTTTAACCTTTGTTGCAACATGGAACGAATTTTTATTCGCAGTTATCTTATCGATTAAAAGAGCTAAAACGCTGCCGGTTATTATTGCAGGATTTATTACGGATAGGGGGCTGGCTTGGGGGCCTATGGCGGCTACCGCTGTTTTATGTTTGCTGCCGGTCATAATATTAACGCTGGCCGTTCAAAAAGACTTTGTAAACGGACTCGCAATGGGCGCCGTAAAAGGATAAATATGAAAACCGTTCTTTGTTACGGCGATTCAAACACATGGGGCTATAATGCCGTTTCGGGAGGCCGCTTTGCCTACGAGATTCGCTGGACAACCCGTGTAGCCGAATTTTTAGGAAAAGGTTACAGGGTTATCGACGAAGGCTTGTGCGGCAGAACGACGTCATTCGACGACCCGCTGACATACGGTTTGAACGGCGTGAGTACGCTCGAACCCATTATAAAAAGTCACAGTCCGTTGGATCTTTTTGTCGTCATGCTCGGCACAAACGACTGCAAAGGATATTTCGGCGCAACGGCACGGAATATTATGGAAGGCTTGCGCCGCCTTGTGCTGCAGGCGCGCTTTTTAGATGTCAAAAAGATTCTTATCATTACACCCATAAACATCGATCCGCGAATCTATGGAACCGAAGAAGGCTGCGTAATGGGAAAAGAGTGCAGCGAAAAATCGATGCTGCTGAACGATTATTATAAGAAACTCGCCGCCGAACTCAACCTGTACCATTTAGACGCAAACGAATCGGCTTCGGTAAACACAGTCGATTTTATGCACTTCGACGAGCAAAGTCAGGAACGCTTCGCGTGCGCTTTATTTGAAAAGATTAAAACGATTGTGTAGTCTGTTCCGCCGCCTGCTACAGGCAGCAGAATGCGCGAACCGCAGTCCGGTTCAGTTTTTACTTTTTAAAATATCGCGGATTTCTTCCAAAAGAACCACGTCGGCGCTCTTTGCAGGCGGCGCTTCCGTCTTTTCTTCTTTTTTCTTAAAGCGCTCGAAGAGTCTGACGACGGCAAAAATACAAATTGCGACGATTAAAAAATCGACCACGGTTTGAATAAACTTGCCGTATGCAATAACCGCCTCGCCGATCTTTACGCTTAAATTCGTAAAGTCGATACCGCCGATCAATAACCCGATTACCGGCATAATAACGTCGTTGACCAGGCTCGAAATGATTTTGCCGAACGCACCGCCGATTATAACACCGACCGCCATATCGACGACATTGCCTCGCGAAATGAATTTTTTAAAAGCGGTCGCCTCTTTTGACGCCGCGGCAAATCCGCCCTTTAAACTGAATTTATTTTCCGAATTGTTCTCACTCATAGGTTTCTCCATTAAAACCTTCAGCTTTATACGGCCAGCATATGCCTTGCCGCGCCTTTTGTCAATTGAAGGGCACTATATGTTGTACGTTTTTCCGTATTTGACTATTTCCACGTCTTTGTAGCCCTTACCGTTCAAATACGATGCAAACGATTCCTGAACGCCTTTTTCACCGTGCACCAAAAAAATCTTTTTAAGGCGCGACGTATCGATACTGTCCAGCCATTGGGCGCATTCGGCGTAATCGGCGTGGGCGCTGAAGGCGTTTATGCGGCGCACCTCGGCGTTCACTTTATAAAAATCGCCCATAATCCGCACCTCTTTTTGACCGTCGGCAATGCGTCTGCCCAGCGTATTTTCGGCCATGTAGCCGACAATTAAAATCGTATTTTCCGGCTGCGAAATATTGTTCGCCACATGGTGCACAATCCGCCCCGATTCGCACATACCGTCGGCGCTGATAATAATCATCGGCCCCTTTTTTTTATTCAATGCCTTCGATTCTTCCACGCTTGCAATAAACGACAGCGCATTAAAGCCAAACGGATTTTTGTGGTGCGTTAAAAACGCTTCAAAGGTTTGCGAATCGTAACATTCCGGATGAATCTGAAAAATCCCGGTCGCACTCGTCGCCATCGGGGAATCGACGTAAATCGGCACTTCGGGAATGCGTTTTTTATCGACGAGCAAATGAAGATAATAGACCAGCTCCTGCGTGCGCTCTATCGCAAAGGCCGGAATAATCACCTTGCCCTTCAAGGCGACCGCCCTGCGCACAACCTGTTCCAATTCGTCCATCGCCGTATCCGAATCCTCGTGCCGGCGGTTACCGTAGGTGCTTTCCAAAAAAAGATAATCGACTGCGGGAATGTCCGTGTCCGGGTCGCGTATAATCGCCTTGTTTTTGCGCCCCAAGTCCCCCGTGTACGCAATGCGGATTTCCCCGTCTTCCGCCCCGCCTTTGTAAAGCGCGTCTCCGCTTTTGCGCGTAATTGTAACGACCGCCATCGCCGAGCCCAAAATATGCCCCGCGTCAAAAAACTCAAGCCGAACGTCGCTCGCAATATGCATTTTGCGCCGGTACGAAAGCGCGACAAACTGATCCGCCGCGCGCACCACATCCTTTTCACCGAACAAGGGCTGCCACGTAAAGCGCTCTTTTTTCTTTTGCGCCTGCTTGCGCAAATAGTCGGCATCCCGCGCTTGAATGCGTGCACTGTCCATCATAATAAGGCTCGCCAAATCGCGCGTAGCCGGCGTCGAATAAATGTTTCCGTTAAAACCTTTTTTTACCAACAGCGGTAAAAGCCCGCAATGATCGAGATGCGCGTGCGTTAAAATAACGGCTTCGATTCTGTCCGCCGGAACTTGAAAGTTGCGGTTTTTCGCATCGGCCTCTTTGCGCTTGCCCTGAAAAGCCCCGCAATCGACCATAAACGCGCGTCCGTCGATTTCAAAAATATGCTTCGAACCGGTAACCTCTTGCGCGGCTCCCAGCGAATACAGCGAAATACCCATAGCCCCATACTACCAGCAACGCTTCGTTTGCACAAGGCGCACGCAGAGTATGCCCTCGGGGCAACGAAAATGCAGGGAATTCGGCGGAAAACCTTGCCCCAACCGGCTTTCCGCGGCTTGCCCTCACGGCCGGTCGGCGCAGGGCAGCCGGAGCCTCACACGCGGGATTCGCAATCGAGCCGGCCCGCGCCGACGGCATTCGCCCCGCTCCAATCCGGGCCAGAACTTCAAGAGAAAATCATAAAATATAAAATTTTATGTATAAAAAATGATTGACACTGACTGCTCCGAGTGCTATGCTGAATCCGTTAAAACCGACAATCGCCGGAAAATGTAAAACCTATTGTAAGGAGAAAAACATGAGCATTAAAAAGGTTGTTGTAGCGGGCGGCGGCGTTTTGGGAAGCCAAATCGCATTTCAAGCGGCATACAAGGGATTCGATGTTACGATATGGCTGCGTTCCGACGCATCTATCGGCCGTTCTCAGCCGAAAATCGATCGGCTGCACAATATCTATCTTGCCGAATTTAAAGACATAAAAACAAAGCTCGGCACAAAGGGCGCAGCTTTCCCCCGCGGCCTTATCGATGATCCCGAACACATAAGCGCCGAAAAAATCGCCGAACTCGAAGCAAAAACCGAAGCGGCATATAAAAACCTCAAACTCACAACCGACCTTACCGCCGCGGCCAAGGACGCCGACATCGTCATCGAAAGCATGGCCGAAAATCCTCAAGCGAAAAAAGACTTTTACGACGCGCTTTCGGCCGTCCTTGAAGACAAAACCATCGTCGCGACAAACTCCTCTTCGATGGTGCCGAGCATGTTCCGCGATCACGTCAAAAACCCGAAACGCTATTTGGCCATTCACTTTGCAAACAATATCTGGCGCAACAACATGACCGAAATCATGGGACACGACGGAACCGATCCTGCCGCATTCGAAAAAGTCGTCGAATTCGCCAAAGACATCGGCATGATACCGCTCAAAGTTTTAAAAGAGCAGCCCGGTTATCTTCTCAATTCCATGCTCATACCGTTTTTAACGGCCGGCGAAGCACTGCTCGCAAACGAAGTCGGAGACGCAAAAACCATCGACTTGGCATGGAAGCTCGGTACGGGAAGCCCGCTCGGCCCCTTCCAAATCCTCGACATCGTCGGTTTGGAAACGGCGTACAACATTACGATGAACCGCCCCGACGCCTCCGACCCGGCTTCGCTCCACGGCCGCATCGCGAAAATCCTCAAAGGTTACATCGACCAAGGCAAAACGGGCATAAACGCGGGTGAAGGTTTTTACAAATACAAATAAAACCCCAGTAGGCATACCTGCGCGGCATTTACATTTTCAGGCGTTTGCCGTAAAATAGCGCTCTATGGAATTTACGCAGGAATTTATCGACTCTCTTTCGGCAAACGAAGACGCCGTTACAAAACACGTCGCCGACGAATTGAACATACGGCCGCAGCAAGTGCAGGCGGTCGTTTCGCTTATAAACGAAGGCTGTACTGTGCCTTTTATTTCGCGCTACCGCAAAGAAAAACACGGCTCTTTGGACGAAGTGCAAGTGCGCGACTGCGACCATCTTTTTAAAAGCCGCATGAATTTGGAAAACCGCCGCATCGAAATTATCCGCGGCATTTTTGCCCAGGGAAAACTGACCGACTTTTTATACGAAGCGGTAACTGCGGCAAAAACGCTCACCGAACTTGAAGATCTATGGGCGCCTTTCAAAAAGAAAAAGAAAACGCGCGGCATGCTCGCCGCCGAGCGCGGACTTGAACCCTTGGCCGAAGCGATGACGCAACTCGACGAAGAGGCAATCGAAAAAAAAGCCGAAGAATTCGTAAACACCGATGCGGAAAACGAAGAGCTTCGCGTGCCGGACGTTCAAGCCGCCCTTGCGGGAGCGCAGGACATTATTGCGGAGCGTACGGCGCAGGACGGAAGCAACCGTGCGGCCGTGCTCGACTTTTACTTAAAAAGCGGCACAATACGCGTAAAAGGAATCGGCGACGACGAAGCGAAAAAAACGTCGGTGTATCAAATGTATTGGGATTATTCCGAGCCGCTCAATCAAATAAAGCCGCACCGCATTTTGGCGGTAAACCGCGGCGAGCGGGAAGGCGTGCTCGAAGTAACGGTCGATGTGGATATCGACGGGGCGTCCGACCTCTTAAAAAGGCGTACAACGATCCATAACACCTATCACGCCCAGGCGATTGAAGACGGCCTTGCGCGCCTCTTATCGCCCGCCGTCGTGCGCGAAATACGCGGCAACCAAAGCGACGAAGCGGACGATCACGGCATAGGCATATTCAGCGAAAACTTAAAAAATCTTTTAATGACTCAGCCCATAAAGGGTACGCGCGTTTTGGGCGTCGATCCGGGCATACGCACGGGAACCAAGTGCGCCGCCCTCGACGAAACGGGCAAATACTTGGGCAACTTTGTCATTTATCAGCACAAGGCCGATGAAGCCTATGCAGCCTTGCGCAAAGCCGTTAAAGATTACGGCGTTCAGCTTGTCGCCGTCGGGAACGGAACGGGCACAAAAGAAGTGCAGGAAATCGTTTCAAAGGTTCTCACGGAAAATTTTCCCGACGTTTTATACACGGTCGTTGACGAAGACGGCGCTTCGGTATATTCGGCAAGCGATACCGCCCGTGAAGAATTTCCCGACTTGGATTTAACGATCCGCGGCGCCATTTCGATCGGGCGGCGGCTGCAGGATCCGCTCGCGGAACTCGTAAAAATCGACCCCAAATCGATCGGCGTCGGCTTGTATCAGCACGATCTAAATCAAAAAAAATTATCGAACATGCTCGATGAGGTCGTCGGTTCGGTCGTAAACAACGTCGGCGTCAATTTGAATACGGCGTCCGCTTCTCTTTTAAAATACGTGTCGGGCATAAGCGCATCGGTTGCAAAACGCATTGTCGCCTACCGCGAAGAAAAGGGAAAAATCACCAGCCGAAGCGAACTGCAAAACGTATCGGGCTTGGGACCGAAAGCCTACGAGCAGTGCGCGGGCTTTTTAAAAATCCCCGAAAGCACGGAACCCTTGGACAATACGTGGGTGCATCCGGAAAACTACGAAGGAGCGCGCATTATCTTCGATTTAATCCGACGAAACGAAAACGTAACGGCCGATGTAAAAAAGAATTTACAGGATACCTACGGGCTGGGCGAACAAACAGTGCAGGATATCGTTGATGAATTGAAAAAGCCGAACCGCGATCCGCGCGACGGCTACCCGAAACCCATTATGCAAAAGGGCGTCGTCTGCTTTGAAGATTTAAAAGAAGGCATGAAGGTAACGGGCAAGATAAAAAACGTCGTAGACTTCGGCGCCTTTGTAGACCTCGGCATTAAAGAAACGGCGCTTTTGCATATTTCCGAATTAAGCGATTCGTATGTATCCGACCCGATGGAAGTTGTGCGCGTCGGCGACATAAAAGAATGCACGATTATCGGCCTCGACACGGATCGGCGCCGCATCAGCCTGTCTTTAAAAAGCTCGCCCGTGCTGCATTCGGCGGCGCAAAATGCCAAAGGTTCCCCTGCCGGCGAAAATGCGGCCGCAGGCGCGAGGGCTTCCGGCTCGTCTTTTTCTTCCGGTACAAAACGGGCCGCCGTCAGAGTTGTGCGGAACGCAAACGGACATCCGGCACCGCGCGAGTCTTCACGCCGCGAAAACTCGTATTCGGGCCACGGCAACGACGACGGCATGACCTACAATCCCTTTGCGGCATTGTTAAAAAAATAACTCAGAAGGAGAAGTTATGATTTTTGATACGCTGGAAAATCTTCCGAAATATGTTGATTCGATTCCCGGACTTGAAGAAGTTATACGCTGCTTAAAAGAGGAGAATCTTGCGTCGAAGCCCGTCGGTTCGTACGCGACAAACGACGCGCACTGCCGCTACAATATTACCGAATACGAAACGAGCGAAAGTCAGCCCTACGAAAAACACCGCTTCGCCACGGACGTGCAGGTTATGCTTAAAGGGAGCGAAAAAATGGGCTTTTCGACCGACGCCGAGTGCGACCCCTTCGGCGAATACGACGCCCAAAAAGATATCTCTTTTTCCGCCGGAAAAGACCTCGTAACCTTAACCGCATCGGAAACATTTTTTGTCGTCTTTTTTGCAGGAGAAGCGCACCGACCGGGCTTGCCGTTCTCGCGCCCCGAAAAAGTAAAAAAGGTGATTTTCAAACTGCGCGCGGAGTAAGATCCCGCAAAAGTCCGATATTCGATTGCTCTTGACTTTGTTTGAGTGCGGGGGTATGCTCTTTGTATGAATAATACTTCGGAACTGCTCAACGCGCAAAAAGCGTACTTTAACGGCGGAGAAACGCTCGGCATTGCGTTTCGCAAAGCCCAATTAAAAAAGCTGTACCAGGCCGTAACCGACAATCAGCAGGCGATTTTCGATGCCCTGCACGCGGACTTGAATAAATCTCCGTTCGAAACTTACGAAACGGAAATCGGTATTGTGCTTGAAGAAATCCGCTATTTGATTGCACACCTTTCAAAGTGGGCAAAGCCCAAACGCATGTCGATGCCCCTTACGCTTTTTCCCGCAAGGGGAACCGTGCATGCCGAACCGTACGGCTGCGTGCTCATCATGTCGCCGTGGAATTATCCCTTCCAGCTTGCCCTCGATCCGCTTGCGGGCGCCCTCGCAGCCGGAAATTGCGTTGTTTTAAAGCCTTCAAACTATTCTCCCGAAACGTCAAAAGTCATACGAAAAATCATCCGTTCGATATATCCGGAAAAATATGTTGCGGTTATTGAAGGCGGGCGCGAAGCAAACGCCGACTTGCTCGAAAAACGTTTCGATTATATCTTTTTCACCGGCGGAACGACGGTCGGACGGCTCGTCATGGAAAGCGCGGCAAAGCATTTAACACCGGTGAGCCTTGAACTGGGCGGCAAAAGTCCCTGCATTGTCGATGAAAGTGCGAATATCGATTTGGCGGCACGCCGCATCGTATGGGGAAAATATTTGAACGCGGGGCAAACCTGCGTATGTCCCGATTACGTCCTCGCGCACAAAAATATAAAGCAAAAGCTTATCGAGCGCATGCAATACTGGATTACCCGCCACTACGGCGAAAATCCAGTCAACAGTCCCGATTATGCGAAAATCATCACCGAACGCCACTACGAGCGTTTGAATGCGCTGTCGGACGGGAAAAATCCCGCAAACGGAACGCTTGTGTGCGGTAAGGAACGAGACGCGCGTTTGTGTAAAATAGCGCCGGTTATTTTGGATTCTCCGCAAGCCGATTCTCCCGTTATGAGCGAAGAGATTTTCGGCCCGATTATGCCCGTGCTTGAATTTACCGATTTGGAAAAAGCGCGCGACTTTGTCATCGAAAGGCCGCGTCCGCTTGCGCTCTATTTTTTCTCGTCGTCAAAAAAGAACATCGACTTTATCGTTAAGCGCATTTCTTACGGCGGCGGCTGCATAAACGACACGATTATTCACTTGGCGACTTCGAAAATGCCCTTTGGCGGCGTCGGCAACAGCGGCATGGGGCGCTACCACGGTAAATACAGTTTCGACACTTTCAGCCATTTAAAGTCCGTACTCACGCGCGGCATCCGGCCGGATGTGAGCGTGCGCTACCCGCCCTACGGCGAAAAGCTCGGCTTGCTGAAAAAACTGTTGAAATAACGCGGGCGCGATAAACGAAGCAAAAAGTCAGCGCAAATACACCATTAAAAGCATAAGGTCGGAATTGCGGATGCCGGAAATACGGGCTGCTTGCCCCAGCGTGCGCGGGCGTACTTTTTCAAGCTTTTGGCGCGTTTCCGCCGACAGGGCGGGAATCGAAGCGTAATCGAAATCGTCCGGAATAAGCGCGCCTTCCATACGGTGCATTTTTTCGACGCGCCTATCCTGTTTTTCTATATAGTACTTGTACTTGTAATCGATGCATGCGTTTTGCCATGCGCTTTGTTCAAAACCGTTTTCGGCAAGCGGATGTGCTGCCGACGACGGATGTTTTTCCAAATATGCAAGAATCTCGTTGCGCATGCGTATTTTTTCGTTTACTTTTTCCATTTGCGCATCGGTTTTAAGGCCGGCTTTAAAACCTTTTTCGGTCAAACGCTCGTCGGCCGTATCGTGGCGCAGTTTTAAGCGGTATTCGGCGCGCGCGGTAAACATGCGGTAGGGCTCTTTGGTTCCCAGCGTTACCAAATCGTCGATTAAAACGCCGATATACGCTTCGTCGCGGCGGAGCACAAGGCTTTCGTAGGGCGGAATATCGCCGATACGGTCGGGATGCCCTTCAACGCGTTCGCCGCACACTTTTTTGTGAGAAGCCGCATAGTTGCCCGCATTGATTCCGGCGACGAGTCCCTGCCCCGCCGCTTCTTCATAGCCGGACGTTCCGTTTATTTGGCCTGCGGTAAAAAGGCCGGCAACGAGTTTTGTTTCGAGTGCGGCGGTCAACTGCGTCGGATCGATAAAATCGTATTCGACCGCATAGCCGGGACGCGTCATAATCGCATGAGCAAAACCGTCTATCGTGCGCAAATATGTGTCCTGCACCGACTCGGGAAGCGAAGACGAAAGTCCGTTCAAATACATTTCGTCCGTTTCCAAGCCTTCCGGCTCGACAAAAAGCTGGTGGCGCTCACGGTCGGCGAACCGCATTACCTTATCTTCGATGGACGGACAATAGCGCGGCCCGATCCCGTTTATTTTTCCGCTGTACAGCGGCGAAAGCCCGATGTTTTCGCGGATAATGCGGTGCGTTTCGGCATTCGTGTAGGCAAGATAACAGGGCACCATGGGACGCTCTATTCTTTCCGTATCGAACGAAAAGGGCAAAACTTCATCGTCGCCGTATTGAATTTCCAAGCGCGAAAAATCGATGGAAGAACGCAAAAGGCGCGGTGGCGTTCCCGTTTTTAAGCGGCCGACGGTAAAGCCCGAACTTTTAAGCGAATCGGTTAAACCGAAGGCCCCCGTCTCGCCCAAGCGGCCGCAGGGTTCGTCGTAATCGCCGATAAAGATTTTTCCGCCCAAAAAGGTGCCCGTCGTAAGGACGGCGGTACGCACGGGAATGCGCCTTCCGCGCTGCGTAACAAGGGCGCGCAGCTTTCGGCGTTTGTGCGGCGTTTCAACCGTTTCCAGTTTTACAACCGTATCCTGCAATAAATACAGGTTCGGCTCGCGCTCCAAGACGCGGCGTGCAAGGGAAGAATACAGCTGTTTGTCCGCCTGCGTGCGGGGCGCTTGAACCGCCGGTCCCTTGCTGCGGTTGAGCAGCCGGAACTGAATCATGGTTTGGTCCGCCAAGCGCGCCATTTCGCCGCCGAGCGCGTCTATTTCGCGGACAATATTGCCTTTGGAAATGCCGCCGATTGACGGATTGCACGAAAGCCGGCAAATCGCGTCGATCGATTGGGTTATGACAATCGTTTGAAAACCGCGGCGCGCCAAGGCGAGCGCCGCTTCAAGCCCCGCATGCCCCGCGCCGACGACCGCCGCGTCAAAAGAAAAATTGTATCCGGAATAAGCTGTGGGTATCGCGTTCATAAAGGAAAATAGTAATGATATTTTTGCAGTAAATCAAGATCTTGTGACAGCTCGGTGCCGCTTTTTACTCTTTAATAGCGCCGGCTGTCATCCCTTCTATAAAATATTTTTGCATAAATATGAATAAAATAATGAGCGGCAATGCAGTAAGCGTCGTGCCGGCTAAGATTTCTCCGTGATTGATTGTCGATTTCATCTGTATTTGTGAAAGTCCGACGGGAAGCACAAACAGGGCTTCGGTATTCGTTACAATCCGCGGCCATAAAAAACTGTTCCACGAATTCATAACGGAAAAAATAATAAGAGTTGTTGTTCCCGCCAATGACAAAGGCAAAGCGATCTTAAAAAAAATAAAAAATTCGGGACAACCGTCTATTCTTGCTGCCTCGAATAAATCGTTCGGTAAAGACTGCATATACTGACGCATCAAAAAAACGTTAAAAATGGATACCGCATTGGGAACAATCAGCGCCCAATAGGTGTCGAGCCAATGGAAAAAATCCATAATTTTATACAGCGGAATAAGGTTCACCTGAAGGGGAATCATCATTCCGAGCAGCATAGTAAAGAAAATAACATCTCGCCCCGGGAACTTCAGTTTTGCAAAAGCATAACCGGCTAAAGTCGATAAAAAAACCTGGCTCAAAGTAATCGTCAAAGTTACGATGATGCTGTTAAGAAAATACAAAGCGAAATTCGGTATATGCAAAAATAACTTGGTGTAATTTGCAAATGTAATCGGATTCGGCCACCACTGGGGAGGAGAAGCAAGTATGCCGCTTTCGAGCTTTAACGAAGAAGAAATCGTCCAATAAAACGGGAAAACCATAAGAATGGACGTTGTTACAAGAAAAATAAAGACGGCTCGAGAGGGATTTCTATTAGTCATTTTTTTCTCCCCTTTGTTCAACATACCACTGGATAAATGATATCAAAACAAGAATGCAAAAGAGTACGTACGCGATCGCGGACGCGTACCCGAGTTCCAGCCGTCTGAACTTTGAAAACAACATGTACACCAGTGTTATATAAGACATGCCCGGGTTTGGAGTCGACTGCATAAGCGCATACGGAAGATCGAAAACCTGAAAGCTGCCGATAAGGCCTACGCAATAGACAAAGAAAAAAACGGGACGCAATGCCGGAAACGTGATTACGCGGAATTGAGTAAAAGCGGACGCTCCGTCAATAGTAGCGGCTTCATAATGCTCGCGGGGAATATTTTGCAGCGCGGCTAAAAAAACGACGGTTTCAAAACCGAATCCTTGCCAAATACTGGCAGATGTTATCGAATAAAGAACGATTTTAGGATTCGAAAGCCAGCCGACGGGTTGACCGTCCAAACAGGTAATAATAAAATTAAAAATACCGTTTTCATTATACAAAAGTCGCCAAATCATTGCGACAACAATTGTCGATGTCATAACCGGCAAAAAATAAGCCGTACGGAACAGCATTTGCCCGCGTATCTTTGTATTCAAAAATAAAGCCGTAATAAGCCCGCACAACGGTCCGATAAGCATTCCGAAAAAAACGTAAACCGTTGTATTTCGGAGTGCCCACAAAAACGCTGAGTCCGAAAACAAGGCCGCATAATTTTTTAAGCCGACAAATGCAGGCTTTGAAACTCCGTTAAAATCGGTAAAACTCCAATAAAGAGAAATAATCATGGGAACAAATAAAAAGATAATGCTGGACAAAAGCAGCGGTGCGATAAAAATATAGCCCAATATATACATTCTGTATTTTGTATGTTTTAATAATGCCAATCGCATCGCTGCTGCTCCCGTTTTTCTTTTTATTCTTTTTGTAAAATAGCGTTCACTTTTTCCGCAGCGGTATTTAAGGCCTCATCAACCGTTTTGTAACCGCCGAGTATTTGCAGCGTCGCGTCCGAGATTTCAAAATCCACGGAATCCCAATCCCGAATTCGCGGGAAAGGAATCGCATGTATGAGCGCATCTTTAAAAAGCGGCAAAGGCGCTTCGTCGCTGAAGTACGGATCCGGAACTAAAAAATCGGGATCATCCAAACTCGACAATACGGCTGGCCCCGCACTTGCTTGCTTATACACCAAAGTTGCGTTTTTCGGTTTCAAAAGAAATTCAATAAATTTCCATGCGGCTTCTTTATTTTTTGAACCTTCCGGAATCACAAGGGCGGTCCCGCCCAAATATGAGCCTGCTTTTTTCGAAATCGGGTGCGGTGCAACAGCCCACTTACCGGACTGTTCCGGTGCAATTTCCTTCATTTGTGCCATTCTGTACGGCCCATCGGCAAACATGGCGATCCGCTCGTCTTTAAGTCCCTGCAAAAGATCACCGTGTCCGTCAGTCCAGTGCATTGCCACCTTTTCCTTGTTTACAAGGTCGCTGTAAAATTGAAAAGCTTCTTTCGTTTCCGGTGCGGTAAAAGCCGCCGCAGTATTATCCTTATTAAGGATTTGCCCGTCATTTTCATAGATAAACTGTGCCATATGGTAGGCATTCGATTGCGCGGCGTATTTATATTTATCTCCTTGTACGATAGCTTTTCCGACCGCAACCAAATCATCCCATGTTTTCGGCGCTTTAAGACCTTTTGCATCAAGCAAATCTTTTCTGTAGTAAAGACAATACGCATCAAAATCATACAGCGCGCCGATCAGTTTACCACCGTATGTTAGAGCATCCAAATTCGAAGGTGCCCACGTATTCTCAAAGGTTTCGCCGTTAACCGAATTACCGGAAATTTGCCTGAGATCGGCAAAAACATTGAGAGAGCCGTAAACAGGCATCCATGTTAAATCGGCGGTAACCACGTCGGGAACATTGCTGCTCGATAAAATAACATTCAGCTTTGTATTCATGGTATCCCAATCAAGGTCCTGCCGCATAACTTTAATATCAGGGTTCTCTTTTTCGAACTCTCCAACAAGAACCGCCAGGGGGGATACTTCTTTACCGTAATAGTCCCAAACGGTTAGTGTTTTTTTGCCGTCTGTTTTTTTGTTCCCTCCCGAACAGCCAGCGACACACAGTAACAGCGATACCGTCAATGCCGCTGCAAAAAACTTTTTCATACTACGACCTCCTTTTAACCAATCAGGTATTCCATTCAAGAACAATCCCGTCCCACCCTTTTATCGATAAAGACCATTTACCGTCTTTATGTGTCAATGTGCCTTGTTCCGAAGCGGATCCGACAACCGACAGGTTTTTTATTTCGAATCCGATATCCAACCTTACGTTTTTTTCATTAAAAGATCTGTTTACGGCAATAAGGTAGCCGCGTTTTCCGCTTCCGAGAACACCGATTTCCACAGACGGACAGCAAGAACGCGCGCTCACGGTTATGCCGGCTTCTTTCGTCAACGCTTCATAGATAAGATGCGAAGTTTCGGGATTTTCAAGGTTCTCAAATGCGGCAGGAGTTTGCGCCAAATAGCTTTCTATAGGATAAGCAGACATCAGCGTCATCCCTTTTCCGAGCCGATTCAAAACCAAAGCGGGACGGCCTTTTTCATCCTCGGCAATAACGGTACCGCCTTCAAGGCAAACCGTCACCGGCCAGTGTTCCGGTTTTTCCGTAATTTTATACGCAAGCGTTTGCCCTTTTTTCAAGTTGCCGAAGTCGCGTAAAAACGTAATTTTTACGCTTTCAACAGGCTCGTGATCGGCAAGCCGGACTCCGAACAATTTTCCCATTTCGGGAATGGCTGCATCGGCACAAAACGAAGCGTATAAAACACCGCCGTTTTTTACATACGATTCGGCTCGTTCCCAAAAATCCGTATGAAGATGTGTAAGATTTCTGTCCGTCGCCGTTAAGGGCGACGGTAATATAACCAGGGGATACGAGGTCCAGTCGTGTTGTTCTCTCGGCATATCCGATTGCATGCCGGCACGCTTTGCCAATATATAGGCCGACAGCAGCGAACCCGTAAGCCATAGATTTTCTTCGTAGTCGCTTTCAGGCGTGCGATGAACATCCTGCACTGAAGTATACGGTATCGAATTGGATTCATTTAAACCGAGGGCGCCCAAATCACCGTGAACCTTTGCCCACTCGAACGGAACGATAATAGCCGCATCGCCTTTTCTTGGTTCGACTGATTCCAAATCGAGAGCGGCAAGAACTTTTGCAAAATTCCGTACTTCCCGTCCGGCGGGGCGGTCTTTGCGATCCCATGCGGTAATACCGAATTGCGTTTCGTGGGGCGCCCGCAAATACGGGAGTCTTTTGCACGTTTCGGGGGACGCATCCGTAAAGCACCATGGCATAAAACCCATAACACCGTTTGCCAAACCTGAATACATAAGAACGCGGTCGTACAAACCTATCCGCTCGGGGTCATATTGGGCGGAGGAAGCACCGTATTCGTGAATCATAAGCGGGCGCCCCGCACCGCGCGAGAGAGCCGCTTGAAAGCTGCCGCAATAGCTGCTCCGTTCCGACAGCAGCGGATCGGCAAATCTGTCTAATGTATAAATGGGATAAGGATGTGAGGACAAAAAGTCGGCTTCTTCGGCAATCATATCGGGACGGAATGGACCGTGGTCCAAATCCTCCATACTGGTCCCTACGCACAACAAGGTATCCGGATCCTGCCGGCGAATCGCCCAGCCTAAAAGGCGCGTCCAGTTTACGGCCATTGCGTCGGTCGTTTTTCCCCATACGATCCAAAACGGAGGCTCGTCGGTTAAATCCCATGCTAAAATTGCCGTTTCGCCGCGGTATTTTTTTGAAAAATAAGCGACATGATTCGTTTGGAGCCGCAGCATCTCCGGGTCTTCATGGGGGTGTCGCCCTTGTCGCCACGGAACATCCCAAAAAGCCTCCCCCACTTCGCCTCCGATAAAAAAAGTCGGATGAAGATAAATATCGTATGTATGAGCAAGTTCTATTAAATAATCGAACTGGGCGCAAGCCTGTGTATTATAACAACCCGGATGCGGTTCGAACCACGCCCAAAAAAGGTCAAAGCGGACAACATTAAAGCCGAGTTCCTTCATTTTTATAAAATCTTTTTTTATATCTTCCGGATCCCAATCTTTTGTCCACTGCAACCCGGCTTTTGCCGGAACCCAATGCGCGCCTATAGGAATAAACCGCTTTCCGTTTTTTGAAAGATAATTTCCGTTAAGAGTTATACGCCCCAGCTTCATTATGCTATCCTTTTGTCTCGTCTAATAAATATCTACAAGGATATTATATCCGTCTTTTTCGAGCTGTCAAGTATAAAATATCCATATTTTACAAATTTTGGATATATAATCCTTTACAAAATACTTTTTTGGATATATAATCCGTTTTGTGGTAGACAAAAAAAATGCAGCCGCCTGGGGATTCGACCTGGGCGGAACGCAAATGCGCTGTGCCCTCATTGAAGGCGCTGCCGTTAAAAGCAGAATTTTCCGCTGCGCTACACAGCGCGACCGCCTCCCCGCAGATATAGTAAACGATATGTTATCTTTGATTCGGGAAGCGGAAAAGGAAACGGGAAAAGAAGGTCTGCCGATCGGCATGGGCGTTCCCACGTCAATCACAAACGGGTGCCTTGATCCGTGTGAAAATCTGCCTACAATGCCGAATTATCCTCTCGCAAAAGAACTTTCGCAGCACTTGGGCCGAACGTTTTTTTTGGAAAACGATGCGGCCTGCTTTGTCTTGGGAGAATACGCACAGCTGAACGATTCGGCGCAAAGTACGCTGCTCGGCTTTACACTCGGAACGAGCATTGGGTTGGGAATTATCATAAACGGAAAACTTTTTAAAGGTGCACGCGGTCAAGCGGGCGAAATTTGGCGCTCACCGGTATCCATCGGCTGCACAAGCGATACGATTGCAGAAAACGACCAAATCGTCGACCGTTATCTGGGCGGCCGTTTTTTGGGGAACTTGTATAAAAAATTCTCCGGCACGGAAATTTCCGGAGCGCAAATACATGAAAAAGCGGTACAAAACGATTCTGCCGCTCTGCAGTGTTTTGCAGAATACGGCCGCCGTCTCGGCGCACTTGTGTGTCAAGCCGTCAATATGTTCGATCCGCACGCGATTGTCTTCGGCGGGTCGGTTTCATCGGATTACGCTTTTTTTGCACCGGAGTTTTCAAAGTATTCCGTTTTAAACGGAATACGCATATATAGAACAAAAGCGCCGGATACGTCGGCGCTTTTAGGCGCTGCATCTTTGGCAAAAGTTTAAACAGGTTTGCCGGAACGGCTTATCTTGTCGCAATAATTGTAAGAGGTGAATTACATGAGCAGGTTTTATGAAGAAATTGTACAAATACCGGAAGCGCTTCACCGCGCCGTCGATTATTACCGCTCGGAAGGACTTAAAAAGTTCTCGGATTGGCAAAAACTTGCAAGCGAACATTCTGCTTTGAGTTTTCTCGGAATGGGTACTTCGGAATTTTCAATTTACAGCGCGCTGCCTAAATTTGAACAAAACGGACTCGCGGTTTCCGTACGCGACGCCGGTGAATATTTATATTACGGACCGCAAAAACAAAATGCGAAAACACTGCCGATTTTAACCAGCCAATCGGGCGAAAGCGTCGAAATCCATAAATTACTTGAAACACAGCGCATCTGCTCTCCTATGATAGGGATCACAAACGATACCGACAGCATTTTAGGCAAAAGCACCCGGCTCGTATTCCCTTTGTTCGGCGGCGAAGAAGCGAGTATTTCGGCTAAAACATATACGAATACGCTTGCCGTATTAAACCTTATGGGCGAAACCCTCGCAAAAAGCCAAGTACCGGCCGCAGACTTTTTCGACAAACTCGACAAAGCGGCCGATTCACTGCTTTCCGTTCCGGACGAAGAAATTCAAAAAGCGGTAAACCATTTGTTGCCGGGAAATGCGATCGCCTTTGTAGGCCGCGGTCCCGCGTACACCTGTGCAAGGCAGTCGGCGCTAACCTTTATGGAAGGGACTCACTGTTTGAGCTCGCCCTTTACGGGAGGCGCGTTCCGCCACGGACCGTTCGAATCGGTCGGGAAACTGTTCTCCGTCGTGATTTACTGCGCAAAAGGAAAAACGAGCGAATTTTCATGGAAACTTGCCTTCGATTCGGCAGCGCACGGTGCGAAAGTTTTGGTTATAACCGACGATGTGCCGCCTGCAGAACACAAATCGGTTCACGTATTGAAAGTAAAGTCTCCGCTTTCCGATGACGAAACCTTATTTCCTTTAGCCGTTTCGGGTATCCACCCCAGAATCATTCATTTTCTCGCCGCCGAACGCGGGTTCGAAGCGGGAATTTTCAATTACGGCGAAAAAATCACCGTCACCGAGTAAAAGATAAACAGATATGAAAGAACCTTCGATTTTGAACGATATCAGCTCAATGCTTCCCGGCTTCAGCGAAACGGAACGAAAATTTGCGGAATACGTTTTGCGGGAAAAAGATCTTATTTATAAGTCCATAACGATGGCAACTGAAGAAAGCGAAGTGGGATACGGAACGATTATCCGCTTTTGCCAAAAACTTAAATGTAAGGGGTTTCAGGACTTTAAAATAAAGCTTGCCCTTGAGCAATCGCAAAAAGAACCGGAAATACCGCGGGGCGAAGATACGTTCCTTTTAACCGTTTGCAAAGATATCCGGACAGTCAATGCGGCGATAGATCCGGCCTTATTCGACAAAGCGGCAAAACTTTTGGTACCTTCAAAAAAAATACTTGTTATCGGGAGCGGCGGCTCTTATGCCCAAGCATGGGATTTGTGTTACCGGTTGACGCGCATCGGTTTTAATGCCGTAGCCGAAGCCGACGCCCATTTGCAAGCCATACGCGCCGCGACGCTGGGCAGCGGAGACATTTTAATTGCAGTTTCTTTTTCCGGAAGCACAAAGAATATTTTACATGCCGTTAAACAGGGAAAAAGAGTTAAAGCCACCGTCATTGCGATTACAAATTACGAACGCTCGCCGTTGAGCGCGGCAGCCGATTTGACTTTTTGTCTGCAACTGCGTTCCCAAGTTCTCGATGCCGAAATCGGAAGCAAAATTCCTGTATCTTTTTTAATAGAAGTGTTATGCAACAGGTTATTTAAAAGCCTGCCGAATGCCGCAGATGCTTTGAGTTTAACAGCGCACAGCGTTTCGGCCGAGTTATTTTAAGTTTTACGCAAATTCGTACGGCGTTTCCTGGTACACGTAATAATTCAGCCAGTTCGAATAAAAGAGGTGCGCGTGGCTCCTCCACGTCGAAAGCGGCGGATTTTCGGGTTTGCCGCCGGGAAAATAATTAACCGGAATGTCTATATTTTCGCCCTTGTTTTTATCGCGCAGATATTCGGCGGCAAGAGTGTCCGTGTCGTATTCCAAATGACCGGTCATAAAAATCTGGCGGTTGTTTTTCGATTTTACGAGCAAAACGCCCGCCTCCTCCGATGCGGCCAAAACGGTCAGTTTTTTGCACAAAGCGATATCCTCGGCGCGCACTTCCGTGTGCCTCGACTGCGGAGCGGGAAACACATCGTCAAAGCCCCGCAGCAAGGGTTCGGCCGCAGTAAGCCGCTTGTTGTAAAATACGCCGAACAATTTTTTGTCCAAATCGTATTTTTGAATGCCGTAATGATAATACAAGCCGGCTTGTGCGCCCCAGCAAATATACAAAGTACAAAAAACGTTTTGCGCCGCATAATCCATAATTTTTTTTAAATCGGCCCAATAATCGACCTGCTCAAACGGCAGCTGTTCCACCGGCGCACCGGTTATAATCATACCGTCGAATTTGCGGCTGAGTGCTTCCTGTGACGTAATGTAAAAGCGTTCCAAATGGTCGATACCCGTATGCTTCGCTTTGTGATTTTCCATATGCACAAGGGAAATTTCCACCTGCAAAGGCGTGTTCCCCAAAAGCCGCAAAATCTGCGTTTCGGTTGCAATCTTCGTGGGCATAAGATTCACAAGCGCAATTTTGAGCGGACGGATGTCCTGCGTTTTTGCGCGCTGTTCGGTCATCACAAAGATGTTTTCTTTTTCCAGCACGCTCCGTGCCGGTAAATCGGACTGAATCTTAATCGGCATAGGGTCGGAGTATAGCAAATTTCCGTATTTTTTGCTATGCTTTATCGTATGATGCGCGCGGATATCAAAAAAGCAGTTAAAAAAATTCAGTATCTGATTTTTCAACCCTCCGACGACGTGGAAAAATTCCGGCAAAGATTAAACGCCGAATTTACCGTTCCGATTTTGCCGAACCGCGTTGAACGGGAAAAGCGCACTGTCGAAGGCGTGGAATGCGACATTTTTACACCCGAAGTTTATTCGGCAAACCGCGCGATACTGTACGTGCACGGCGGCTCCTTTGTCGGCGGTTCGTGCGCCGCGTGGGGAAGTTTTTGCGCCTCGCTTGCGAATACCTCGTGCACAAAACTTATTTTGCCCGAAATTCACCTTGCGCCGCAATATCCGTTTCCCGCCGCCTTGGAAGATTTAAAGCCCGTTATAAAAAAGCTGTATGCGGAAACCGACCACATCATCATTGCCGGCGACGGTTCGGGTGCTTCCATTGCGGTCGCACTGGTGCTGTCAATTAAAGAAAAATTCCGCGGAAAAATCGACGAACTCGTGCTGTTTTCGCCCTGGTTCGACATATCGGCGGATTCCGAAGCGATAAAAACACCGAGTAAGCGCAACACCGATAAGATTCTTTCTCCGGCAGCATTGCACGCTGCGGCGGAATTGTACACGTATTCGTCAAACCGGACAAATCCGCTTGTGTCTCCGATGTTCGCAAGCCCCGAAATGCTTGCGGGTTTGCCCGATGTGTTCATTCAAATGGCCGAAGGCGAACTGCTGTATAAAGACGTTTTGTGTTTTCAGGATAAACTGCGCAAAGCCGACGTTCCCTGTGTTCTCGATTTATGGAAAGAACAAATTCATCTTTTTCAAATGGCGGACGAATTCCTTCCGCAAGCGCATTTGGCAGTCGAAAAAGCGGGCAGACACATACGGGACAGGCAGGCTCAATAGTGGAACTCGTATCTCCGGCAGGCAATCTTGAAAAGCTGCGCTACGCATACGCGTACGGAGCCGATGCCGCATACATCGGATTAAAGCGTTTTTCGCTGCGTGTAAAAGCCGACAATTTTTACGAAAACGAATATGAAACCGTACGCACACTCAAAGCGCGCTACCCGCACAAAAAGCTCTTTTGTGCGCTGAACATCAGCTTTCACAACGACGATATAGACCGCTTTTTGCAGGATATCGATTATTTTAAAGCCTACCCCTTCGACGCCTTTATCATTCAGGATATGGGCATGGTGCACATTCTTCAAAAGCATTTCCCAAACGCAGCCCTGCATTTAAGTACACAGGCAAACTGCATTAACCGCGAAGCCGTTAAAATGTACCGCGATTCGGGTTTCCGCAGGGTGGTACTCGGGCGTGAAGCTTCTTTGGCGGAAATTGCCGAAATAAAGGACGCGGTACCCGATATGGAACTGGAAGTATTCGTGCACGGGGCCATGTGTATCGCCTATTCGGGACGCTGCCTTATGAGTGCCTATATGAACGGGCGAAGCGCGAACGCGGGCTTTTGTTCCCATTCGTGCCGCTGGGAATACCGCCTTTTGCAAGCCGGCGGCGCACAAGAAGCCGCACAAAGCGGACTTTCGGTTTTGGAAGAAAAAAAGCGGCCGGGCGAATATTTTCCGGTTTTCGAAGGCGAGGATTTTACGGCCGTTCTTTCGTCAAAAGATTTATGCATGATCGACCGTTTGGACGATTTAAAAAAAGTGGGAGCCGACAGCTTAAAGATTGAAGGCCGTATGAAAAGCCTGTACTATACCGCCGTCGTAACCCGCGCGTACCGAAAAGCCGTAGATCTTGCCGAAGGGCGCATTACCCGAGAAAAAGCGCAGCCCTTTATCGACGACCTATACAAAACCAGCCACCGCGCCTTCGGCACCGGCTTTTTTTACGGAAAAGACGATGCAAACGAAACCGTAAGCGGCGAAAGCGCGGGCGAATACGATATGGCAGGTACAATCGAAGGCATTGTTCCCGACGAACAAGCCGAACGCATCTTTGCCGCAGCATTAAACACGGGCGCGGCCTTTGAGCGCTCGCTCGAAAACCTGCACCCCAAAGCGCGCGAAGCACGGCAAAATGATTTTGCGCTGCACCCCGAAAAAGTTCCGCAGGTTTTGATTGAGCGCGCACACTGCAAACTGTACGTGTTCCGCCCTTTAAATCAAATCGATTCGCAAACCGAACTTGAAGCCGTTTCTCCCGACTGCGCGCACTTGCATATCGCGCCGGCCGATTATTGTTTTGTCGATCCCGAAACGGGAAAACTCTTGCGCTCCGTGAGCCACAACACAAATTGCCTTTTATACACGTCGGCCGCACTCGGCCCCGATTGGATTTTGCGGCAAAAGAGCGGCGCTTCGCCCCCGTAAGAGCTGCCCCATCCCGACTGCGTCCCCATCCCGGCGAGGTTGACACTTACGCTTTGCGGATGCTATGATTCGGCATATGTCCGACCGCATAGAAGCGAAGATAATCGCCCTCGACCTTGACGACACCCTCTTAAAGACCGATTTAACGATATCCGACTATACCGTCGGTATTGTGCGAACGGCGGTAGCGCGCGGAATATACGTTACCCTGTGTTCCGGCCGAACCGATAACGCCATTTTGCCCTATGTGCGCAGGCTGGAGATTGCGGGAATGCAGGGCGGCCGCTACATCATTGCGCAAAACGGCGCTTCGATTATCGATTTGCATGAGCGAAAAGTCATATACAGCCGCTTTGTCGATTCCGATGTGCTTGTGCGCGCGTTCCGTATCGCAAACAACAACGGCTTTGCCTGCCAAGTGTACGACCCGAGTACGATTTACATTCCGTTTAAAAATAAATGGGCGGATACCGATCTTAAACTCAGCGGTTTAAAAGAGCAGGTTGTTCCGAACTTTGAAGAATTCCTTGCCGAAAAACAACACGCAAAATTGGTTATATCGGGAGAACCCGCCGGCATTGCGCGGCTCGAATCCGCTCTTCGCACAGAACTCGGCGGCACATGCGTTTTATTTACGAGCAAGCCGTTTTTTCTTGAAATCCTTCCCAAAGACACGGGAAAGGGCGAAGCCCTCTTATGGCTTGCCGAACGCTTGGGCCTTCCGCAAAAAAACACGATGGCCTTCGGAGACGCTATGAACGACGAAAGCATGATTCGCCTCGCCGGATGCGCCGTCGCGATGAAAAACGGCTCGGAGGCGATAAAAAAACTCGCTGCGTATACGAGCGAGTTTACAAACGATGAAGACGGAGTTGCCCGTTTTATCGAAAAACACGTGCTATAAAACCCGCTGCAAAAACTGCTGCAAACGTTTGTTTTGCGGATGATTGAATATTTGTTCGGGCCTTCCTTTTTCGGCGACGAGCCCGTCATCCATAAAAAGCACCTTATCCGCAACTTCGCGGGCAAATCCCATTTCGTGCGTTACAACCGCCATCGTCATGCCTTCTTCGGCAAGCTCTTTCATAAGAGCGAGCACTTCGCCGACCATTTCCGGATCCAAAGCGCTTGTCGGTTCGTCGAACAGCATAACGTCGGGCTTCATGGCTAAAGACCGCACAATTGCAATGCGCTGTTTTTGCCCGCCGGAAATTTGCGAAGGATAGACATCCGCCTTATCTTCCAAGCCGATGCGCTTTAACAGGGCGAAAGCTTGCTCACGTGCCTGTTCTTTTGTCATAAGTTTTAACGTAACCGGCGCGAGCATGATGTTTTCCAAAACGGTTAAATGCGGGAACAGATTGAAGTGCTGAAAAACCATGCCCATCTTTTGCCGCACCGCGTCTATGTCGACTTTTTTATCGGTTATTTCAAGGCCTTCAAAGCGGATGCTGCCGCTTGTCGGCCGTTCCAGCAAATTAAGGCAGCGCAAAAAGGTACTTTTGCCCGAACCGGACGGTCCTATGATGACAACCTTTTCGCCCCGTTCTATCGTTTCGGAAATGCCTTTTAAAACGGCCAAATTGCCGAATTGTTTTTTCAAATCTTTAACTTCTATCACTTTGCGCCAGCCTTTTTTCAAAAACGGAAAAGATTTTCGTCAGTCCGAGCGTCATTACCAAATATAAAAATCCCACCGACAAAAGCGGGATCCACGCATTGTACGTTGCATTGCGGATCATGTCGCCGACCTTCGTTAAATCGGTAACGGCAATAAAACTCGCAACGGCCGTTTCTTTTATCAATGTTATAAACTCGCTTGTGTAAGCGGGCAATGCGGCTTTTGCCGCCTGCGGAAAAATTATTTTTATAAGCGTTTGTCTTCTCGATAAGCCGAGCGAGCGGCCGGCTTCCGTTTGACCTATATCCACACCCTGAATTCCGCCGCGGAATATTTCCGTGCAGTAAGCGCCCGAATTGATTCCGTATGCGAGAATGGCGACCGTAAGCCTGTCCAGCCCGAGCGGCGCAAACACGACAAAGTAAAAAATCATAAGCTGGGTCGCAAGCGGAATACCGCGGATAATTGTCGTATATAATTCACCCGCGCCGCGCAAAATGCGGTTTTGCGATATTTTCAGCAATGCGAACACACAGCCCAAAACAGTGCCGATAATAATCGAACACAGCGATATGTACAGCGTCGTGCCGAGTCCCTGAACCAACAGTTTCCAGCGGTCGCCGACGATTATCGTATCATAAAAGGATTGCAGCACCCTTTTCCTCCGATGCGGCCGAAGCGCCGATTAAACGGAAAACGGGTGCCGCCGTCCGAACCTTCGTCCGGATCGATCGGCACCGTTTTTTAACCGGCGGCTTTAAGCGGCCTTTGATTTTATTTTCTGATGATGATAACTTGTTCGGATGCATAATAGGGATCCGAAAAATCCACGTTCTTTTTGCGCTCTTCGGTAACGGACATTCCCGCGGCGATAAAATCTATAGTGCCGGACGACAAAGCCGGAATGAGGCTGTCAAAGGCCATATCGACAACTTCAAGTTTTGCCTTATAATCCTTTGCGATATATTGCCCCATCGAAATATCGAAGCCGACCACATTTGCACCTTCGACATATTCAAAGGGCGGGAAGGCCGCATTCGTTCCCAGCTTTACGACGGCTTTTTGTTCGGAAGCGGCAAGGTTTGCCGGGATTTTTATTTTTCCGTCAACCGGCATAAAAGCGGCGATGAGCTTTTCGTAAGTGCCGTCGCTTTTCAGCTGTTTGATGGTTTTATTTATCGAAGTAAGCAACGCCGCATTACCTTTTTTAACCGCGATCGCATACTCTTCTTTTGCGAACTTGTCGGTTACGATAGTCAGCGTAGGATTCCTTGCAACGATTTCTTTTGCAGGAAGCTCGTCCAAAACGACGGCATCGATAGCGCCGTTTTTCAAATCGAGCGCGGCGTCCATTCCCGATTTAAAGGAAGCGATCTTTGCGCCCGGAACGTTTTCCTGCACATACAACTCGCCGGTAGTCCCGGCTTGAACGCCGATGCGCTTTCCCGCCAAGTCCGCAGCCGACGTAATAACGACTTGTTCCTTTGCACCGCCCGCAAAAAGGAAGGCACAAACCAGCGATAAAAGACCGATAATACTTGCGAATTTTTTCATAAATTCCTCCTGATAAAAATCACTATACGGAATTTAATGCATAATGTCAAGTAAATTTTGAATAAATATGCAATAAAATGCAAAAAAAACGTATAAATTCGGTTCTTTATGCATTATTAAGGGACTGAAGAAGGCTGTCCGTTCAAAAATTCCTCAAGTTCGCCCAAGGCTTTTTCCCATTTTTCGCTCAACTGCAAAATGTCGCCGTCGAGTTTTTGAATGCGCTGCTGTACGCTGCGGCTTTTTTCACCGTCCGAATACACTTCCGGTTTTGCAAGTTCGGCTTCGAGCAGGGCTTTTTGTTCTTCAGCCTGCGTGATTTGTTCCATAAGGAGCCGCTCTTCTTTTTCAAGCTTGCGCCTTTGCGACTGCAAACGTTTTTGTTCCGCATAGCTTGGCGGAATGTTTGTGGTTTTTGCACCTCGCACTTTTCCGGCAGCAGCAGCGGAAGCTCCGCCGTGAGTGCCGGCAACCGTACCGCCCGAAGCCGAAAACCCGGCGTCCGTATCGAAAGCCGCCTGTTTTTTTTGCTGTTCCAAATAATACTCGTAAGGACCCGGATACAGCCGGTACTGTCCGGCGTTCAGTTCCAAAATTCGCGTTGCGAGCGCTTGCGTAAAACTTCTGTCGTGCGAAATAAACACAATCGTTCCGCCGAAACTTTGCAGAGCCGCAAGCAGGGCGTCTTTTGAATGAATGTCCAAATGGTTTGTCGGTTCGTCGAGGATGAGCAGATTGGCGGGTTTAAGCAAAAGGCGCAGCATGGCAAGGCGGCTTTTTTCGCCGCCCGAAAGCACGTCGATTGTTTTGAAAATGTCGTCGCCGCGGAATAAAAACGCCGCGAGCATGTCGCGCAGCTTGGGAACAAGATCGAGCGGCGCTTCTTTTTCGAGCATGTCGATAACCGAAAGGTTTCCGTTTATTTTTTCGGCGCTGTCCTGACTGAAGTAGCCGATGCTCACGTTCGCGCCCAGGACAAGTCGTCCGTCATAAGCGGTATCTTCGCCGGCAAGAATACGCAGCAACGTCGTTTTCCCGGCTCCGTTGCGCCCGGTAACGACGAGGCGGTCCGAGTGTTCAACCGTCGCATCGATGCCGCACAGAACGGAATGATCGCCGTAGGCTTTGCCGACCTTTTCCAAGCGCAAAACAATCTTGCCCGAATGCGGTGCGCTCGGAAACGAAAAGCGGATTTTTTTCAGCGATTCGGGGATTTCGATGCGCGGCAGTTTTTCAAGCTGTTTTACGCGCTCCTGCACTTGGGCCGCCTTTGCCGCATTGTAGCGGAAGCGCCTGATAAAATCTTCGGTTTTACGTATTTTTTCCTGCTGAAGATCGTATTGGGCGATTAAGCTTTCAAGTTCGCTTTGACGCTTTTTTTCGTAGTTTGTAAAATTGCCGGCGTAACGGTGGAGTTCGGCGTTAAACAGTTCGAGTATTTCGTTTACACAGGTATCCAAAAAATAACGGTCGTGGCTTACAAGCAAAAATCCGCCGGAAAAGCCGAGCAAAAAATCCTGCAGCCATGTGCGCGCTTCTATGTCCAAATAGTTCGTCGGTTCGTCCAAAAGCAAAATGTCGGGATTTTGCAGCAAAACCTTTGCGAGCGCGATACGCATTTGCCAGCCGCCGGAAAAAGTTTCGACGGACTTGTCGAAATCGGCTTTTTCGAAACCCAAGCCCAAAAGCACTTGCTCGGCACGGCTCGAACGGAAGTACCACTGCGAATCGGTAAGGTATTCGTTGATTTGCCGGTGGCGCTCCAAAAGCTGTGTTTGCAGTTTTTCATCCGAAACGGTTTTTAAGCGCTCGCCGATGTTTTCCATTTCTTCATGGAGCGCATAACCTTCGACGAAAGCTTTGTCGGCTTCGGCGCGCAGTGTTGCTCCCGAGTGAACGATGCCCGACTGCGGAAGGTATACGACGCGGCAGTTTTTTTGCGCAACCCGTTCGCCCGAATCGGCGCTTATAAGGCCGGCCGCTATTTTCATAAAAGTCGATTTCCCGCAGCCGTTCGCACCGACAAGAGCGGCGCGGCTTTCTTTGCGCAAATTTACCGTAACGTTTTTAAGAATTTCCCGCTCGCCGAATTTCAGGCACAGATTCGACAGTTGTAAAAAAGACATAGTGCGTTACTGTTTTGCAAAAAACAAAACCGACGGGTTGCCGCTCCGCGACTGCACAATGCCGTTCCGTACGGAAGCGCCGCGCATATCTTCCAAACGCAAGCCGGTTTCTTCGGTTTTGTACAGAAAATTCACCTCGTCTTCGATGCCCTTAATCGCAAAAGTCAGCACGCCGTCGAATTGGTTTTCAAGCGCGTTCGAAATAAAATACCGTATACTTACCGTACCGCGCAGGGCGCTTTCTTTATTCAGCGATTGCGGCAGAATTCCCGAAGCTGTCGCCGGTTTGAAATTCCGCCACATAAAGCTGCCGTTTTCATTCAGCTGCAGCGTGCCGTAATTCGAACTTACAAACACGGGGCCGAACGACGAAAGTCTGCGGTATTGCTCCGTGCGGCGACGGTTTTCATTTTCGATAAGGGCTGCAACGCAGTCTTCTTTTTTCGGTTCGTCTTTCTGTTCATCAGAGTCGCCTGCAAAACCGTTTTCGCCCTGTACGCTTTGCGCCAAAGACACAAACTGCGCGACACCGCTTTGATCCAGAGAGATAAAATTATAGGATACGGGCAGACCGTCTTGCCCCGTGTACTGAACGGTAACGGACGACGGCGAAAGAACGGTCATCGCAAAGGGAGTACCCGTAAAGGTATACGTGTTTTCGCCGGTTTTTGCCGTTCCCTTGTAGGCCGCTTCGGCGGACAGTTCCGGCAACGAAACCGAAACGAAGCCCGAATCCGCTCCCGTGTCGAATCCGTATTCGTTTTTGATTCTGTCCGTATCGATTTTTCCGGAAGCAATCATGCTTTTATAATATTCGGGCACCCATTCGGTTTTTAAAACCGCCTCCAAAAGATCGTCTTTTTCTTCGGCCGGCTGCAAAACCTTTGCCTGCTCGCCGTCGCGTTCGTCGAAAAGGCGCAAATTGTATGAAAAGCACCAACCGGAAGTTCCGTCTTCGGTCAGCACTCCGAGCCATTCTCCTTCAAGCGGCGCATTTCCCGCCATAACGGCTTGGCCTTTGCCTTTGTACAAAACCTTTATAACTTCGTTGAGCCTGAGCCGGTACACTTGCTTTGCCGTATTAACCGGTTCGGTTCGAATCGGAAGTCCGTCCAAGGCCGCAACCGCGTATCGGCGGCCGTATTCGGCAAAACGCTGTGCCGTTTTAAGCGCTTTTCTCTTTGATTCGGGGGCGGTAATACGCCACAGCGGCACTTCGATTTTTTGTTTGGAGTCGGGAATTCCGATGATATATACTTTGCCGATGTTTGACCGCACATATACGGGCACGACGGTTCCGTCAAAAAGGCCGTGTTCCGGAATCGACCACAGCACAACGCCGTACCCCATTTTTCCGCTGCAAGCGGACATACAGAGAATTACAAAAATAAGCAGGCAGATCGATAAGGCTCGTTTCATAAATAAAGCATACCATAAGAGCCGAATAACGGCAAGGAGCCGGGGATTTTATAGAGGTAACTTTGAAAAGGCTGTCGGTATGAACTGCAATAGGTAAAAAAATGCTATCCTGATAAAACGCATGTAAAAAAAGAATCAGATAGAAAAGAAGAACTCCGTTTTTTAATCCGTCGGCGACTATAATAAATGCGTGGAGGTATGTATGAGAAAAAGTTTTGACGATTTAACCATTGCCGATGACTTTATGTTTTATCAAATCATGCAAGATCCTAATCTATGCAAAAAACTTTTAAACATTGTTCTCGCAGACACAATCGGCACTATTACGAAATTACAGTACCAAACGGCATTCGAACAAGGCAGCACTAAGGGTATTCGTCTTGATGTGTGGGTAGGCGATGATAGCGGCAAACTCTATGACATTGAGGTACAAACCACCGACCAAAAGAATCTTGCCAAACGCTTACGGTACTATCAATCGGCAATTGATGTAAGCACATTGACTAAGGGCAGCGACTACAACGATTTACCTGATACCTTTATTATCTTTTTCTGTCCGTTTGATTATGTAAATGCCGGATTGCCGATGTACACTTTTAGAACAGTTTGCACGCAAAACGCACATTTGCAGTTGCCTGACGGCACAACAAAGGTTATACTTAACAGTAAGGCATCCGGCAAAGAAAAAAATCCGGAGCTTAAAGCGTTTTTGGAATACATGAACGGCAAAAAAAGCGAAGACACATTTGTCAAAGAGTTGGAACAGAGAATAGCAGAAATAAAACACAACGACCAAAGGAGGCACGATTATATGATAATGACAGCCTTTGAAGCCGATGCAAAACGGATAGGTAGATTGGAAGGCAGAAGCGAAGGTCTTGCACAAGGCTTTGCTGACGGCGCATACCAAACAAAACTTGAAACGGCAAAGTTGATGAAAGCGGAACACTGTGAGATTTCCTTTATCCAGAAGATGACCGGCCTATCCAAGCAGGAAGTGGAAAACGTTTAACAACAAAACGACCTGTTTGCTGTCAACACACGCTTGTCTACAACTTTTTCCTTATTATAACCCTTCCTTAAAATGCGGCATTGCAGGAAGTGTCAACTTCTGAAAATGCCGCATTGGTGCGCACGAGCGCACACGTACATACACGAGTTTTCAAAAGAAAACTCGAAATTAAACGAGCCGCACCATTTCAGCGGCTCGTTTAACCCCTCTATTCTTTCCACACGTTTTCGACAAAGGCGTAGCCTTCCAATTCGCGGATAAAGTCGTCGCCGGAAGAAACGCCGGTTAAAGCGCTCGCTTTTACGGTGTATTTTTTTTGCGCCGTTTCCATATGGAAAATGACGGAACAGGGACCGTCCGAGCCGATAATCGCGTCTTGGAATTTGTTCAGCTGCTGCTGATTTATGAGCGGCGAAGAAAGCTTTATGTGAATTTCTTTTACGGACTTTTCTTTTAAATTGTCGATGTCCAAAAGTTCGTCAACAAGGAACGAGGGCGGTTCGCGCGAAAAATCCATTTTACCGCTCACGGCAATAATCGCGTCTTCGGTTACCCTTTCCCGGCAGCGCTCCCATACTTTCGGGAAAAAAGTAAGGTCGACCGAACCGGCCAAATCTTCAAGTTTGGCAAAAGCCATGGGCTGCCCTTTTTTGGTCATAATCGTGCGCAGTTCTTTTACGATGCCGAGCATGCTGTAGGTTTTTTGACCTTGAGCGTGCGGAGCCGCGTCGGTTGTGAGCGTTATGGAACGTTCGATTGTTTTGCGGTACGGATCGAGCGGATGGCCGGAAATATAAAAGCCGATAAGTTCTTTTTCGATGCGCAGCTTTTCCAAAAAGGGATAATCTTCCGAGTTTTCAAATGTAAAATCGGCAAATTCCTGCACGCCGGAATCTTCGAACAAGCTTACCTGACCGAATTTTCCGTCGGCTTTTTTGTTTTCGCAATAGGCAACGGCGCGCTCCGCATTTTGCAGCAAGGTGGGGCGGTTTATGCCCAAGTTATCGAAGCAGCCGGTTTGAATCAGCACTTCAAGCGCGCGCTTGTTTACGGTGTGTAAGTCGACCCGCTCCAAAAAATCGATAAAACTTTTAAACGGGCCGTCGTTTTTGCGCTGCAGCAAAATCTCGTCGGCTGCCGCTTCGCCCAAGCCCTTTATGCCCAAAAGCCCGTACACAATGCGGCCGTCCACAACGTCGAATACCTTATCCGAGCGGTTTACGTCCGGCGGATCTATGGCAAGGCCCATCGAGCGGCCTTCGGCGATATATACGGGAAGCTTGTCGGTACTCGAAATTTCGTTCGTCAGGTTGGCCGCAATAAATTCGGCGGGAAAATTCGCTTTAAGATAGGCCGTGCGGTATGCAACGACCGAATAGGCCGCCGCGTGGCTTTTGTTGAATCCGTAGCCGGCAAAGGGAACCAGAATGTCGAAGATTTCTCCGGCATGAGCTTCGGAAAATCCGTTTTTTACAGCGCCTGCAACGAATTTGGAGCGCTCTTTTGCCATAACCTCGACTTTTTTCTTTCCCATGGCGCGGCGTAAAATATCGGCTTCGCCCAAACTGTAGCCGGCTATGCGCTGAGCGACCTGCATAACCTGTTCCTGATAAACGATAACGCCGTAGGTTTCTTCGAGAATATCCTTTAAGCACGGATCCGGGTAATGAATGGTGGATGAATCGAATTTGCCGGCGACAAAGTCGTCGATGTACGCCATGGGGCCGGGACGGTACAGAGCGTTCAACGCGATAAGGTCTTCAATGCGGCGCGGTTTTGCAAGTTTTAAAACCTTTTGCATACCGGCACTTTCAAACTGGAATACCGCAGCCGTTTGCCCCGCACAAAACAGGTCGAAGGTTTTTTCGTCCGTTTCGCTTACTTGCTCGGCGCTGAAGTTTTCGAAGCCCGGCCGTTTTTGAATAATGCGTTCGGCGTATTTTATAAGGGTGAGCGTTTTTAAACCCAAGTAATCCATCTTAACCAAGCCGCACGGCTCGATAATATCCATCGTGTATTGAACGGCAACTTTGCCCGTTTTGCCGTCCTTGTACACCGGCGCCCATTCCGGCAGTTCGCTTTTGCCGATGACGATGCCCGATGCGTGCAAACTCGTGTTGCGGTTTATGTCTTCCAGCTTAAAGCACAAATCGAACAGTTCTTTGTAGCGCGGATCTTCGCGGTATTGGGCAAGTTGACCGCCGTCGGGGTATTTTTCGGTAGGCGGATTGAACGCGTCGGCAAGGTGTACTTTGGGACCTTCGGGAATAAGCTTGGTCAGCATATTCACTTCGCTGAGCGGAATATTCAACACGCGCCCGACATCTTTTATGACGGCCTTCGCTTTGAGCGTACCGAAGGTAACAATGTGCCCGACCTGCGGATCGCCGTATTTTTGCCGCGTATACTCGATAACGTCCTGCCTGCCTTCGAAGCACAGGTCTATATCGAAGTCGGGCATACTCACGCGTTCGGGGTTCAAAAAGCGTTCAAAGATAAGCTTGTAACGGAAGGGGTCTATGTCGGTAATGGTCATCGCGTACGCGACGAGAGAGCCAGCTCCCGAACCGCGGCCGGGCCCGACCGGAACGTTGTGCTGTTTTGCCCACGCGATAAAATCCCACACAATCAAAAAATAACCGGCAAAGCCCATTTCGAAAATAACCTTCAGCTCGTGTTCGGCGCGTTCGGTAATTTCGTCGGTTATGTTTCCGTAGCGTTTTTTTAGGCCCTCGTATACGAGGTGGCGCACGTAATCTTCCTGCGTTTTAAATTCGTCCGGAATTCGGTATACGGGCAGGCAGTCTTTCAGTTGTTCGGTTTTGTACTGGGGAATCGTAAGGTCTACCATATCCGCAATGCGCTTTGTGTTCGCAATCAGTTCGGGATGATCGGGAAAAAGGCCGCGCATTTGCTCTTCGCTTTTCATATAGAACTGGTGGCCTTCGTAGCGCATACGGTTTGTGTCGCTGCGCAGCTTTTTGGTGCCGATGCACAAAAGCACGTCCTGTGCAACCCAGTCTTCGGGGTACACATAGTGAACGTCGTTCGTTACGACCATTGGAACGTTCATGCGCTCGGCAATGGCTATGAGCAGCGGCGCGACGCGTTTTTGATCTTCCAAGCCGTGGTTTTGCAATTCGATAAAAAAGTTTTCTTTGCCGAATATGCTTTGATACAGCACAATCATTTCTTCGGCTTCTTTGTTTTGCCCCGCAAGCAAAAGGCGCGGAAGCTGCCCGGCCAAACATGCCGACGTACATACCAAACCTTTTGAATAGAGTTTGAGCAGTTCGACGTCGATGCGCGGTTTGTAGTAAAAACCTTCGGTAAAGGCGCGCGAATTGAGCATGCACAGATTTTTATAGCCTTCCACGTCTTTTGCGATAAGGATCAGGTGATAGTATTTATTACCCTGCTCTGTCCCCGTGCGCTCATGGCGGCTGCCGCCTGCAACGTAGAATTCGCAGCCGACAAGCGGTTTTATGCCCGCTTTATGGCATTCCTGCTCGAAACGCAATGAGCCGAACATATTGCCGTGGTCGGTAAGCGCCAAAGCCTGAAAGCCCAGTTCCTTTGCGCGTTTTATTAAAACGGGAATACGGGAGGCGGCGTCCAAAAGCGAATAGTCGGAATGCACATGCAAATGCACAAATTCGGCCGGCTTGGGCGATTGAGAATTTTCTTCGTTTTGCATGAGCTGTTCCACCGCAGATTCCTCCCGTTTGTTCAGCAGTACGGTTCAGTATAATCCAAAAGGCGGCGTCGGACAAGCGCGGAATTTGTGCCTGCAAGCATATTTTACCTTTATTTTGTATATCAATTTTTTATATGTGAAATCAAAAAATGGTATGGCAGGTACAAAACACCGGGCTTATAGTAAAAATAGATAAAGTACTTAAATTTACGGTATAACGAGGAGGTTATTAACATGAAAAAACTTGTACTCGGTATGTTTTGCATATCGGTATTGGTATTCTCTATCGGATGCTCAAAAAACAAAGCAGCTTCTGCTGTAAAACCGGAAGATGCAAAAACTTTGAGTATATGGACGTATTTTTCCGGCAACGAACAAAAGATTTTTCAAAAACTGGTTGATGATTTTGCTGCACAAAATAATATAACCGTTAAAGCGGAGTTTTTACCCTTTGGAACCTATAAGCAACAGTTATCCGTTGCTATAGCGGGAGGCTCCTTACCGGATATAATTATGATTGACAATCCCGATCATGCGGCATTTGCGGCAATGAATGTCTTTGAAGATATATCCGATAAGATAAAATCATGGGAAAACACTTCCGCATATTTTGAAGGTCCCTTAAATTCAGTACAATATAAAGGTAAGTATTACGGTATTCCCTTAACAAGTAATTGTTTAGCCCTATTTTATAACGCAGATATGTTGAAAGCCGCAAATATAACCCCTCCTTCTACATGGGAAGAATTACGTGCCGCCGCAAAAAAACTCACAAATCAAAATACCTTCGGTATAGGGGTTGCAATGCCTAAAAGTGAAGAAGCAACCTTTCAATTTTTACCTTGGCTTATTGCTTCCGGCGGACGCTATGACACAATGGACAGTGCCGAATCGATTAAAGCGGTTGCCTTTTTAAAAGAACTGATTGATGACGGCAGTATGAGCAAAGAAACGATTAACTGGGGACAGGGCGACATTCAAAAGCAATTCTCAGTAGGAAAGCTCGCTATGTTTGTCGGCGGTCCGTGGATGATTCCTCAGATTACCGAAGATTCCAAAGGGATGAAATTTGCCGTTGCAAAAGTTCCGAAAGACGTAAAATACGCTTCCGTTTTAGGAGGAGAAAACATAGGTATTGTAAAAAACAAAAATACCGAATTAGCTTGGAAATTCCTGCAGTATATGGGCGATCAAAAAATAATGAAAGAATTTATAAGCCAAACGGGATATTTCCCGCCGCGCAAAGATGTGGCGCAGGATCCCATATGGACTAATGATCCTATCAAAAAAGTTTTTATGGAACAAATGCAGTATGCCATGCCGCGGGGGCCCCATCCGAAGTGGCCTGAAATGTCGGCAGCGATATATACCGCCTTACAGGAAGCACTGTCAGGAACAGCTTCTCCGGAACAGGCTTGTAAGCAGGCGCAACAAGTAATTTCACCGCTGTTATAAGCAATACTCATGAGGAATGTGCTTAAACGGCCGTGTTCGGCACATTTCTCATAGAAGTTGACTGGAGACAAAATGAAAAAACAAGCAACGGAACGCCATATAGGTGCATATGTTTTTATTCTTCCGGCAGTGGCGTTTATGCTTTTTTTCGTGGGCTATCCTATTCTCTATAATATTATTATCAGTTTCAAAAAAGTCGACTTAATGACATTAAGTTCCGGCGACAGCAGTTTTATCGGTCTTCAGAATTATTTTACTATTTTCAAAAATAGTGTTTTCAGAACATCGATAAAAAATACTCTCTTTTTTTCTTTTATGTGTATTATTTTGCAATTTTTTATCGGATTTTCCCTTGCCTTATTTTTTAATCAGAACTTTCGGACGGCAAATTTTATACGGGGCCTTATTATGGTGGCATGGCTTATTCCGATTACCATAACGGCATTAAATGCCAAATTTATGTTTTCGATGCAAGGCGGAATTATCAATTATATCTTATTACGCTTTCATTTTATCAAAGAACCGATACCATGGCTTGTTGCTCCGCGGTCGGCAATGTGGAGCTTAATTCTAACTAATGTTTGGATAGGTATTCCTTTTAATATGATATTGCTTGTGACCGGGTTAAGTACCATTTCCGAGTACATATATGAAGCTGCGGACATTGACGGCGCGAAATGGTATCATAAGATTTGGTTTATTACAATTCCGGGCATAAAACATTCAATTTATGCAGTTCTTACCTTAGGTTTTATTTACACGTTTAAAGTTTTTGACCTCGTATTTATTATGACAAACGGCGGCCCTGTTAATGCAACGGAGGTAATGTCTACCTTGGCATACCGCTATTCGTTTAATCAATTTAACTTCGGTTTAGGTGCTTCAACGGCAAATATACTGTGTTTTATTTTATTATGCATCAGTATGCTGTATTTATATATTGTAAAAAAGGAAGAGCAATGAAAAATAAAAAAAATGAATGCATTTTAAACATCATTGCTATATGCATTGCCGTTCTTTTTTTATTTCCCGTATACTGGATTATCATCACTTCATTAAAGACCGAAAAAGAAATATTTCAAATTAATCTGACTTTTTTTCCAAAAGAACTCGTTTTTATTTCCTATATCGAACAATTTTCAAAGGGGGAATATAATTTATTAACCGGCTTTAAAAACAGTTTTATAGTCGCCTTTTTAACTATGGTTTTAACGGGTTTGTTAGCCGTTCCCGCCGCATACGGCTTGGCTCGGTTTAATATTCCTTTTAAAGGAGCGTTTATACAGTCTTTTTTATTAACACAGCTGATGCCGGTAACATTATTGCTCACCCCGATGTTTATTATTTTTAAAAAAATAGACCTAATCGATACATATTTTGCGCCTATCTTTGCTTCGTGTACTTCCGCAATTCCCTTTGCAGTGATTATTTTACGCCCTTATTTTTTATCCATTCCGCGCGAAATGGAAGATGTTGCTAAAATTGACGGGTGTAATATGTGGACGACTTTTTTACGAATAATCATTCCTATCTCATACCCCGGAATTATTATGGTAGGCGTTTTTTCTTTTTTATTCGGCTGGAGCGACTTGATCTATTCATTGACTTTTCTTTCCAGCCAAACAACGCGACCCATTAATGCCGGAATTTATAATTATATAGGTAAATACGGCATTCAATGGAATAACATAATGGCCTTCGGTACGGTTATTATCATTCCGGTTATTTTACTGTTCATATTTCTTCAAAAATATATAATAAGCGGCTTAACAAGCGGATCTGTAAAGGAGTAACAAAATGAAAATGAGCGGAAAAAAATTATTAAATGAGCCGATAGACGTAAGCGGTCAATTTAATAATTTTGATAATACTTATTTTTATATTGAACGTCTTCTTTCTTTCGGCATCAAGACGGGACAGGGCGTCTTGCTTGCCAAACGTTTTGTAAGAAAATACAGAATGAGCTTTAACTGTATTACCGCACCTCTGGAAAATATATCCCCATGGGAATTCCCGCCCGAGTATGAATGTACCGAAAGACTTTCTTTTTCAATAAGTTTTGTTTCCGACGGCATAGTGCGCATACAGTATTTTCCGAAAGAAAAAAGAAAGGTAAATACAGAGGAGTTAATGTTAATAAAGAAGATAGAAGCCGACACTCCTGAGAATATATATGAAGATGAACAAAGAATAACGTACACAAATAAAAAACACAGAGTCGTTCTTGTAAAAAATCCCTTTCATATTGAAATATATGATTTACAGGGTAACAGCATTATAAAAACCGTTCATTATGAAGATAATACAGCTTTGGATAACAGTTACAGCACACCGATTTGTTATGCAAAAAATGTACAGTCTTTACAAAAAACATCCGCATTTTCTTTTTCCTTAGACTATAATGAGGGAATTTTCGGATGCGGAGAATCTTTTACCGGACTAAACAAACGCGGACAAAAAATCAATCTATCAACATATGATGCTCTCGGTGCTCAAAGTGCGGAAATGTATAAACCGATACCTTTTTTTATGAGCAGCAAGGGGTACGGTATTTTTGTACATTCTACAGCTGCCATGACATTTGATTTCGGCAGTTCTTATGATCAAACTGCGTCTCTCTATATAGACGATAATGTTGATATTTTTATTTTTACAGGTACCCCAAAGGAAATCCTGTATAATTATACCGATTTAACCGGCCGTTCCCCCATGCTCCCGAAATGGAGTTTCGGACTGTGGATGAGCCGTATTACATATAAATCCGAAGAAGAGGTTCGCAATGTTGCCGCAAAGCTGCGATGTCTAAAAATACCCTGCGATGTTATTCACTTGGATACGGGATGGTTTGAAGACGACTGGAAATGCAATTATAAATTTTCTCATACGCGATTTAACGATCCCAAAAAAATGATAGCCGATTTGAGAGAACAAGGGTTTCATATTTCTCTTTGGCAATTACCTTATTTTACTCCGACCAATGAATTATATGACGAAATAATACAAAACAAGTATGCCGTTTTTGATTCGGACGGTTTTTTGCCGACGGAAGACGCCGTCTTGGATTTCAGTAATCCCGATGCAAAAAAATGGTATGAAAAGAAACTGAAAACATTATTTGATATCGGTGTCGAAGCAATAAAAGCCGACTTTGGAGAAGCTGCTCCGGTACACGGTGTATATTATTCAAAGCAAAGCGGAAAATATGAACACAATTTATATCCGCTTCGTTATAATCAAACAGTATTTGAAGCAACAAAGCAGGCAACCGGAGCCGGCATCATTTGGGGACGAAGCGCTTGGGCGGGAAGTCAGCGTTATCCCCTGCATTGGGCAGGAGATGCGGAAATAACCGATTCGGCAATGGCTGCAACCTTGCGGGCGGGACTTTCTTTAGGTTTATGCGGATTTACTTTTTGGAGTCATGATATAGGCGGTTTTACGCAGCGTTCTCCTGAAGACTTATATTTGCGGTGGCTCGCCTTCGGAATGTTGACTTCACACAGCAGGTGTCACGGACAGCCTCCGAAAGAACCGTGGGAATACGGCGAGGAATTTACCGATATGTTCAGAAAAATCGTTGAATTCAAATATAGCTTATTACCTTATATTCTGGAACAATCTTTAGAGAGCCTTGAAAAAGGATTTCCTTTATTAAGAACGCTATTTTTCGAATATCCGGATGATAAAACGGCATGGTACATTGACGATGAATACTTTTTCGGCGATAAAATCCTTGTTGCCCCAATATTTAAATCAGGTGTAAAACAACGAGATGTATATTTGCCTAGCGGAGAATGGGTTCATTATTTTACAAAAGAAATTTTTCAGGGACGGCAATGGCATTCCATTAATATCAACACATTGCCGATTGTCATTATGGTAAAAAAAGGATCTAAAATCAAACACGTTCCACCGGCCCAAGCTATCGACCAAACGGATTGGAATCAAATATACGAAAAAAGCTTTTAATTTTTGCTTTTCTTTCGTTCCTTGACTTTTTGCGAACCTGTGATAGTATAATTTTATGAAAATAAAAGATGCCGTATATGTATACCGTCTATTTTCAGGGGAACGATTACAATGGCACGGACGCTATCATGCACATGGGGCTTCGGAATTTGAAGTTCATGTTTTTCTTGAGGGTACCGGTTCTTTTTTGCAAAATACGGCAAAGTATCCCATCCGTCCGGGAAAAGTGTTTTTAAGCGGAGCATATGATTTTCACTCCATCTTACCGGAAGCCATTATCAAACCGATAACCTATTACGCTTTTTTGTTTTCGGTAGAAGATGACGACGAGCTGTCACAAAACCTTTACCGCACGTTATCTTTTTTGCTGAAAAAACGTCGCGTGTCCGTTTCCATCGATACGGATATACGCTTTCAGCTTGAAGAAATCCACACTTTGGCAAAGGCTCCGGAAGCGCATTTTAACCGTGCCGCCGAATACTTATTGGCGGGTTTTATATTCAGATGGTTTTATGCGGACGAAGAAGCCGATACCCCAAAAAAATATCTAGCGGATAAAAAACAATCCATTATTGTAGTACGTGCAATACAATATATGGAAGAAGCCGTAAACACAAATCTCAAGATAAAAGCCTTAGCAGAAAAGCTGAATGTATCCCTCGAATACTTTATACGTTTGTTCCGACGGGAAGTGCATACAACTCCGCATCGTTACTTTAATCATCTAAAAATAAGTGCTGCGACCGGCTATTTAACGGCAACAGATAAATCCATTAAAGAAATTGCGGATATTTTAGGATTTGATAATCAATTTTCGTTTTCCGCTGTCTTTAAAAAGTATGTCGGCATTCCTCCTTCGGCATACCGTAATATTTATTTTCAAAAAAAAGATTTAGTCGTGTTTGACGACCCTATATAACTTTTTTTCGTTATGCCGATGTCCATTGCGCCGCTTTACCGCATATGCTATACTTAAGTGCATGGAAAGACGTTTACGCAATATTTTGGTTACCGGCGGCGCGGGGTTTATCGGCAGCAATTTTATTCACTACCTGTTCGATAAAACGCCTTTTACGGGCAGAATCGTCAATGCCGACAGCCTTACCTACTGCGGTAACCTTGAAAACCTTGCCGACATAGAGCGCCGCTTCGGTTCGAACGGTACCGACGAAAAAGGACGCTATGTATTTTGTAAAGCCGACATTTGCGATGCCTCTGTGCAGGACAAATTGTTCACCGATTACGATATAGATACGGTCGTGCATTTTGCGGCCGAAAGTCACGTAGACCGTTCGATTGCCGGCCCGCAAGCCTTTGTGCGCACAAACGTTGAAGGAACTTTTACCCTGCTCGAATGCGCGCGCCGCCGCTGGACGCTCAAAGACGGTTCCATGCGCTCCGACGTGCTTTTTCATCATATAAGCACCGACGAAGTGTTCGGCTCTTTGGGACAAGACGGCTATTTTACCGAAACGACCGCCTATGCGCCGCGCAGTCCGTATTCGGCAAGCAAGGCCGCCTCCGACCATTTGGCGCTCGCCTGGCACAGCACCTACGGACTTCCCGTAACGCTTTCGAACTGCTCGAACAATTACGGCCCCTACCAATTCCCCGAAAAGCTCATTCCGCTTATGATTTTAAATATTCGGGAAAAAAAAGAACTTCCCGTCTACGGCGACGGCAAAAACATCCGCGATTGGCTTTTTGTTGAAGACCACAACAGCGCCGTATGGCTCATTTTAAACAAGGGTAGAGCCGGACAAACCTACAATATCGGCGGAGAAAACGAATGGGAAAACATCCGCCTTTTGCGCAAGCTGATTGAGCTGACCGCCGAAAAGCTTCAGGAAAAGGGAACCCCCGTATCCGCCGCCGACATCGAAAAAACGATCCGCTTTGTCGCCGACCGTCCCGGCCACGACCGCCGCTACGCTATCGATTGTTCAAAAATCAAAAAAGAATTGGACTGGAAGCGCTCCGTCGGCTTTGAAGAAGGCTTAAAAAAGACGGTCGCGTGGTACATCGAAAACCCCGCATGGATCCGCAGCGTTAAAACCGGCTCGTACCGCAGCTGGCTCGAGCAAAACTATACGAATCGGTAAACACGGCTTCTCGGCCTGCGCCGCTTCTTTGGCAGTATAATCCAAATTATTCACTTTTACCGTCCAATCGTCAGCTAAAGCAGATAGCGGAACATAGCCTTCACAATCCTCATATTTTATTGTCACCCAAATATCATTTTTAGATTTTTCCGAACAACAAATATCTATAACTTCAAAGGGAACTTGTGGAGTTATTTTCAATATCGTTTCCGAATTGATATTTGCACTTTTTTTAACAGAAATATCTTCTTTTACAAAAAAACATTTTTTGTCATATCTATAGTATTTGCTTACCGAATCGTAAGTATCCGAAGCGGTAAATATCGGTACTATATTGAAAAAAGCGGTTATATTCGCAACGATATCCGATTTTTTGATAGGTATATAATATTTATATATCTTTCTTCTGTCTCCTTTATTTGTCCACTCAGCACCGGTCCAAATACCTATAAAACCAATTTCTATAGATGTTTCAGTTTCAATTAAATCCGTTAAATTTGTTATAAAGCCTGAACCCTCGTAAATCAGTTCAAAGTCGGTCGGGCTGCGATACACAAAATATGCAATCTCGCCATATTTCGAATTAAACGAACAGCCATACGGTGTTTTTATGGTTTTAAAGAAAGCAATATCATTTTTGTTTAAACAAAACATATTTTGTATAGCTAAGACCAAAACAAATACAACGCATAGCTTTTTCATGATTAATCCGCCTTGTCGAACACGCAAAATATTAACTTGGTTTCCATCTAATGCCCCCGGGAATCTCACTCTGGTATCAAGTCCTCGCCGCTGCCTTAATCGTTCGTCGCGGCACGCTTGTCCGGTCGCACCGTTTTCTGTCGAAAACGGTGCTTACCGAGTTTTTTGCGTATGCAAAAAACTCGCGGACACTCTGCATATCTTAGATACCTTGGCTGATATATTTACTCTTGCACATTTTGCTTTTTTGTTCTGTCCCGCTCCTCCTGTTTTTTCTTATCACGCTCAAATTGCCGTTCTTCTCATTTGTATTGTTTTGCATATTCAAGGAATTTATATGCCTTTTCAGTATTTCTACTCTGTTTTAATATGTCGGGATTTACCCACAATCCCGATATCGCCATATCTTCCCATTTTTCTCCGTCGTACACATCAGTAACCGTCAGTTTTACTTTCGTTACCTGTTTAGGAAAATCAATCTGTGCAAAATGCACATAATCTTTAAAAGTATATTCAAAATCAAAACCGTCGCCTTGCACCCGCACCGTTTTCATTCGCGCGTTCATTTTATACAGATGCGGCCTATCCGTATCTACAAAGCCGTTTAAAACCACCAGATTATCTGAGGGAACATGAAAATCAATATCCAGTGTGACTCCCTTCCCGTTCCCTGCTGCCCCTTCTACCATTGGAGTAGAATCGTTTATAAAGAATGCCGAAATATCTGAAGATTTATCTATAACACATGAGAAACCAACGGAACCGCAGCATATCATCATCATACACTACTCGTTGTCCCTTAACCATTTCCGTTAAAAAAGGAACGGACATCTTAACACTCTTAACCACATTCGGCATTATCCACGTATAATCAAGCAAATCGGAATATCTATCTGAAAACGAATCGTAGCTATCTTTAAGTAAATCTTTTCGAAGCTCGATAAATTCTTTATTTATTTTTTCTGAGGTTATGATAAAATTGTTTTGACTGGTAAAAAATCCTCCTCCCTCAATAACTACGCCATATGTTTTATCAAAATCCACTCTTTGATACAAATCAGTATTTATATGTATATCTTTTCTATCTAATCTATAGCTTATTACTTCATATACAACATAGATATACTTATCGTCACCAACAAAACACGGAAAAGAAGTGAACTCTCCTGTCGTCCCGTCAATAGAATATAGATCCTTTTCGGTAGAAAATAAATACGGTTGTTTATAGCGATGTTGATACTGAAAATATGTAGAAGGAGGGAAAAACCATACATTCTCCGCATACAGGAGCGATGCCGATAAACATATACAGAATATACAGATTTGTTTTAACTTCATACAAATACTCCTTATCGATACACCCGTTCAAGGATAGCACGGTCTTTCCCGGTTTGCAAGATGCGTAAATAAAGATTAAAACATGGGGGATTATTCATGCGTCCCCGGCGAAAAACATAATTTGTCAGGAGTTATAAAACTTGACGGAACAAACGGTATTACATATAATATTATATGGACGACAGGCTAATAGTGCTTGATACAAATGTATTATTATCGGCTTTGAAAAGTAAAAATGGCAGTGCCTATGTCCTATTAAATAAAATAATTGCTAAAGAAGTAAAAATTGCCGTATCGGTTCCTTTAATACTCGAATATGAAGGTGTTTTAAAGAAACATGCGGATAAAACAGTTATTACTGATCAGGATATAGAAAATCTTATTGATTATTTTTGTCTGATAGGAGTACATGTAAAAATACACTATTTATGGCGGCCATATTTAAAAGACTATTTTGATGACCATGTATTGGAAACCGCAATAAATATAAATTGTAATACAATCGTTACTTTTAATGTTAGGGATTTTAAAAGAAGTGAAAATATGGGTATACGAGCCGTAACGCCGGGAACATATTTGGAAAATTTGGGAGAAAACAAATGAGTACTTTAAGCATTAGAATTCCCGATTCAATTCACGGGAAAGTAAAAGAAATATCCAAGACAGATAATATTTCAATAAATCAGTTTATTGCCTCGGCCGTCGGAGAAAAAATAGCAGCATTGGAAACCGAAAACTATTTACACGAAAGAGCCAAACGGGCATCCGAACAAAAGGTCAAAAAAATTTTACTAAAAATACCCGACGCTCCTCCCGATATTCGGGATCGGTAAAAAGATATCACTAAATGCAATTTGCGAAGTTTGGAATTAAAACCTTCCAAGATAAGACTTAATTTCAAACTTCGTTCTTCGGCGGCGGGTCGTCATCCGGCGTTACAAATTGATTTGTATAACCGCGCTTTTATTTCAGCCGCATATCGAAGGCTTTTTTTGTGGCGCCGTCGAAGCCGATTTTTTCATAAAACGCATGGGCGCCCGTTCGTTTTATGCCGCTTTGAAGCATTACTTTGTAGCAGCCGCTCTCTTTTGCTTTGCGCACGGCCATGCCGATAACTTCTTTTCCGAGGCCGCGATTACGGTACTGCTCGTCGGTTACGACGTTTTCGATAAGGCACAGCGGACGGGCAAAGCTTGTGATGTTCGGGACGATAACGGCGCAACATGCGGCAACAACCTTTCCCTTATCGACCGCACCGCAATAAACGATTTTGTCATCGCGTTCGATTTCGTTCCACGCGGCTTTGATTTTGTCGGGATCCGCTTTGCGCATGTCGGCGTCGAGCTGTGCATACAAATCTATCAACGATTCCAAGTCCGCGCCCGTCAATTTTCTGAATTCCATACTTTTATACCCATCCTCCATACACAGGTTTTAATTATGCAAAATGCCTCGGTATTATTTGTTTACGCCGCTTGAGAGGAACGATCTTTTGGAATCGGAATTTCCGTGTTGCCGAATATGATTTTTTCTATCGAATCTTTTTCGGCCGCGTCGAGTCTGAGCCGCAGTTCGGATTTGCCCGTCGGAATATTCATCGAAGCGCCGTCTTTTCTGTAGGTCGGAAGGAAAAACGTAAAAATCCACGGAATAGTTGAAAGCCCCGAATCGTCGATGATAAACACGGGTATGTAGTTTCCGTTTACGTCTTTTCCGAAAATCAGCTGCTCTTTATTTATCTTCCGGTACGGAATTTTCTTTGAAGCATCCAACGGATTGTCAATCGATAACAGTATTTCAAATATTTTTTTCCCGTTCGTATCCGCAAAATCAAAGGGATCCCGTTCGTCTTTATCAATTTCCCGTATGGAAACGAAGGAAACGGAAAGCCGGTTTATTTTGTTGAGCAGCGCTTTATTCCAGCCTTTTTTTATGCCTTCGTATGAATGCTCCGCAATATTTGCCGTCGCTTCTCCGGCGCTTTCGGCGATTTTATCCGCGAGCGGATCGCCGTTTATCAAAGCTTTTGTTCCGATAACTATCGCGCATGAAAAGAAGACAATCCACAACAATCCGGAAACAGCGGAACTTATTACGATTTTCTTTTTCGGCTGTTTTTTTACCGCTTTCACTATGAGCAAAATGATGAAAATCCAAAACAATAGTCCGGTAACCGTTGCAAGCAGTCCGAACAGAATCGTGGCAACCATGAGTGCACCTCCCGCGTCTTGTATCATACCTAAAAAATCGCTCAGCCGCAACACACCTTTTGTATTGACTCAGAAAACAAAAAATTCCGTTTGAAATAGGAATAGATCCGTTTTACAGCGATAACAATATGGCACACTTACGCCGAGGCATTGCAGCCTTAAACGCCGGAAAAGGAGCGGAGCATGAGCCTGCCGATGATTAATTGTGTTGTATACCCTTTGCTTTTTTGTTATACTTGCGCTTATGAGTAACACAAATGAACATGGGGCCTCCGCGGCTAAATTGGTTCACTGGGCGGATCAATGTGCGGAAAAAATAATCCGCGAGCGCGGCGATTTGGATTCTTACACCTGCGCTTCGGGCATTACGCCGTCGGGAACGGTTCACATCGGAAACTTCCGTGAAATCATATCGGTCGATTTGGTTGTGCGCGCCCTGCGCAGCCGCGGGAAAAAGGTGCGCTTTATTTATTCGTGGGACGACTACGACGTGTTCCGCAAAGTGCCGGAAAACATGCCGGGAAAAGAAACGCTGCAAAACTACCTGCGTTATCCGATAACGATGGTGCCCGATACAACCGGCCGCGACTCTTCTTATGCGCGCCACCATGAAGTCGACGTGGAACAAGTGCTGCCCCTGGTCGGTATTCATCCCGAATTTTTATATCAGGCGGAACGCTACCGCAGCGGCATGTATGCCGAGGGCATGAAAAAAGCGCTGCAAAACCGCGGCAAAATAAAAGACTGCTTGAACCGCTACCGCGACGACGAACATAAAATTCCTGCCGAAGAAGAATACTGGCCCGTTGCGGCTTTTTGCTGCAATTGCAATAAAGATACCACCGACATTCTTTCTTACGACGGCGAATACGGAGTGGAGTACCGCTGCACAAGCTGCGGCCGGCACGAAAAAGCCGACTTGCGCACTTCCAAGGAATTAAAACTCGGCTGGCGTGTCGATTGGCCGATGCGCTGGCAGTTTGAAAAAACGGTTTTCGAGCCTGCGGGCAAGGACCACCACAGTCAGGGCGGTTCTTTCGACACGGCGCGCCTTGTTGCGGACGAAATTTACAACTGGCCTGCTCCCGTGAGCTTCCGCTACGATTTTATCGGTATAAAAGGTTTGCCCGGAAAAATGTCGTCGTCGAAAGGAAAGGTTATCAGCTTGCCGGACGTTTTAAACGTGTACCAGCCCGAAATCGCGCGCTATTTGTTTGCAGGCACCCGGCCGAACACGGAATTTTCAATCAGTTTCGATTTGGACGTTATCAAAACCTACGAAGACTACGATAAAACCGAACGCATCGCTTGGGGCGTCGACAAAGCCAAAAACGACGAAGTGTTCGAAAAAGAAAAACGCATTTACGAGCTTTCACAGGTAAAAGAAGGCATGCCCGAATCGATCGCGTACCAAGTGCCCTTCCGCCATTTGTGCAACATGCTGCAAACGGCGTCGGGCGATATAGACGCCGTTATCGCTTCCCTGCCCGACATAAAGAGCGAACAGCTTGAACGCTTCCGCCGCCGCTGTACGTGCGCATGGTATTGGATTACCGAATGCGCGCCCGAAGAGTTCCGCTTTAAACTGAAAAATCCGGCCGAATGCGCAAAAGAGAATTTAACCGACGGCGAATTAAGCTGTATACAAAAAATCCGTACGCACATTCTTCCCAAATTGGACGAAACGGAAGAAAAACCCTTGTCGCAAATGCTGTACGACATAGCGTCGGAATCAGGCGTGGAGCCGAAAGCGATGTTCGAAGCGGTGTACCGCGTACTCATCGGCAAAACGCAGGGACCACGCCTTGCAGGCTTTATAAAACTTATCGGACGGGAAAAACTGGAAGCGCTGCTGGCTCCTTATTGCTGAACGTCCTGTTTTATCGGACGTCCTTGACCGAACGCTTGTGCGGGCGGCAATAGCAAAACTGCAAAAAACACCGGCTTAAGCGGACGAGGCTTACCGGCGTTTTATATACCACACCAATGGAGGCTTATTATGGCTGAATTAAAAGGTTCGAAAACCGAACAAAATCTGATGACCGCGTTTGCGGGAGAAAGTCAAGCGCGCAACAAGTACACGTTCTACGCGTCGAAGGCAAAAAAAGAAGGCTATATGCAAATAGCCCGCTTCTTTGAAGAAACGGCCGGCAACGAAAAAGAACATGCCGAAATCTGGTTCAAAGAACTGCACGGAGGCGCAGTTCCCGCAACGGCCGAAAACCTCCTTGACGCGGCTGCCGGCGAACATTATGAATGGACGGATATGTACGCCGGGTTTGCAAAAACCGCAAAAGAAGAAGGCTTTACCCGCATTGCGGCATTGTTCGAAATGGTCGGAAAGATTGAAAAAGAACACGAAGATCGCTACCGAAAACTGCTCGAACGCTTAAAAGACGGTTCTTTGTACAAAGACGGCGAAAAAACCTTTTGGATTTGCACAAACTGCGGGCACATTCACTTCGGCGACAAGGCGCCCGAAAAATGCCCCGTGTGTGCTCATCCGCAAGGCTATTTTGAACGCCGCGTAATATCATACTGAAATTTCATACTGAATTTTATGTGCGCCGCTTTCCGGAAACGGAAGGCAGCACGGCAAACAGCAAAAGCGCGGCAATATACGGCAGCGATATAAGGACGGAAGGCGGAAACTTTCCCGAAAATATCTGCAGCCTGTTTGCCGCGTATTCGGCCGCCGAAAATACGATAACGGCGGCACAGCTTCCCCACAGGCTTTTGCGTCCCAAAAAGACGGCGGCAAGAGCAAGCCATCCTTTACCCGCGCTTATGTTCGGAACAAAGGCCGATAATTTTAAACAATATACGATTCCGGCGCCGCCTGCGCACAGCGCGCTTATGCGCCATGCCGACGTTTTGCAGCGTTCGACGCTTATGCGCCGCGCGCGGAGCACGTCGGGAGCGTCTCCCGTAATCCGTATGTGCATGCCGCGTACCGTTTTGTACAAAAAAACGGCGACAAGCGCGGCGCATGCCCAGCATAAAAGCGCGGCCGGCAAGCGCGAAAACCGTATCGACGCTTCGGAAAAAACCGACGTTCCCGTAATGTATTCGGCCGCAACGCCGCGCGTTCCGAACCACGTGTACGACAAAAGCGACGAAGCGCCGGACGCAAAAAGGTTGACCGACAGTCCCGTTAAAAACGGATTGGCCTTTGTTTTATGCGTAAATACGGCCGCGCCGTGCATAAGAAGGACCGATACGCTTACGGCTGCCGCTGCGGCAAGCACAAGGTTTTTCGTAAAAACGGCAAAGGCAAAAAATAAAAAAGCCGTCAAATTGATAATTCCGTCGGCAAAAACCGCCGTAACACCCGCATATTCGCTTACGAGCGCCCCTGCGGTAATTAAAATCAGCGGAGAAGCCGACATAAAAATCGAAGCAAAAAAACCGCTCATACCGCTTTCTCCCGTTTTGCGGCTTTCGGAATAAAAGATGCCGAAATAAAAAGCATAACCGCAGCTTGCACCAAAAAGGCCAAATCATACGAGGTTTGCGCCGCAACCGACGGCGAACTTGTTCCCGTAAAAATATACGCTAAAAAAAGCGAAACCGGCACAAGCAAAAGCGGGTTCGACCGCGCAATGAGCGCCGCAGACAGCGCATTCCAGCCCATACCCGCATAAAATCCGCTGTGGCACGTGTAATAGGTGCCGGCAACGGCGGCGTATCCCGCAAGCCCGTGAAGGGCGCCGGAAACGGCCATTCCCGCCGCGCTTACCGTCCGTACCGGATAAGCGCAGTACAGGGCGAACTCCGGAGCGGATCCGCAAATGCGGAACCTTTGCCCCGATCGCGTTTTATATAAAAAAAGAGCGGAACACAGCACTGCGGGAACGACGAAAAGCACCGACATATTCAGCGGAGAAGGCTCCAAAAGCGGCTTAAAGCGCAGGCTTTCGTGAATGAGCGGCAGCGCCAAAAGATTTTTTGACTGATCCCGCAAAGGCCCCGAAACGGCATAATCGATAAGCGGGATGACGGCCGCGCTGAGCAAAAACGACGATATAAGCTCGCTTATTCCCCGTTTGAGTTTTAAAACGGCCGGAATAAATGCCGCAGCGGCCGAAACCGTTACGGAAGCGGCCAATGCCGCGCAGGATACGAGCGCGATCGACATAGCCGAAGGTTCCGCAAAAGCGGCGTTTTTCATTGATTGCATTGCCTGCACCGAGGTTGCGGGAAGAAGGACGTTCATCGTCGCGGCGGCGGCAAAACCTCCCGCGTAAATTTGGCCTTCGCCGCCTAAATTCATATTGCCCGATTGTACGGCAAAGGCGGCTCCCGTACCCGCGATAATTAAAAATGAAGCCGTATTAAGCCACGAGCCGAAATAATATATCGAGCCGAAGGGCGCCGTAAAAAAGGCCGCCGCCGCGGAGAAAGGATGGCGCGATGTAAGCAGTATAATGCATAATGCGGTCAGCAAGCCTGCGGCGGGTGCCGCAAACGGAAAATCGGTTTGTTTAAGCTTCATACAAGCGGCCTCCGCGCAAAAAAAAGCGGTAATCGCCGGGAAAAACGCCGGGGCTGCCCGCGCTGATAAAAAGCAAAACGGCCGTTCCGCTTTCCGCTAAAGAACGAAGCCGTCCGAAAAGCGCTTGAACGGCGAGGCTGTCCAGTCCCCGTTCCGGTTCCGATAAAATCAGCAATTTTCTGTTTTCGGCGGTTTCGCGCTCTATAATGAGCCGCTGCAGCATTCCTCCCGAAAGCGCGGAGGCTTTTTCGTCCGTACCGATGGTAATTCCCGCGCGCTCAATCAAGCGGCGGGCGTAATCGGTATTTTTTATCTTGTCGGCAGGCTTTAAATGAACGGTCAGTATCTGTTCAACGCTGAGTTCCGGATCGGAGCCTCTGAACGTTCTGTTAAAAGGTACAATACCGCAGCCTTCATCGCGCAGCAGGCGCGGCGAAGGTTCGACGGCCTTTCCGTTTACGGCGACGCTTCCGATATAAGCGCAGTTTTTCATTCCCGTTATAAGGTTTTCGAGCGTTTCGAGCCCGTTTGCGCGGTGCCCGTAAATGCAGGTAATTTTTCGCGCATATACCTTAAAACTTATATCGTTCAGCGCGCCCCCCTGCGAGGGAGTGCAGCTTAGATGTTCGACACTCAGCACAGCTTGAGCGCAGTCCGGGCTTTGCCGAACACGCGCGTCCTCTCTTCTTTCTTCATTTTCTGCGGCGTTATCGGTTTTTCCGCCGTATAAAACATCCTGCACAGCATTTGCCGTTTTTTCTTTATCGCCGACACTCATGCAGACGGCCTCTTTTCCCGCACGCAAAAGAACGAGAGAATCGGCATATTCGAGCGCGTCGCTCATTTGGTGCGTTATGAGTATGACAATGCGGCCGCTTCGGGCAAAATTCCGCAAAGCCGGATACAGCGCGTGCTTTTGCGTTTCGTCTAAAACGGAACCCGGTTCGTCCAAAATAAAAACGTCCGGATCCTTATATGCCGAGGCGGCGAATGCCGTGTAAAAGCGTTCCGCCGCGCTCAGCGCAGACGCCTTTGCCCCGATGTCCGCATCGATATTCCACAAACGCAGCACGTTTTCTATTTTTTTATGCGCCGCCGAAAAATCGATAAAGCCCGTTTTTACGCTTTTCAAAAAAGGAAGGGAACACACCGGTTCCGACCCCAACATGATATTGTCGCGCACGGTTAAACTGTCCGCCAAAAGCGGACGCTGGTGGACGAGGGCGCAGGTTTTAATTCCCGTAAAAAGGATGGCCCCCGAATCGGCCGATTTTTCGCCGCAAATTAAAGAAGCGAGCGTCGATTTTCCGGCACCGTTTTCCCCCAAAAGAGCAAAAAAATTCCCTGCCGGAAAATCACAGCTTATATTTTTTAATACGGTTTTAGTCCCGTAGCTTTTACATACATTCGAAATGCTCAAGCATTTCGCGCTGCGCTGCACAGTCGGCTTCATCAAAATTTATCGATAAAAATCGGTAAAACGTCAATTTTGAACGGGCAAAACGAGCGCGCCGCTGTGAATGCTGTCATATGCTTCCTGCAAAGCCGTCCGTATATTTTCCGGAACGTATTCGATAAAAGCCGGATCGTCCAAAACAAAGTCCACATAACCGTCTTTTATGCCGAGCGTTTTCGCTGTGCCGAATTCGAGTTTGTTTTCCAAGTAAGCAAGCGTTTGTTCGTATGCCGTTTTTTTCTGTTCCATAACCGAACTCGAAATAACATAGCCGGGCGCTTTCGAAAAACCGTTGTCGTCAAACCACGCGATGTAAAAGCCCAGCTCTTTTGCCGCCGCTATAACGCCCTGCGAAGCTCCGCCGGCTATGGGCAATATAACGTCCGCGCCTTCGGCGTACAGCGTACGCGCAATATCGGCACCCTTTGCCGCATCGTACCAATTTCCCACAATGCGGAATTCGACGTCGATATCTTTATCAACGGCTTGCGCGCCTTCAATATAGGAAGGCAAAATCACGTTGTTCATAACCGGATATTCCTGTGCGGCAATAAGCGCAATTTTCTTTTGCTCATTCGCATACTTCATTTGTGAAGGAGAGGCTTGGGTAACCAAGGCCGCCGCATAACCGGTAAGGTAAGCCTGTTCGCGCTGATTGTAGCGGACGGTTGCAATATTCGAATTACCTTGAAGGTATCCGTCGAGAATAAGATATTTTTGTTTGGGGAAGCGGCTCGTAAGCGGAGCGGCAAGATCGGGCAAAGACGGATTGGACGAAATAATAAGATCGTAATCGTCGATCGCCGCAATCGCAATGAGCTTTGTACTCCATTCGGCTTGATTCGTTCCGGCTTCGATAATACTCAGCGTAGCCTTAGGTTCGTCGCTTTTTTTCGCATTGTAATCTTCGACGGCCTGCAAAACGCCTTCGGTAAGCATTTCATAAACGGGATTGCCGGCAACCACGCCGGGTACAAAAACAGCGATGCTTTGCCGCGCCGGCGCCTGTTCGGAACAGGAGATCAATAAAAAAAGCGCGGAGACGGCAACAACGGAAACGAAGCCCGCGGCCGCTTTGCCGATTTTTCTTAACCGGTTTGAATGTTTTGAATTCGTGTTCATAGTCCTTCCTTATAGTTTATAATAGTTTTGTATCAAACTATTGTCAAGGGGTGAACGACTGATGAGTGAAGCGAATTTCCGAACGGCCTCTTTTTTCACGCACTTATTTGAGAACCGGCGCTTTCTTTTACCGATTTTCGTGCATGTTCAAGTCCTGCAAGTTAAACAAAACACTTGACAAAGGTTTAGTATACTGTTATAGTATTTGGACACGACGCAGGATAGAGCAGCTGGCAGCTCGTCGGGCTCATAACCCGGAGGTCGTAGGTTCAAGTCCTACTCCTGCTAAATTGTAAACCCTTGTGTTACAAAGGTTTACGGCACTACCAACCCTAATCAAGTAAGGCTTGGCGTGAGATATCTTAAACTTGTCAGTTGTAACTGTCAGAGACGGTTCAACAAGACACAAAAAAGGTGTGCTCATGGCCGAGCCTTATTTTTTTTCGCATTTTCTGCAGCAACTGCATCCGTTACACCTGCATAAAGAAATTCCGGCATTTTTGGCGGAACGAACCGTCGCCGGACCTGTAGAGCTGCATTATTTTGCGGATTTTTTCAGGGATTGAAGCGGGCTGTACAAAAGAAATCAAATATGTTTTTAGAGCTGTCCTGTTTCTTTTCTCACAAATACAAATCGTTGTTTATATCGTCGCCTTTTATAACGCTTTCGATTATTTCCGTCATGTCCTGTTTTGAAATTTGCGGGCGGTAATATACGTTCGGCATTTCTTTCCGTAATTTTTCAAACAGTTTTCTTGCAGCAGTGATTTTTCGTTTTTCTGCCGGATCAATATGGTCTTTTGTTTTATCCTTTGTTTCAACTACAAGATTTAATTGTTGTTTACCGTTTTGCCTATTAATTACGTACATAAAATCCGGGCTGTACGTGCCGTCTGCATAAGTCGGAATTCGTACTGTCCTGCGCGGAATCTTCCCGTACACTTCAACCGATGCAATGCGTGATTTTATATCGTGAGTAATATTGCTTCGCTCCAAATCGGAGTCATAGGCGCACGAATCATACAGATAATTTTCAAGCGGAGTTTCTTTGCAGTTCAAAACGCCTATATCATTGCGGACAACGTATTCTTTTACGGAATTATTTTCGTCGCACAGCGGGTCTGCTACGGGCGCATTTACTTTTTCATAAGAATACTTTTCGGCAAAGGTCTTTATATACCAGTCCCGATAATCTCCGGTTAAACGCCGTAAAGTCTGCTTGCTGAAGAATTTTTCAGGCAGCGGATGTTCCTTAAAATATTCGCAAAAAACTTCATGCAGAAGCGTGATCGGAATATTCGTCTCGTTTTGCGCTTTTTTTAAGAAATCCGAATACGGCATCTCTTTTTTTGGTGAGAATGCCGAACCTGTTTCGCTCGTGAACTTTACGCTGCCGTCTTCTCCTTTTACCGTCTTTTGTATTGATGTCGAAACGCGTGAAGAACTTTCTATGCTTTTTTTTAGCATCGTAAAAAGCATTTCCTTTAAGTCTTCTTCTTTTGTAGAATCTATATGAAGATAAAATTTTTGATTTATGCTGCGCCAAAGAGAAGCAAGTTTATCGTAATTTTTCTTGCGGATTTTTACTTTTTCGCTGAATTTCCCGTCTGCCGCATTTACGTTGATGATTTTTCCTTCATTCAATAAAGTGAACAAATCAGGATAATTTTCCTTGAACGCAGAAAGATTGTCCGAAATCGGCTCGTGAGTTTCCGGGTCAATATAATCTTTTACAATCAAATCCTTAAAAAAAGCCTTAATATCAATCTGTTTTTTCTTTGCGTATTCTTCAAGGAATGATTTTGTAATTTTAAATTCTACCTCAGCCCCGAAGTTGATTTCTGAAAGCAATTTTTCAGCAAAATCTTTTTCCGAATAATCGATTATATACCGCAGATAAAATTGCCTTTCGCTCTGCCGCTCGCCGAGTTCGTCAACAGGCAGGCGCAAACCTCGCCCAACCTCCTGCAGTTTGCTCGTTTCGCTGCCGCTTGAGCGCAGCTTTGCAATCACAAAAATATTAGGGTTATCCCAGCCTTCTTTGAGCGTCCATTTTGAAAAAATAAACCGCGTCGGCTCCCATTCGCCGTTTTCCGTTTTGATCTTGATGATTTCATCTTTTTGCCGAAGAACTTTATCAACCTCTTCCCGAACTTCGTCGCTGTCGGTGTTGTTGTCTTCCGCAAAATAACCTGCAATCGTTTTTTTTAGATTTTTAAGAGAAAACGAAAGATAATCCGCATATTCTTTTTCGTGCCTCAGTTTCGATTTTTGATATTTTTCAATCAAAGCCTGAAGTTTTTCCTTTAAAAGACGCTCAAATTCCTGCCTTAAAAATCCGTCATCTCTAAAAGATTGAATCGAATCGATAAAAAAAAGCGAAAGCGTTTTTATTTTTTTCACATCTGCGCAAAAATTGTCGTATTCCTTTTCAAAATGACGATCAATGGCAAGGTTCAGCATTGTCGTCTGGAAAGTCTCGCCGAAAATATCCGGATAAAGGGAATCGCTTTTATGTAAAACCATTCCGTTGTTCAGCTGCACTTCCGCTTTTGAAATTGCAGCAACGTGAATATTTTGAAAACTTACATCGATTTCCGAAAGGGAAGCGTTTTCCTGTAAATCGAACGTCTTTTTTGTCTGCTCGCTTTGAAAACGCACGGATTTTGCTTCGCCTTTTGCCGCGTTTATTTCAAGCACTTTGATTTTTACGCGATCTTTTATTTTGTCCTCGTCCGCGATGTATTCAACCTGCACGCCTTTTACAAGATTGTCGTTAAACGCCCGGCACGAGTTCAATGAATACACGACATTTTCATAGTCGATTTTGTCTTTTCCCATTTCGGGGAAGGTCGCACCGTACCGGATAATCACCTGCGGCTTGATTTTTTCAACAAGCGTTTTGAACGTTCCTTTTGTCCGGTTGAATTTGTGCGGCTCATCGATAATCACAAACGGATTTATATTCCGCAACACTTGGTACGGATTGGTAAATGTTCCGAGCAAGGTCTGGTCGTATTCGGCATCCATTGTTTTTGCGGAATTCAACATTCCGCTGTTCGTCAAAAGCACGTCGATTTTGTTACCGTTCAAATCGGTGTTTTCCGCAAAGGCTTGAATTGCGGCAGGAAAAGGTTTGCGTCCCCGTGTATTTTGCTTTTGAGCGTCAAGCACGTGAAGGCGCAGTTCCGTTCCGCCGTAGAGTGACTGCAAATCGCTTTTCATATATGCGGACTTCAAAAAAGATTTTGCGCCTTCCTTAATCGGAACAGTCGGCACAAGCACGATGAATTTGTTTACGCCGTATTTTTGATGAAGCTCGAACATCGTCCGCGTGTAAACGTAGGTTTTTCCGGTTCCGGTTTCCATTTTTATATCGATATTCAGATAGTGCGCACTTGAATCCGTGTAATTTTGACGGAGCGTTTCCGGCACGGAATAATCGTCCGAAAAACAGCCGAACTTTTCACCTTTTTGGATTTGCACGATATTGGTTTTTATTGTTTCTAAATCGCTTGTCATAAAAGGACATTTTGTGCGGTCGGCGAAAAACCGCCCCTCGATATTGTCAAAGACGCGGAGCACGGCATTGATTGCGTTTATCTGATGCGGTAAGTTTTGCTCAAGCTTCATTTTAGTACCTTATGATCGGCTCAATGGGGTTGCGGTTTTTGAGCATCTTTAGATTTGTCGAAAGCGAATTAAGCGCATCAAAATCGAATGAATAGCCGTAGACGAAAATTTTATCGACGGTCAGTTCAAGACTTTCGATTTTACGAATCAGCTCTTTGACGGATTTTTCTTCCATTCCCATAAGCAGATACAGATATTTACCGATTTTTTCATCTTCCAAAAGATACGCAGTGCAGCCTGCAATATCGATTTTTTGCCGGTTACAGTTAAAGCAAAATCCGTCTTTTATCTGCCAGGTTTGAAGCAGCGTAGTTTCGCCGAGCGATTTTACAATGTCGCCGTCGCTTGTAAAAAGGTCTTTCGGATTAAACGTTTTGATTTTATCAAGCGTGTTTTGCGGCATTGATTTTAAGTAGAACGTTTGAAAGCCCAAGTCCGCTTTTGTCTCCGGATTTTCAGCTTTTATTTTTTCAGCGGCGCGGCGGATACGCGCGCGACCGATTTCGTCGATTGTCTTGTAGCCGGCTTTTTCCGCTTCGCTGCCTTTTTTTACAGGCTCGTCAAGCTGAACAATGATAAATTTGCGCTTGCCGCCGTCCTGTGCATTGAGCTGCATTACGGCGTGGGCGGTTGTCGCACTGCCGGAGAAAAAGTCGAGGATGATGTCAGGGGAATTTGTTGAAATGGAAGCTAAGTATTTTATCAAACTCCAAGGCTTAGGATAATCGAATGGGACTATTCCATCAAATAAAATTTTCTCACCTTTTGTTCCACTTTCTGTAGTTCCAATTTCCCAGCGTTTTGTTCTTTTCAAATTATTTCCATCTATAATTTCGTCTGTATATTCATCAAATAAAATATCAGAAATAGCATTTCCCTTGAAATCTTTTAAAAAAGATTTTTTTCTCGGGATTGAAGTTCCGTCTTTTCCCCACCATATTAATCTTTCTTCTTCCCATTTTTTAAATTCAGAAGAAGAAGGTATCCAAGGTTTTGTAAAACTTACTCCTGTTGGAGAAACAACAGTATACGAAGGACGTCCATCATTCCTTGTTTTTCCAGATGACAACCAAGGTCCTCTTGGATCATTATCTGGATTCGTATATTCCGTTGCATCAAAAGGTTTTCGAATGCGATTTAATTTATATCCTTTTTCGTAATTCCATGTTGATTTATCTTTTGAATAAAAAAGAATCCGTTCAGTTTGTTTAGACACTAAACATTCATCATGTTGCAGTGAATTTCTGCATTTCCATATAAATTCTGCAACAAAATTCCCTTCCCCGAAAACTTCGTCGCAAAGCCGTTTTAAGTTCGCCTGCTCGTTGTCGTCAATACTTATAAAAATCACGCCGTCGTCGCGCAACAGTTCTCGCGCAAGGGCAAGGCGCGGATACATAAAAGTAAGCCATGCGGAATGGGTGCATTTTCCGTTCATGCTGCAGATACGCTCCGCTTCCTCTTCCGTTACGTCGAGCTTTTCGACAAAGTCTTTTGCCGTAAAACCGAACTTGTCGTTGTAAACAAAATCATCTTTTCCCGTGTTGTAGGGCGGGTCAATGTAAATGCACTTGATTTTTTCGGCATAGGAATATTTCAAGTGCTGCAGGGCATCAAGATTGTCGCCGACAATGTAGACATTTTCGCTGTTTGTTTCGGCGTTCTGTTCGTCCGGCACAATCACCGTTTCGCTGTCCAGATTTGCCTGATAGCGGGCATAGCTTTTTCCGAGAAAGTTCAGCGTAAAACCTTCTTTTTTTATATCGACTTCGTCTTTGTTCAAAAGTTCTACAAGTTTTTCCGTGTCAAAATGTTCTTTTATAACAGCGCCGTTTTCGTCAGTCTCGGGCTTTGAAAAGCACTGCGGAAAATATTTTTTTAAGATTTCAATTTCTTTGCTGTTCGGTTTTATTGATTCGTTGTATTTTTGTGTGTCGGTTTGCATTGAAAACTCCGCCTTATAATAAAGTCTAAAATTTCGTCTTTTACTGCAATAAAGTTTATAATTTAGACTTTATTATAAAATCGGTCTATTATTTAGAATTATTTAGACAAAAAGTCGATTATTATGGAGTAGTGAGTAATATAAAATCGGAATTTGCGGAAAATTTGATCTTCTACAGAAATCTGAACTCCCTGTCACAGTTGGAGTTATCAGGTATTTGCGATTGCGGCAAAAGCACAATAAGCGGAATTGAAGCGGGGAAAACGACACCTTCTTTTGACTTGATTCGCAGATTGGCGGATGCCCTTGAGATCCATCCTGCAGACCTATTCTTACGCAACGCCAGCAAAAATCGCAAAGATATGCGGAAATTTTTTGATGAAGAGTTGTTGCCTAAAGTCAAAGAGATGATAGAAAATAAATTTCCCGTTACAGATTGATATAGAAGCTATCTTATTTCTTGCGCTTTTTTATGATATCGTTATACTTATGTTATGACTATCCGTGAAGCGCGGAAAGAGGGGGTACGCCTTCTTTCGTCCGCCGATTCTTCAAAACAAGTATCGCCTACCCCCGCTTTGGATGCCGACTGTATTTTATGCAATATTCTGCACACAAACCGCAGTTCTCTTTTGGCGCATGATGAACAAAACCTTAGCCCTTCACAGTATAAAGCGTTTTGCAAAGCGGTCGAAAAACGGCAAACGGGACTTCCCGTCGCATACATCGTCGGACATAAAGAGTTTTTCGGCTTTGATTTTATCGTAACGCAGGACGTGCTGATTCCCAAAAGCGACACGGAATTGCTGGTAGAACTCGCCCTTGCCGAAATAAAAAAACGGGTCTGCGTCCTAAAAGAGAGCGCGAACGGCGGCACGGGGAAGTGTACCGGCACGACACAAGCGCACGGCGGTAAACCGCAGCTTTATATTGCCGATGTGTGTACGGGCTCGGGCTGCGTTATTTTATCGATTATAAAGACGCTTGAAAATCGATTTACGGAAAAGGCGGCAAGCGCGGATTTTTTCGAAAACGTTCAACCGCGCGCCGACCTCGTTTGCCATGCATCGGACATTTCCGAAAAAGCGCTGAGGGTTGCGCGAAAAAACGCCGACCGTTTATTGAATTCTTCGGCAATCGAAAAGCCGCGTTTTTTTTGTGCGGACTTACTCGGCTTCGGCTCTCCGTCCGGCAGGGTAAGCGAAAACCGCTATGATATAATTGTGAGCAACCCGCCCTATGTACCGTCAAAGACCGCCGCCGAACTATTGGAGGACGGAAGAAGCGAACCGCTTTCGGCCTTGGACGGCGGCAAAGACGGCTTGGACATAATCCGCCGGCTTGTACCGCAAGCGTTCACGGCTTTAAAAAAAGGCGGCGTCTTTTTAGTCGAAACAGGAGAATACAACGCGGGCGAAACGCGGAACCTCATGACAAAATCCGGCTTTATCGATATAGTAGCGTATAACGATTTGGGAGGACTTCCCCGTGTAATGCGCGGAGTAAAGGCCGAATGAGCGATTTTCAGTTAAACAGAACAATAACGGATCCTCAGCTTCTTATGCAAACCTTTTTCCGTGAATACCCCGATTATGCCGAAAAAGACAAAGATTTTATACAATCCGGCTGGAAATTCCTGTGTGCTCAAGCGGGAGACAAACAGCGTCCCGGCGGCGAGCCGTACATTCTGCACCCTATGCGCGTCGCCTGTATTTTGGCGGAAAACAAATTGGACGACGAATGCATCGTTGCCGGCTTTTTGCACAATATTTTGAAATTTGAAAACGTCGATCCCGAAAAAATCGAACGGCAGTTCGGGCCGGCCGTCATAAATATTATCCGCTGTTCGCAGCGCATTACCGGCCTCAATATGAAAAGCAAAACGCTCGAACAGGCCGATTCCTTCCGCAAAATGCTGTTTGCAATGACCGACGACATCCGCGTTATTTTGGTAAAAATGGCCGACCGGCTCGACCGCATCCGCAGCATCTCCTTTCTTGAAAGCGAGGAGCAAAAAAACATTTCGTCCGAAGTTATCGAAATTTGGGCGCCGCTTGCAAACCGCTTAGGTATGGCCGCGGTAAAAATCGAAATGGAAGATTTAAGCTTGAAATTTTCCAATCCCGATGTATTCGCGCAGCTGAAAAAAATCGTTTCGCTGAAAAAAAGCGAGCGCACCGAATATATCGAAAAAGCGCAAAAAGAAATTTATAAAGCCGCGGTTAAAGCGGGCATTGAAGTTTCCGTGTACGGCAGAGCAAAACATTTTTATTCGATTTATCAAAAAATGCGCAAAAAAAACCGTACCGCCGAAGAGCTTTTGGATTTGCTCGCCATACGAATTTTATGCAAAACGACCGCCGACTGTTACATCATGGTCGGGCTCGTGCATAACCTGTGGAAGCCGCTTGAAGGAAGATTTAAAGATTATATCGCGATGCCAAAGGCAAACGGTTACCGGAGCATACACACGACCGTTTTGTGCGGTACCCGCCCTTTGGAAATTCAAATACGGACGCACGAAATGCATGCGGTCGCCGAACACGGAGTCGCAAGCCACTGGCTGTACAAAAAAGGCATGAGCAAGGACTTGGTAGATATCGACAGCCTTGCGATTATCAATCAATTAAAAGAACTGCGCAAAGATCATTTGAATGACGGCGAATTTTTTAACGAAATCAAAAGCGAACTTTTGGGCGATTCGATTTTTGTGTTTACTCCTAAAGGTGAAGTAAAAAAATTGCCGATGGGTTCCACCGCAATCGATTTTGCCTACGCGATTCACAGCCGCATCGGAGAAACCCTCGTCGGCGCAAAGGCGGACGGTCATATCATTCCGCTTTCAAAGCCTTTAAAGAATACGCAAATTATCGAAATTTTGACGAACCCGCAAGCGCACCCGACGGAAAATCAGCTGCGGATGGTAAAAACCGCCCGCGCGCGCTCAAAAATACGCGCATGGCTCAGTTTGAACAATCCGTCCGACGCACCCGCAAAAGAGGCGGTAAAACCGTCCGCAAAGTCCGCAGCAAAACCGCTTGCAGAGCCGGAACCCAAACTTGAATCGGCCGCCGCTAAAAACGGCACGAGCACCGCCAGCAAAACCGGTACAAAAAGCGGCGCTCCCGCCGCAGGCGAAGTTCCCCTGCAGGACACCGAAGGCGGCGTTTCCGTTAAAATCCGCATCGGGGATACGGCAAACTTTTTGGCGTCGACGGCAAAGTGCTGCCGCCCGAAATACGGGGACCCGATTGTAGGCTATGTATCGCGCGGACGCGGCATCATCGTTCACCGCGCCGACTGCAAAAACTTCAGCCGCATCGCAAACGTAGCCGAACGTACCGTTCAGGTTATGTGGAAAGACATTTCGGTTCCGAACGCCGCAAAATCCTAAGCCGCACACTTTCGGCAAAATCACAAATCCGCGCCTTGACAAAACCGAACCGCTCCGCTACATTTTTTTTGATTTTTTTAAAACGGATGGTAATATGGACATACGCATACGGAATTCTTTTTTAAAAGGCCCGATCCGGGTTCCCGGCTCAAAAAGTCATACGATACGGGCGGTCATTCTTGCCGCAATGGCGGAAGGCGTGTGCGAAATTACAAATCCGCTCACCGGAGAAGACTGCCGGTCGGCAATCGGTGCCGTAGGCCTTATGGGCGCCCAAGCCGAATGCGAAGGCGAACTCTGGCGCATCCGCGGGGCGGGCGAAAAACTGCACTTGCCTTCCGACGTCGTTCACGTGGGCAATTCCGGCTCCGTGCTGTACTTTTTATCGCCGATAGCCGCCTGCTTCGACGGATGGTCGGTATTTACCGGCGACGACTCGATCCGAAGCCGGCCGGTCGGACATTTGGCGGACGCACTCGGTCAAGCGGGAGCGCAGGTTCACATAAGCCGTCCCGGCTCAAGCGCTCCGCCCGTACTTATACGCGGTCCGATCAAAGCTTCGCACATCCGTACCGACGGCAGACTCTCACAATACATAAGCGGCTTTATGATGGCCGCCCCGCTTTTGGACGGCACGACCGACATCGAACTTACCGATCCGAAAGAAACGGCCTATCTTGTGATGACAAAAAGCTGGCTCGAAAAACTCGGCGTGCCGGTTACGGCCGACAAGGACATGAAGCACATCCGCGTGCAGGGGCCGAAACGCATTCAAGCGTTCAATACAGCAATACCGTCCGATTGGGAAGCGGCAGCCTTTCCGCTCACAGCCGTGTGTATAGGGTCAGGCGAAGTTTCGATCGAACATATAGACACGTCGGGTTCCCAATGCGATGCGCTCATTGTGCCGCTTTTGCGTTCTCTGGGAGCGGACATCCGGCTCGACCGCGGTACGCACACGCTGCACATAAAAGGCGGCGCACGTTTAAGCGTTGAACACTTTGCCTCTTTTTGCGCAAACGAAACGGAAGAAGACAGGCGCGGTATAGGCTTTTCGCTTTGCGATTACGCGCGCATGGACGATACGGACGCCGATAGTGCGGACGCTGCGGGAACCTTGCGCATAAACTGCTCGTCTTTTCCCGACGCCGTATGCGCTTTGGGAGTCGCCGCCTGCTTTACCGAAGGGACAATCGTCCTCGAAGACATAGGCGTGTGCCGCAGCAAAGAAACCGACCGCATACGCGTTATGGCCGAACAGCTGAGTTCACTCGGTGCCGACATACGCGAAGGAAAAGATTTTTTAACGATACGCGGACGGTCGCCGATAACGAAAGACGGTTTGCCGAACGGCGCCTTTACGCTGCACGGCGGTACGGTCGAAAGCAAAAAAGACCATCGGGTTGCAATGTCTCTTATGTGTTTGGGCTTGGCGCTCAAAAAAGGCCAAGAACTCACGGTAAAAGACGCCGAATGCTGTTCCGTTTCGTTTCCCGGTTTTATCGAAAAGATGCGCTCGCTCGGCGCTTTTATAAGCTAACGTTTTACGCAGCCGCTTCCGGCGGGATTTTAATAGTGCGGAGGGCGAGCGTCGGCGGGGGCATCGCGCCTATCCTCGGACATTTCGGCAAGTTTTTGCCGGAGCGCTTTATTTTCGGCTTTCAAGCCGTCAATCGCTTTGCCCTGTTCCAGCGTGACATCCTGAATCTTCCGCATAAAGTCTTCCATGTATGCAAGCTTTATTTCGAGCCGCTCAAAGCGTTCCGCCGTGTCGTTTTCCGTTATATCCTGTTCCATTGCGCTACGTTTCTCCTTCACTTTGAACCGCAAGATTCTTTACCCACAATTCCCGCTTGAGCCATAAAGCGGCTATTGTCATTTTGACAAAGTCGGTAAGTTTTATAATTCCGTACAGAGCGACCGGCCCGAACGAAGTAAAATACGTGAGAAAAAATATTCCCGGCAGCACTAAAGCAAAATTGACAAAGCCGTCCGTAACGGCGCCCATAAGGACATCTCCTCCCGTGCGCGATACGGTAAACTGCGCGTTCAAATAAGCCCAAATCGGCATATAACACGCATTCAAAAAAACCATATTCCGCGTAACATGCCGGGCGGCTTCGCTCAAATGCAAAAATACAAAGGGAATTAAAAAGGTTGTAAAACATCCCAAAATGCCCATGCTCAAACCGAATAAAAAAGCCCCATTCAAAAGCCAGGTTTTTTGCACTTTCGCTTTTTCAAGCTGATTCGATCCCAATGTTCCGCCCATAATGACGCCTATCGAAGCGTTGATGCCGTAAAAGCAAATAAAGAACAAATTTGCAACGGTAAATCCCGCGGACATACCCGACACGATTTCGGCGCCGCCGCGGCTGTTGTACAAGGCGGTTACGACCGATTCGGTAAGAACCCAGCTCATCTCGGACACCAAAATCATTCCGGACTTCGACAAAACGTTGATAAAAAAGCCGAAGCGCACGCGGAACAATTCGCGCAGATACGAAAAAAACGGCGGTTTTGTTTTACGGATATATATCAAAAAGATGAGCGCTTCGCTTGCACGCGCAATAATCGTCGCTATCGCGGCGCCCTTAACTTCAAAACGGGGAGCACCCAAGTTCCCGTAAATAAAAACCCAATTAAAAAACGTATTGATAAAAGTCGCAACTGCCGACACGACAAGCGGCTGGCGCACTCTGCCTATTTCGCGCATGGACGAACCGATGGAAACGGCAATTGCAATCGGAATCCACGTAAAGGCGGCCGTTTTCATATATATGCACGCCTGCTCTACGATTTCGGCGCTTTGGCGGTTGCCCCGTACCATTAAAGCCAAAACGGGCTTGGGATTCGCAAGGCAAAAAATCGTATAAGCGATCGATGCCGCCAACGTGATAATGATTTTAAACCGGAAGGCTTGCCGCATGCCGGCCGCATCTTTTGCGCCGTTATACTGCGATATAAAAATTCCGCCGGAAGCACACAGCGTGGTTAACAGAACATAAAACACAAAGTTGATTTGGCCCGCAATATTTACGCCCGACATTTTTATGTCGCCCAAGCCGGCGACCATAAAATTATCGATAAGGGACACCATGCTTTGAATCAAATTCTGCGCCATAACGGGAAGCGCCAAAGAAAGCGCAACCCTATAAAAAGAAAGCGGCCCCAGATAATCCTTTTTTTTCAAAAGCGAACCGGTCATATATGTACTATACGCTTATACCCGATGGCTGTCAAACCGCACAGCAGTCATGCATCAGCCGCCGGCGCGGAAGAAAAACCGCTGCCGGCCGATACGGAATATCCGTACACAAAAATACGCGAAGACGGCTCCGTATTTTGCGGTATACCCAAACAGCCGCTTTGCTCTTTTAGACGCTTAAAACCGCTGCGGTCATAAAAGCGGTAATTGCAGTCGGTATCGGTCGTTAAAACAAAACTGCATATGTTTCTTTTTTTGCCCCATTCAAAAAAACGCGAAAGAAGCCGACGGCCGAGTCCCGAACCTTGACTCGAGGCGTCTACAAACAAACATAGTATTTCCGCATCAAAGGAAATATCTTTTAAAATATTTTTTTGTACGGAACGATACGATAAAAAAGCTTTACGCACGGCAACGCGTTCTCCGTAAAAACCCGCAAGCCACAAAAAAAAGGCTTTTACGTAAAAGGCGGTAAAGGCGGCGCCCTTTTGTATGCGGTAAAACAGCCGCCCTAAAACACCGCTTCTTTTCGCAGACGCATCGGCAAATAAAAAGCCTGCAGGCGCCTCGTCACCCCAAACACCGGCGGAAGCTTCGGGTTTTCCGCCTTCAGCCGCGGGCACGGCGACGTCGGTATAATCGCTTTGCAAGCGGAACATGTCGATAACAAAGCTGCACAAGCGTTCGGTATTTTTTATGCCGGGAAAATATTCGTCAAAACGCCATGTCGGTGCGATAATGCGGCAAAGTGTTTTTTTATCGCGCCTTCGGTACGGCCGGAAAACAAAATTCATAGCCTCTAATGTACCGCTTTACAACAAAAAACGCTATATATATACTGTCCGGTGAATATGTTTTTTTCGACGATTTTTTATATCGATTCAAAGCGCCGCGGTATTTGGACAATCAATCCCGTGTTCCGCGTTGTTATGTTTGTGATTTTAGCCGTAACGGCCGCGTCGCTTTTGTTGTTCTCCGCTGAAGAGGCGCCCTTGCCCTTTTTGCAGTATCTTTTTGCCGCGGCGGCCGCAGCCGGTTTTTTGTACCGCGATTGCTGCATTTTCGACACAAAAACAAAACGGGTAACACACAAAATCGGCTTCGCCTTTTTCGTAAAAAAAAGGTCGTGGAGCTTTGACGAAATCGGCAGTTTGCGCCTTGCACATCTGTACCGCGGGAAAAAACTTTTCGAAATTCAATGCGGCCTGCGTTCAAAAAGCGGAGAGCTTCTCGCAGACATCGAACACGCACAAAAGCGGGAAAAGGACGCGGTTGAACGGCGCGCACAACAAGCCGCATCCCTTATCGGTTGTCCCGTCGAATACGGCGATCTGTAAACAAAAGCAAGATAGCGCAAACCCCTTGCCATAAAAGCGGAAATGGAGTATATTTTTTATATAATTATGGGGTATTAGCTCATCTGGTAGAGCGATTGGTTCGCAATCAATAGGTGGTCGGTTCGAGTCCGATATACTCCAATTTTATTGCTTGTGCGAAAGCCTATATTGAAGCCTTGTTTTTATTCTGCGAAAATTGAACATATTGCTCGCTAACTGGAAAAATCGCTTTTTGCAACTGATATGGAGAAAGTCGGAATTCCAGGTCTTTTTTTCAGACAAATAAAAAAAGTTGACACACGTATCAATACGTATTACAATATTTTTACAGGGAATAAAATGACGGCAAGTGAAATAAAAAAATTATTAAAAAAAGCCGGTTTTGAAATAATTGCAGGTGCAAAGCATGACAAGGCAATTCATTCCGAAACAGGTAAAATGATAACAATTCCCCGCCATAAAGGCGATATCGCAAAAGGAACCGTTTTCAATATCTTAAAAGAAGCGGGCATAAACTAAGCGCAAGGAGCAGATAAATGAAATATACATACCCTGTAATTTTTGAAAAAGACGGCAAGCAAATCAGTGTAAGCGTGCCCGACCTTCCCGGCTGTTTTACCTGTGCCGATACAATTCCTCAAGCGGTTGAAATGGCTGCAGACGCATTGGCAATGATGCTGGCACACTATGAAGATAATAAACAGGCTTTTTCACCGCCGAGTCCGATAGAAAGTATTAAAGCAAAAGACGGTTTTGTTTCTTATGTTTTAGCGGATACGGACGCATGGCGTAAACAGTTTTCGGAAAAAGCAGTAAAAAAAACGGTAACTATTCCCGCATGGCTTAACTATAAGGCTGAAGCTGCCGGAATCAATTTTTCGCAAACATTACAACGAGGCTTGAAAGAAGCGCTTAGTTTTTAAGACGTATACTTTACTTGCGGGATTTTATTTATGGATAAACCGATTTTGGCAATTTGCTACGATTTCGACAAAACCTTGTCGCCCGACGATATGCAGGCGCAGGGCTATATTCAGTCGATAGGCTATAAGGTTGAGGAATTTTGGAAAGAATCCAATAAGCGGGCCGAAGACAACGATATGGATCAAAACCTCTCCTATATGTATATGATGGCGGACAAGTCCAGAGGAAAGGTTCTTTTTACAAAAGAAAAATTGCGGGAATACGGCTCCGAAGTTGTGCTTTTCCCGGGCGTGGACACGTGGTTCGATCGGATAAGCGCATATGGAACGGAAAAAGGCGTAAACGTCGAGCATTATATTATTTCTTCGGGGCTCAAAGAGATGATTGAAGGAACGCCCGTTGCGCCGAAATTCAAAAAGATATACGCAAGCTCTTTTTATTACGACGACAAGGGCGTTGCGGTGTGGCCGGCGCAAGCCGTAAACTATACGAATAAAACACAGTTTTTATTCAGAATTGAAAAGGGCGTTTTGAATGTAAACGATCAAAATGTGAACGCATATTTCAAACCCGATCAATACAGGGTGCCGTTCAGAAATATGATTTACATCGGCGACAGCGAAACGGACATTCCGTGCATGAAACTTGTCAATACAAACGGAGGACACTCGATCGGCGTTTACAATGCCGACACGAAAGACATGTCGAAGGTTTTTCGGATGCTCGACGAAAACCGGATTAAGTATTTTGCTCCGGCGGATTATACCGAAAACGGCAGGCTCGAAACTTTAGTTAAGCAAATTATCGACCGCACCGTATCGAACGAAATTCTCGAAAAAGCGCACTTTGAATGTGTCGCCGAAAAGTTGAAAAAAACGGAACATCAAAGCAAAGAAGAACAGTTGAAAGACGCTTTAATCAACCGGCTTGACGGCAGTATGAATTTTACCAATACACATTCGGTAATTTCGCAATTGGTAAAAATCAAGTCATGGTCAAACGCGCAAAAAGAAAAGCTGTTAAAAATTGCCTTAAACAATTATCAGGTCACTTATATTTTAAAAGACGAGGATGTGCGGCGCTTTTACGAACCCTTGTGCAAAAACGACGGCAGTGAAAACGCCGTTAAAGTACGGGAAAAACTGAATTTATAAAAATCCGCAAAAGACCGAAATCCCTATTTGTCCGCGCCGGTAAGCAGATTGTAAAGCCGGTCCAAGTCTTCGCGCGAAAAGTACTCGACGGTTATGGCGCCCTTGTCGAAATTTCCCCTGAGCGATACTTTGGTGCCGAGCTTTTCAATGAGCCGCTGCTCAAGAAAAACGTAATCGGGCTCGCGCTTGTCGGCGCTTTTTGCCTTTGCTTTCGCCGCCGGCTTTTTGCCGGAATTCATTTCGGCGGCGATTTCTTCGGCTTCACGGACGGAAAGCTTTTCGTCGGTAATGCGCGTAAATAAGGTTCGTCTGAGCGAAGGGTCTGCAACGGACAAAACGGCGCGTGCGTGCCCTGACGAAAAGGCCTCGGTACCGAGCGCTTTTTGCATATCGTCGGGAAGTTTTAAAAGGCGCAGCGCGTTCGCTACGGTAGACCGGTTTTTACCGACACGGCGCGCCGTTTCTTCCTGACTTAAGTTGCCCAGCTCCATAAGTTTGTGATAGGCTTTCGCTTCTTCAAGCGGGTTTAAGTCTTCGCGCTGAATATTTTCCACAAGGGCAACTTCGAGCTTTTTGGTTTCCGAAAATTTTTGTATGCGTACGGGAACCTGTTTAAGGCCCGCAAGGCGCGCCGCCCTCGTACGCCGTTCACCCGCGATAATCCAAAAGGTTCCGTCGGGAGCGCTTTCGGCCAAAATAGGCTGAATGACGCCGTTTTCTTTTATCGAAGCGGCAAGGTTTTGCAAAGCTTCTTCGTCGAATTCTTTGCGCGGCTGATGCGGGTTCGGCTGCAATAAATCCACGTCGATAAAAACTTCGGCGCCGTCTTTACCTTCTTTTTTTGCTTTTACCGAAGGCTCGGAAATTTTTTTTGAAGTTTCCGCTTCCCGTTCGGCTTGCGGCAAAAGAGCGTCGAGGCCCTTGCCGAGTCCGCCCTTAGCCACGGTCCATCACCTCTTGCGCAAGTTTTTCGTAGCTGCGCGCGCCGACGCACAGCGGATCGTACAAACATATCGGCTTGCCGTGCGACGGCGCTTCGGAAAGACGCACGTTGCGCGGAATAATCGTCGCAAAAACGGAATCCTTAAAATACGCTTTTACCTGAGTAACCACATCGTTTGCAAGCCGCGTGCGCGAATCGTACATTGTAAAAAAGATGCCGCCGATTTGCAAATCGGGGTTTATGGATTTTTGTACTTTTTTTACCGTTTGCAGCAAAAGGGAAATTCCTTCCAAAGCGAAATATTCGCACTGCATGGGAATAAGAACCGAATGTGCAGCCGCTAGACCGTTCAGCGTTAAAAGTCCCAACGACGGCGGACAGTCTATTAAAATGTAATCGTATTTCGGCAAAAGCGGTTCGAGCGCTTTTTTTAAAAAGAATTCACGTTCGGCTTGATCGACCAGTTCTATCGCAGCTCCCGACAAATCGATCGACGCGGCAACCGCGTCTAAATTGATAACCTCGGTACGGCGCACCGTTTTTTCGTATGTCGCCAAACCCGCCATCAATTCGTAAATCGTGGGTTTTTCTTTTGAAATGCCGACACCGGACGACATGTTCCCCTGCGAGTCGAAGTCGATTAAAAGAACTTTTTTACCGGCAGCCGCCATATATGCACCGATATTGATGGCGGATGTCGTTTTTCCGACGCCGCCTTTTTGGTTTACAAAAACATAGACTTTTGCCATACTATCAATATACCATTTTTTTCCGAAAAAGTATATATTAGACTAAGGAGTTTTTATGAAAGATACGGACAAGCAACATATGCCGGCGATTGCAAAATCGGCGTTTATAGCGTGGAACGCCCATGTATCCGGTGATGCCGAACTGGCCGAACATACGTCGGTGTGGTTTTCTGCAACCGTTCGGGCGGATATAGCGCCGATAAAAATCGGCAAAAACAGCAACATTCAGGATAACGCCGTCGTTCACGTGGACGAAAACATTCCCTGCATTGTCGGCGAAAACGTAACAGTCGGGCACGGGGCCATCCTTCATTCGTGCACGATAAAAAACGGCAGCACAATCGGCATGGGAGCTATCGTACTGAACGAAGCGGTTATCGAAGAGAATTCCATGGTCGGTGCGGGCGCCCTCGTAACGCAGGGCAAAACCTTTCCCGCCGGCAGCTTGATTTTGGGGTCGCCTGCAAAAGCCGTGCGTTCTTTAACGGATGAAGAAATAGAAGCGATGAAAAAAAATACCGAAAACTACGTGCGCCATGCCGCAGAAGAAAAAGAACGGCAAAAGAACCGGGAATGAGCGGCGGCGATTTTCTTACTACGATTTTCGGTATGCTTCCTTCATGCACGTCGATTGTGCTGTCGAGTCCGCTGAAAAAAAAGTCCTGCGCCGAAAAGCCGTGCGGTGAAAGTGCGGACGGCTGTATAAAAATCCGCATGCGCAAAGCGGGAAAAGGAAGCTTCAATGCGGAGCTGTTCGGCGAAAAACAGGTTTTCCACAAAACGTTCCCGCTCGAAGAATTAAAAGAATTCCTTAAAGAACTTCCATATGCCGGAGGCGCCCTGTGGCGCCAATGTATTTTTACGGCCGAAAATACGCGCTGCATTTTACTCGCGAATAAAAAAGGACGCACATCGCTGTCGGTTAAAGACGTGCCGCACGCTCAAGTTGACGTCGAATCCGAGTATACGCACAATCGGCAAAAAAATTATCTTATCGGCGAAAACGCCGCCGCGCCTTTTTTGCGCGCCTTGGGACTTGCCGCCGACGACGGAAAAATCATCGCAAAAAAATACGCGAAGTTCCGCCAAATCAACCGTTTTTTGGAATACGCGGATGACGTCTTGGGCGCCCTGACCGAACGCGGCGCGGGAACGGAGCAGCCGCTGCACATCATCGATTTCGGCTGCGGCAAAGCCTACCTTACCTTTGCTCTGTATTATTTTTTAACCGAAGTCAAAGGCTTGCAGGCGGATATTACCGGCGTGGATTTAAAACGCGATGTGATCGAACACTGTGCGGATCTTGCGCGCAAGCTGAATTACAGCGGCCTTCATTTTGAAGTGAACGACATACGTTCCTATGCTCTGCACTCAAGTGCGGACGGATTACAAGAGGGATCGAGCCGGCAGCAAAACGAAAAAAATATCGATATGGTTATATCGCTTCACGCATGCGATACCGCGACCGATTACGCGCTCGCTTTTGCGCTGCAAAAAAAAGCGAAAGTAATTTTATCCGCTCCGTGCTGCCAGCACGAATTGAACGGCGCATTGGAGAAAAACTGCCCCGACGAAGCCTTTAACGCATTTACCGAATACGGCATTGTAAAAGAACGCTTTGCCGCCCTTGCTACGGATATCATGCGTGCCCGGCTTATAAAAAAACACGGCTACGCCGTTCAAATATTGGAATTTATCGATACCGAACACACGCCGAAAAACCTGCTCATACGCGCGATCCGGCACAAAAACGCTGACGCAAATAAAACGGCTGCAACCGCAACGCTTTCCGAACGCGACGATGTATATGAAAATCTGTGCCGCGCTTTGGGCAAGCGCATTATTCTGGAAAGTTTATCGGGGCAACCGGAATCGGTAAAACCGCACAAAGAAAAAGGCACCGACTGCACCCGATAACGAAATCGGGCAAAGCAATCGGCGCCCCCTTTGACTTATTTTCGGCTTTACACTTAAGCCTATTCTTTTCCGGCCGAATACATGGCGTTGCCGCCGAGGAAGTATTTGGACAAGGTTAAAAACAAAATAACCATGGGCAAACTTGCAAGCAGCGCAACCGCCATCATGGCGCCTTCGTCCGCAAATTTTTCTTCGGCAAAGCTGACGATGTAGGTCGGAATCGTTTTAAGATGCTTATCCTGCGCGACCATCAGCGGCCACATTAAGTTGTCCCATTGCTGGCGGAAAGTTAAAATAGCCAAGGTCGCCAAGGCCGGCCCCGAATTGATCAACACGATGCGGGAAAATATTCCCGGCTCGCTGCAGCCGTCTATACGGGCGGCCGCAATAACGTCGTCGGGGAAGGTCAGCAAATACTGGCGCATCATAAAAACGCCGAACGCATTCATCATAAACGGAATGATTAATCCGCCGTAGGTGTTTTGCAGTTTTAAATTCAAAACGACCATATACAGGGGAACCATAATCGTTTCAAAGGGAATCATCATAGTCATCATGATAAACATAAAAACAGTATTTCTTCCCCTAAAGTGAAATTTTGCGAGCGCATAGCCGGTAATGCACGACAAAAGCAGCGTCGTTACGGTAACGGTTGCCGAAACGATAAGCGAATTCAATACGTTGCGCAAAAAGACAAAGTTTTCATCGTTGCCCGCCAAAGCACGGTAAAAGTTAAACCAATGTATTTTTTCCGGTATCCATCGGTACGGAATGCTCGTAATTTCCGACGCGGGCATAAAAGCCGCCGTAAACATAAACAGCAGCGGTGTTAAAATAATAAGGGCGCTCAAAACCAAAAAAAGCGTCATCAGCGCATTTTTACCCCACTCAGGAAGCACGAACAATAAAACGATGTATACAACGGCGCTTATGCCTAAAATCAATAAAAATTGCACGGCATCCTCCCTTAATACGACACGTCTTCCGAACGCGAAAAGCGCAGTTGAATGATTGTCAGTATCAGCATAAACAAAAACAAAATAACGCTCATAACGCTTGCCCTTCCGACGTTATAATTGCGCATTGCAGTATTGTAAATATTCAGCGTTATAACGTTGACGGGGCCGAGCGGGGAACCGGCCTGCGTAAACAGATACTGCGTCGAAAAGGTTTTCAAACATTGCAGCATCGCCATTATCGAAACGAGAACGGTTGTCGGTTTTAAAAGCGGCAGCGTAATGCGGAAAAAGGTTTGCCCGCGGTTTGCCCCGTCGATAAGGGCTGCTTCGTATATGCCGCGGGGAATTTTCCCCAAGCCGGTTAAAAACAATACGGTAAAATAACCGATGTACTTCCAAAAATAAACGACCATCGTCGAAATTTGCAGCATGATGCCGTTACTCAGCCATTTAAAGTCGATACCGGAAGTCATCATAATCGCGTTTGCCGCCTGATTCGCAATACCGCGGGGTTCAAAAATCAGCTTCCAAATAAGGGCGGCGACAACTGAAGATAAAACGGCCGGCGAATAATAAATAAGCTGTAAAATGCGCGAGCCTGCCGGGCGGAAGGTTAAAAACGCGGCAAGGATCATACTGCCGATTACGAGCGGAATAAAGGTTCCGAGCGTGAACACGACGGTTGCCCGCACTGAATTCCAAAAATCGGCGGAGGCGAATATTTTTATATAGTTCGCAAAACCGATAAAAACGGGCGGTTTAAGCGAAATCATATTTTTATTGCAAAAGCTCAAATAAAAAGCATTGGCAATCGGGTAAAACGAAAATACGGTAAAAAACAGCAAAGCCGGAGTTACAAACAGCCATGCCCATACGACAATTTTCTTTTCAAGGCTTTTTCTTTGCGCCATAATACATCCTTTAATAAATACAAAGGGGCGGAAGTTTTACCTTCCGCCCGTGTTGAAGTGCGTGCTTCGGAAGCACGGCTTACAGCATATTACATTTGTTCGTCTAAAAGAGATTGTGCGCTTTTTTTCAGTTTAGCAACCGCGTCTTTCGGCGACACGTTGTTCATCATAACGTTTTCAATCGCTTCTTTAATTAATTCGTTTATCTGCCAGCTGGCGGCACCGAAATAAACGGGCTGCGCACGCTTCAGGTCTTCGATAAACACATTACTGTAGGGAATCTTTTTGAATTGTTCGCTTTCAACCAATTCTTTTTTCGGAGCGATCAGCGCAACCTTTTCCAAATAAGCGGTCGGGTGGCTCAGCAAAAATGCGACGAAACGCCACGCTTCTTTTTGCTCGCGTACGGGAATTTGCGAGTTTACCATGTAGTATTGGAAATAATAGTTATTCGACAAATTCTTACCGCCTTTAAAAACGGGGTACGGAATAATCATCCAATCGTTGCTGTTGTAAAAAGCCGGATTCGCTTTAAGCATGCGCGCTTCCTGGTACAAACCGGACAAGTGCATGGCGATTTCGTTTTTGTCGTTGTCGAAAAGTTTGCGCGCCGCCGTGTATGTGGGAGCGCCGAGGTTTTTACCGTTCGGTCCCCATTGGCGCATGTATTCGAGCGCTTTTTCCCATGCGGCGGTGTTGACGATCGCTTCTTTGCCGTCGGCCGATACAACCGCGCCGCCGAGCTGGCTTACCATCGGAGTCCACGAAATAAGATAATCGCCGTAGCGGAAATCGAAGCCGCGGCGTGTAATGATGTCGCCGTTGCGCTTAACGATTTTTTCGGACACGGCCATAACGTCTTCCCATGTTTTGGGATAATCTTTTTCGGGATCAAGGCCGGCATCGCGGAAGATTTTTTTGTTCAGATAAATGCACCAGTTTTGCAGCTCAAAGGGCAAGCCGTAGACCTTACCTTTTTTGCCCAAAAGAGAGCCGTCTTTGTCCGTAACCGGATCGAGCATGTTCGGCATATACTGCGCGATAATGTCCGAATCTTTTTTTAATCCTAAAGCTTCGGGATCTATCGGAGCAACCAAGCCCTGCACCAAAAGCGGATACGCTTTTTGCAGTTCCATGTTCCAAATCGAAGGGGCGTTTTTTGCCGCATAAGCGGTCGGAATCAAATCCTGTATTTTGGTTGACGGATATACGGAATACTTAATAGTTACATTCGGATGCATTGCCATATATTCGGCTGCATATCCCTCTTCAAGTTTTTGCCGATTCGGATCTTCGTGCGTCCACATAACCAATGTAATGGGACTGTTGTCGTCTTCTTTGGCACCGTTTGCAAATACGGCCGAAGAAAGCAGAAGTACCGCTATCAGCAATACAGTGAGCTTTTTCATACTAACCTCCTAAAAAGCACATTGTTTTTTTGTCGGTATTGATTAAACCTGTTCGACAACGAAATTATCGAACAGGCCTATTGTATAACGATTGGCGCTAAAAATCAATAAAAAATGCTTATTCCGTCCCTAGCCGTTTTGGGAGCGGATGGCGGCACGGCTGATTTTACCGTTGTGGGTTTTGGGCAAAGCCTGCACGAATTCCAAAGAGCGCGGCGCCTTGTACAGTGCGGCATTCTTTTTGGCGAAGAACATCAATTCCTTTTCGAGCTGTTTGCTCGGCGTATAGCCGCGATTTAATACGATAAAGGCTTTTACCGCCTGCCCTCGTTTGGGATCGGGCACTCCCGTTACGGCGCATTCGAACACGGCGGGATGCTGAAGCAGCACCGATTCCACTTCAAAAGGACTGATGCGGAAACCGGAACTTTTTATTAAATCGTCGGTACGGCTGCTGAACCAAAAATAGCCGTCTTTATCGCGGCTTGCCGCATCGCCGGTATGGTATACGCCGTCACGGAACACTTCCGCCGTTTTTTCGGGATTTTTATAATAACCGCCGAACATGCCGAACAGATGACCTTTATCCAAGCGCAAAATAATTTCGCCTATTTCATCCGCTTCGCAGGAAGAACCGTCGGGACGGACAATGTCTATGTCGTAGCCGGGCGCGGGCTTTCCCATGGAACCGGGCTTTATGTCCATTCCGGGGAAAGTACCCGTTACCAAGGTCAGTTCGGTTTGGCCGTAACCCTCGCGCAGCGATATGCCCGTTTTTTCTTTAAACGTATCGAAGATATCGAGCGAAAGCGCTTCGCCTGCGGTCGTGCATTCTTCCAGCGCCGACAAATCGTAATTTTCAACAGGTTCTCGAATAAGATAGCGGTACACGGTCGGCGGAGCGCAAAAAGATGTAACGCGGTACTGCGCGAGTTTTTCAAGCAGTTTGCGCGGAATAAACACGTCCATATCATAAACAAAGACCGCGCAGCCGCACAGCCATTGGCCGTATATTTTTCCCCACATCGCCTTTGCCCAGCCGGTTTCGGCAACGCTTAAATGGCGCCCGCCTTTTTTTACTCTTTGCCAAAACTTTGCCGTTACGATATGACCGAGCGGATACAAAAAGTTGTGCGCAACCATTTTCGGGTTTCCCGATGTTCCCGACGTAAAATACAGCAAAGCCGTATCTTCGCCGCAGGGGCGCTTGGTTCCGGCCGGAAGGCTGAATTCGTCGCTCATGTTTTTCGACAGTTTATCAAACGAAATCCACCCGTCCATTTCATCGTGCACCCATACCAAAAGCGGTTTTTTATACGCGGCCTCCGCAGCTTTTTGAATTTCCTGCTGAAGCTGTTTTTCCTGAACAGCGACAATCATCTTGATGCCTGCCGATTGTATGCGGTATTCGATGTCGTGCGCGGCCAACTGAACCGTTGCCGGAACGGCAATCGCGCCGATTTTATGCAGGGCCGGCAGGATAAACCAAAACTCGTAGCGCCTCCGCAAAAAAAGTAAAACCGTGTCGCCGCGAGCGATTCCCATCGCCGTAAAAAAATTGGCCGCTTTATTTATCTCTTTTGCGAGTACGCCGAATGTAAAGATTTTTTCTTCACCCTTGTCGTTGCACCACACTAAGGCTTCGGCTTCCGGTGCTTCCGCCGCATACCGGTCTATAACATCGTATGCAAAGTTAAAATTATCGGGGATGTGCAGAGAAAAAGATTTTTGCGCAGCTTCCCAGCCGTTATCCATATCGCAGGTAAGGTACTCTTCATAAAACATAGCATAACTCCGTAAAAATATCCGGCGGCGTCCGACAGTCCGACAAATTGCACACCGACTTTTCTGTATGTTTAGACAAACCATACAAAAAAAAGTTGCAGCTTGTAAATTCAAATTCGATATGTTATAATCCGCACATGCATTCACATACGAAAAAAATGATTGCACCGATAATAATCGTTTTTTTGAATTTAGTATACTATACCGCATTCGCCGTATTTTTTGTAAAATTCGGCGCACCGCTTTTATTTAAAATCATCGGCGTTATTGTTCCCGCGGCGGTTTCGGCGGCTTTTATATGGCTGCTTGCCGAACGCATAAAAGAAATTAAAGAAGGAGAAGAAGATGATCTTGGTAAATACTGATTACGTTTCCGGCAAAAATCTGGAAACGCTCGGCTTGGTAAAGGGAAGCACCATCCAGTCGAAAAACATCGGCAAAGACATTTTGCAGGGCTTAAAGACGATAATCGGGGGCGAATTAAAAGGCTATACCGAAATGATGAACGAAGCGCGCGCTTTGGCAACCAAACGCATGGTGCAGGAAGCCGAACAAATGGGCGCCGACGCCGTTGTGAACATTCGCTATTCGTCCGCAGCAATTATGCAAAACGCCGCCGAAGTTATCGCTTACGGAACGGCCGTAAAATTCAAATAAACGCATTGAGCGCACAGTCAAAACCCGAAGCGCATCCTTTGCCGAAAAACGAGCGTTCGTCCAAAAACAAAACGCTTACGCTGAGTGCGGCCGAACGCGCCGAATACAAAAACCGCCTCGTTTACATTGACCCCGCAAAGCTTTCCGATTCGGGAACCTTTGCCGCGGATGCGCTGCGGAACAAAACCCTGTGCGCCGACCTTTTCGGCGTACTCGACAAATTGCCGCGCTCGTGCGCCGACTTATTGATTATCGACCCGCCGTATAATCTCGATAAAAACTTTCACGGCTTAAAATTCAGCAAAAGCGGCGACGATGAGTATTCGGCCTATCTTGAATCGTGGTTTCCCCGCCTGCTGAGCGTACTCAAGCCGACCGGGTCGGTGTACCTGTGCGGCGATTGGCGCAGTTCGTGCAGCCTCTATGCCGTCATGAAAAAATACACCGTCGTCCGCAGCCGCATTACCTGGCAGCGCGAAAAAGGGCGCGGCGCAAAAGCCAATTGGAAAAATTCCTGCGAAGATATTTGGTTCGGCACGCTCGGGGACGACTATTATTTTAACGTCGATGCGGTAAAACAAAAGCGCAGGGTATTGGCCCCGTACCGTGAAAACGGCAAACCGAAAGACTGGGAAAAAACCGACGAAGGCAGCTTCCGCTTAACCTGCCCCGGCAATTTTTGGGACGATATTTCAATTCCGTACTGGTCGATGAGCGAAAACACCGATCATCCGACGCAAAAACCCGAAAAGCTTATCGCCAAGCTCATCCTCGCAAGCTGCCCCGAAGACGGTCTTGTCTTTGATCCTTTTCTCGGTTCCGGCACCACATCGGTTACCGCAAAAAAATTGGGACGCAATTTTATCGGTATAGAAAAAAACGAAGAGTATTGCTGCTGGACCGAAAAGCGCTTGGCGCGTGCCAAAAGCGACGCGGCCATTCAGGGATATTCGCTCGGCGTTTTTTGGGAACGGAACACGCAAGCCGTTCAGCGCGCCGAACTGAAAAAGGCCCGGCTTTCAGGGGAAAGGGAATCTTGACAAACGACATTATTCCTTCCATACTGGTACATTATTTATAGAAAAGGAGTTTCAAACATGAAAAAACTGATTTGCGCGGCTCTGCTTTTGTTTACAGCCGCCGCAGTATTTGCCGCCGACCCGACAGTATTTTCAAAAAGTTTAATCCTTTTTCAAGCGGCCTGTTCGTCCGGTTTTTTTACATGACAAAAAATCATTATGACAAAAACTGTTTTATTGACATTTTAAAAAAGATATGTTAGATTCGATTTCATCATGTTTTTTCTAAAAGCTGTATATTGCCGTTTGTATCAAGCCGGCTTTCGCTTGGCCCTGCCTTTTTTTCCATACAGAGAACCGGAGATTATTCCGACCTGTTCCGGTTTGGATAAAGTATTTAAAAAAGAAAACCTTACATCAATCCTCATCGTAACCGACAGGGGAATCGTTGCAAACGGTTTAACAGAACCGCTTATACGGGTTCTAAAAGAAAACAGTATACACTTTGCCGTGTACGATAAAACCGAAGCGAACCCGACGGTGTCCAATGTTGAAGAAGCTTTCAGCCTGTATAAAGATTCGGGCGCCCAAGGAATTATCGCCGTAGGCGGCGGCTCTCCGATGGACTGCGCAAAGGCTGTGGGTGCCAGGACCGTGTATCCTAAAAAAAGCATCGAAAAGATGAAGGGTATTCTCCGGGTACTGCGCCGCCTTCCTCCCCTTATTGCCGTTCCTACAACGGCCGGAACCGGAAGCGAAGTTACCCTTGCCGCGATTATCACCGATAAAGAAAAACACGATAAATACGGCCTTATCAGTTTTCCGCTGATTCCCCGTTATGCAGTCCTTGATGCGGCATTAACCTATACCCTTCCGCCCCATATCACCTCTTCTACCGGAATCGACGCTCTCACCCATGCGGTAGAAGCCTACATCGGCCGTTCGACCACAAAGGAAACAAGGGCGCTCGCATTGGAAGCTGCACGGCTTGTTTTTGAAAATGTTGAAACGGCATACAAAGACGGTTCAAATCACCGGGCAAGAGAAAATATGCTCCATGCAGCCCACAAGGCGGGGCTTGCGTTTTCAAAGTCTTATGTGGGCTACATCCACGCCGTGGCCCATTCCCTCGGCGGCTTTTACGGAACGCCTCACGGCTTAGCCAATGCCGTAATCATGCCCTATGTTTTGGAAGCCTACGGTAAAACCGTTCACAAAAAATTGTATAAAATGGCCTTGGCATCCGGTATTTGTACCGAGCAAGACGGCTGTAAAAAAGGCGCCGAATTGTTTATACAAGCGATAAAAGACTTGAATGCGCGTATGAACATTCCCGATAAAATTGCGGACATAAAAGAAGCGGACATCCCGCTTTTGTCCCGCCATGCCGAAAAAGAAGCAAACCCGCTTTATCCCGTTCCCAAACTGATGACCCGAACCGAACTTGCAGCCTTTTATTATCAAATCGCGGGAGGTAATGAATATGTTATTAGCAGAATACGATTACCCAACCGATATAGCGGTTCAAAGAGAAGAAGAACGTGAAATAGCCTTAGAGGAAGGCTTGCAGCAAGGTGCCTATCAAAATAAGCTTGAAACGGCGCGGCTTATGCGGCTTGAAAATCTCGGTATTAGCTTGATTGCAAAAGTTACCGGACTTTCCGAAACCGAAATCGAAAATCTGTAACAATCCTATTACTCAATAATCCCCATTGCCTTTTATGCCGCTACAGTTTATAATCACTACAATATCGTATAAATTACAATATAATTGGCAGGGTGGGAAATCAATGGAAATTATCAAACGCACCGGGCAAAAGGAAACGTTCCGAAGCGAAAAAATCGCGGATGCGATAGCCGCGGCTTTTAAAAGCGTCGGCACGGAGGTTTCCGCGGTAAAAGCGCTGACGGCCGAAATCACGGAAGAATTGAAGCGGCTGTATGAAACCGAACGGCGTATCCACATCGAAACGATACAGGATTTGGTCGAAAAAACCCTTATAAAACACAATTATCCAGCCGAAGTTAAAAGCTTTATTTTGTACCGCGAAAGCCGGGCAAAAAAGCGGGCGGCGCGCCAAAGAATAACCGATACGTTTTCTTCCCTCGATTTGAACGGCGAATTAAAATCGGTTCAAAAAGATTTTCCCGAAGAAGAATATTCGCTCGACGCCTTGTATCACAAGTACTCGGCGTTCAAAAAAGAAGGCGTGTCCGACGCAGACGCTTTAAGCGCTCTTATCCGCGCGGCGGTTGAAATGACGACGCAGGAAGCGCCCCGCTGGGAATATATCGCATCGCGCTTTTTGATGGTTGAGTTCCGCATAAAACTGAAAGCTCATCTTGAGTGGCTCGGCATTCAAAGCTTTTATGAAAAAATCCGTTATTTAACGCAGGAAGGTTTGTACGGCTCGTATATTTCGGAACACTATTCGAAGACCGAAATCGATTTGTTCGCCGAAACGATAGCAAGCTGCGATTCGGGAGAGGAAAACCGCAATTTTTTATTGACCTACAGCTCGCTCGATTTACTCATACGCCGTTATCTTATCCGCACGACGGCAAACGTGCCGCTTGAAACGCCGCAGGAAATGTTTATGGGAATCGCCATGCATTTGGCGATGAACGAAAAAACCGACAGAACCGGCTGGGTACTGCGGTTTTACCGCATGCTGAGCAAGCTGCAAGTAACCGTTGCAACACCGACCTTGTCCAACGCGCGAAAGCCCTACCACCAGCTTTTGTCCTGTTTTATAGACACCATCCCCGATTCGCTTGAAGGCATTTACCGCTCGATAAGCAATTTCGCTCAAGTATCGAAATTCGGCGGCGGTATGGGACTGTATTTCGGCAAGGTGCGCGCATCGGGTTCTGCTATCAGAGGTTTTCAAGGCGCGGCGGGCGGCGTTATCCGTTGGATAAAACTCGCAAACGATACGGCCGTCGCCGTAGACCAGCTGGGCGTGCGCCAAGGTTCCGTCGCCGTTTATCTCGACGTGTGGCACAGGGATATTCCCGAATTTTTACAGCTGCGCACAAATAACGGCGACGACAGAATGAAAGCGCACGACGTGTTTCCCGCAGTTTGCTATCCCGATTTATTTTGGAAAACGGCAAAAGAAAATATAGACGCACAGTGGCATCTTTTGTGCCCCTACGAAGTGTTGCGCGTAAAAGGCTATGCGCTCGAAGATTTTTACGGTGAAGAATGGGAAAAACGCTATATCGACTGCGTAAACGACAACCGCATTCACAAGCGGACGATTCCCGTTAAAGATCTTGTGCGCCTTATTTTAAAGTCCGCGGTCGAAACGGGAACGCCGTTCGCCTTTTTCCGCGATACGGTAAATCGCGCAAAATATGAGCGGCATCGAATTCGTTAAGCGCGAAGTAAAAGACGAAAACGGCGATACGCTTGTCGTCGAAACGACCGCGCCGGGCGATTTTGTCGTGTGCAATCTTGCTTCTCTCGTGCTGGGCAATATCGATACCGATACGGAAGGCGAACTCGAGCATATTACCGAATGCGCGGTACGGGCTCTGGATAACGTTATCGACTTGAATTTTTACCCGCTTTCCTATGCCGAAATTATGAACAAACGCTACCGTTCAATCGGCCTCGGCGTGAGCGGCTACCACCACATTTTGGCAAAAAAAGGCATCGCATGGGAAAGCGAAGCGCACCTTGCCTTTGCCGATACGCTTTTTGAACGCATAAATAAAGCCGCCGTACAAGCGAGCGCCGCGCTTGCCGCGGAAAAAGGGACTTACGCCTTTTTTGCCGGCTCTGATTGGCAAACGGGCGCATATTTTGAAAAACGCGGCTATACGGGAAGCGAATGGCGGACGATAAAAGAAAAAGCCGCGCAGGGAATGCGCAATGCATACATTATGGCCGTGGCGCCCACAAGTTCAACATCGATTATTGCCGGCACCACCGCCGGAACGGATCCGGTGATGAACCGTTATTTTTTGGAAGAAAAAAAAGGCAGCATTATGCCGCGCGTTGCCCCCGATTTAAATGCGCGCAGTTTTTGGCTGTATAAAAGCGCTCATACCGTCGATCAAAGCTGGTCGCTGCGCGCGGCGGGCGTACGGCAGCGGCACATAGATCAGGCGCAGTCGATAAATCTATACATTACCAATTCGTTTACGCTCAAACAAGTACTGGACTTATACGTTTTAGCGTGGGAAGCCGGCATAAAATCGATTTACTATGTGCGCTCAAAATCGCTGGAAGTTGAAGAATGCGAATCGTGCGCGGGATAAGGTGAAAAAAAACGGGAGGTTTTTATGGGAAACAAAGATATTTACCGGCATTTGGCTAAAAAAGCAATCTTTAATGCCGACGGCGATACGGATGTGCTGAAGCGTCGCATGATAGGCGGCAACACCACCAATTTGAACGACTTTAACAACATAAAGTATGCATGGACAAGCGATTGGTACCGCCAGGCGATGAACAATTTTTGGATTCCCGAAGAAATCAATTTGCAAAACGACGTACAGGAATACCGCCGCCTGACAAACGATGAGCGGAGTGCGTACGACAAAACGCTGTCGTTTTTAGTATTTTTGGACAGCGTTCAAACCGCAAACCTTCCCTCGATAAGCGAATACATTACGGCAAACGAAGTCAATCTGTGCTTGGCGATTCAAACGTATCAGGAAGCGATCCATTCGCAAAGCTACGGCTATATGCTCGATACCATCTGCAACCCCTCAGAACGCAACGACATTTTATATCAGTGGAAAGACGACGAACATTTGCTTGCGCGCAACAGCTTTATCGGCGGTTTGTACAACGATTTTCAAAAAAATCAAAATCCGTATACGCTTGTACGGACGGCGATCGCAAATTATATTTTGGAAGGCATCTATTTTTATTCGGGCTTTATGTTTTTTTACAATTTGGGGCGCAACGGAAAAATGAGCGGCTCCGTGCAGGAAATCCGCTATATAAACCGCGACGAAAATACGCATTTGTGGCTGTTCCGCTCCATTTTGCAGGAGCTGCAAAAGGAAGAGCCGGAGTTGTTTACAAGCACTCTTACGGACGAATACCGCGCAATGATAAAAGAAGGCGCCGAACAGGAAATCAAATGGGGGCATTACGTTATCGGCGATAAGATTGCCGGCCTTACCAAAACCATGATCGGCGACTACATAAAATATTTGGCGAATTTACGCTGTGCCAATTTGAAATTCGCGCCGGTATACGAGGGATATGAAGAAGAACCCGCGGCCACTTCATGGATAAATCAATACAGCAATGCGAACCTTATCAAAACCGACTTTTTTGAAGCAAAGTCGACCGCATATGCAAAATCGACCGCCCTTGTAGATGATTTGTAATTCGGCGATTTCCGTGTATAAACCTTGCTTTTTTTTGCAATACGCACTACGATGCAGGCAAGAATGATTTTTTAGGATGAAAAGATGAAAGGCGTATTCGATTTTACCGTTGATCAGCTGGGGCCGTGCAAGGTTTCCTCTCCCATCATGCTTTCGAAGGTGTACGGCGATTTTATCGCAAACTATGTAAAAGAAGACGATTTTATTCGCTATAATATAGACGTTTACGATAACGTGCTCGAAACGGAAGCCGAAGCGTACAATAACAATCTTATCCAAAAAGCGGGGCCGCGCGAATACATTTATTTTAATCCCAAACACGTAAATGCGGCCATCCTCACCTGCGGCGGTTTGTGCCCCGGACTGAACGACGTTATCCGCGCGATTGTGCGCTGTTTGTGGAACCGCTACGGCGTGCGCCGCATACGCGGCATACGGTTCGGCTTTCAGGGACTGTTTGCCGAATCGGGATTCGACCCGATCGATCTTAATCCCGACATCGTCGACGACATTCATAAATCGGGCGGTTCCTTTTTGGGAACAAGCCGCGGCGGCGGAAACCGCGTTGTCGAAATCGTCGACGCGATAGAAGCGCTCAATTTGAACATGATCTTTATTATCGGCGGCGACGGAACGCAGCGCGGCGCTTTGGAAGTTGCCGACGAAATCGGAAAGCGCGGTTTGAAAATCGCCGTTGTCGGCGTTCCGAAAACCGTAGACAACGACCTTGTGTTTATTCAAAAATCCTTCGGTTTCGATACGGCGGTAGAACAGGCGACGCAAACAGTCGCGGCCGCTCACATGGAAGCACATTCGCAAATAAACGGCATCGGACTCATAAAACTTATGGGCCGCGAAGCGGGCTTTATCGCTTCGGCGACCGCCCTTGCCAGCCACGAAGCGAATTTTTGCCTTATTCCCGAAGTTCCCTTTCATTTGGACGGGGACGGCGGCTTTTTGGATTCGCTCGAACAGCGCATAAAAAGGCGCCGGCACGCCGTCGTCATTATTGCCGAAGGTGCGGGGCAGGAACTTTTAAAAACAAGCGATGCAAAAGACGCGTCCGGCAATAAACGGCTCGGCGACATAGGCGTTTTTTTGCGCGACAAAATCACCGAATACTTTGCCGCAAAAAAAATTCCCATCAATTTAAAATATATAGACCCCAGCTATCAAATTCGTTCGGCGCGCACAACCGCCACCGATTCAATCTATTGCGAACGCTTGGGCAACAACGCCGTTCATGCGGCAATGGCGGGCAAAACAAAACTGGTTATCGGACTTGTTCACAATAAATACGTGCACATTCCCATCCGCTTGGTAACGAGCCGCAGAAACACCGTCGATCCGGAAGGTTCGTTGTGGCGCGACGTTATCGACGCGACGGGACAGCCGATTCTCATGTTGAAAAACAAGGATTTCTTTTTGGCGCAAAGCGGTGCAAAGCCGAAAGAACAATAAGCGGGCAGTGCAAAGGTTTATGAAAAAGATTTTTAAGACCGTTTTGTTTTGTGCCTTTACGCTTGCGGTTTTTTTTATGCCGGTAACAAAGGCGCACGCTCACCCGCACGTATTTATCGATACGGCGGTTGAATTCGTATGGCAGGGCAAAAAGCTGCAGGGCGCCTATATCGAATGGACCTTCGACAAAATCTTCAGCAACGAGATCATAAGCTGGCTTGACGCCGATCATAACGGAAAATTCAGCGATGCCGAAAGTGAAGCAGTGTACAACAATGCGTTTATCAACTTGCGCAATTATTTTTTTTATACCTTTATCCGCCAAGGCACAAAACGCAGCAATCCGGAAAAGGTGAGCAAGTTTAAAGCGACGCAAAAAAACGGCATAATGACCTACCGCTTTTACGTCGATTTATCGAAGTATACGGGAACGGAATTGTACTTTGCCGTCTATGATTACACGTATTTTTGCGACGTGCGCTACATTGAAGACGGCGGCATACGCCTGACCTACGATCCGGCCGTCGTCAATCCGACTTTTAAAATCATCGAAAACAAAGATTATCCGGTATTTTACGACCCGCTCAGTCCCGCGGCCGACACAAGCGTGTATTACCAATGGAAGCCCGGCTTGCAAACCTATTACCCGAAAGAAATCCTTCTTTCGTGGTAGGCCGCGCAATACGGCGCACTCCACACTTAAATCTTTGCCGTCGGCCGCTTTGTTTGCCGGCTTTACGAACGCAGTTTTTCGATGAGGGCGTCGAATTCCGTTCTTTCGAGCTTTTCGATGCGGCCTTCATCGCAGGCGGCGGCAAAGGCGCTGTCCATCGGCAGTTTTACCGTAACCGGAATTGCGTGCTTTGAGGCAAGATTGTCGGCATTGCTCTTTCCGAATACTTCGATTTTTTCGCCGCAGTGCGGACACTGAACATAGCTCATGTTTTCAACCAGCGCCAAAACGGGAATATGCATCATATCGGCCATCCTTACGGCCTTTTCGACAATCATACCGACAAGTTCCTGCGGACTTGCAACGACGATAATGCCGTCAATCGAAAGCGACTGAAACACCGTTAAAGGAACATCACCCGTTCCCGGAGGCATATCGACAAACATAAGATCGACGTCCTTCCAAATTACGTCCGTCCAAAACTGTTTGACCGCCCCGGCGATAATCGGGCCGCGCCACAAAACGGGATCGGTTTCGTTTTCGAGTAAAAAGTTGATCGACATAACCTGAATGCCGTTCGCCGTCGTCGCCGGATAAATGCCGCTTTCGTCTCCTTCCACCTTTCCGTGCAAACCGAAAATCCGCGGAATGGACGGCCCGGTAATATCGGCGTCCAATACGGCCGCATTCAAGCCTTTTTTTTGTGCGGCGCATGCCAATAACGAGGTAACAAGGGACTTGCCCACGCCGCCCTTTCCGCTTACAACGCCGATAACCTTTTTTATGGAACTTTTAGGATGCGGCTTTTCGGAAAAATCCTGCCGTGTGTTGCCTTGCTGTTCGGCCACGGTGCCGCAGGAACTGCGCACTTCGGCTTTGCAGGAAGAGGCCGAGGGACACCCGGAACAGGCGGATTTTTGCGATTGATTGTGTGTGTTGTTTTCGTTCATATATATAAGATACTTCTTTATGCCTTATCAGTCAATTTATCCTTACTGCGATAAATCTCGGCCGGGACGCGGATACGGTCGGCAGTATCGCCGGTTCCGTCGCCGGCATGCGCTGTAAAGATCCGGCCGCCCTTCCCGCCGACTGGCTTTCGGTAATTGCACGCAAAAGCGCAATCGACAAATTGCTGGACGACTTTTGCGCATGCATAGAAATAAATTATTGACTACGTCCGGCTCCGACGGGAATTTATAAAGCGCGCGGCATAGACAAAGGGCGTATCGGCAAGACTGGTCGCAATGTAGATAAGGTAGGTCGAAAACGTTATGGACACAAGCGTTTGCACGGAGTATACGCCGAAAAAAGCGCCCCACGTAAAAAGAACGGTGTTAAGAAGCTGAGACACGAGCGTCGAGCCGTTATTGCGCAGCCATAAAAATCCCTTTTTGGTGTTAAATCGTTTTTCGGTAAAGTTCCACCATGCATGGTACAGCCATACGTCAAAAAATTGCGAGACAATGTATGCCGCAAGTCCTGCGGCCATAACACGCGGCGTATTTGAAAAAATCGTTTTCATACTTTCCATTGCCCAATCGTTTTGCGACGGAGTAAAGGCCAGCCAATATTGTGAACATAAAATAAACAAAACGGAGGTAACGCAGCCGTACACAACCGCCCTTTGCGCCGCTTTTTTACCATATAATTCGCTCAAAATATCGGTAACCAAAAACGTCGATGCGAAAAGCACATTGCCGAGCGTTTGTTCAAGACCGAAAGCGCGTATTAAAATCAGTACTTCGATATTTGCGGCAATCGTCGCGATAACCGTCCATAGATACATGCCCGCGTCTTTAAAAAGGCGCAGCAGCGCAAGCACCGTTCCGAAATAGATAAATACGGAACAGATAAGCAGAATTTCGTTTTTCATAAAAACTCCGTAGTTTTGTTTTACGGCAGGATGGTTCCGAACTGCCGGCTCCGATTCGAAGCTCCGTCGATTATAGTGGAAACGGGGATAAAACACAACGAGCCGGAAAACATACGTTTTTTTTGCTTATTTCCGTTCTCGCGCAAAACTCTTGCGGCACTTTAAAAAAGAATATACAATGACGTATTAAAAAATAATGTAAGGAGAGTCTTTAAGTATGAACGAGCAGTCGGTTAAGGATGTTTTCAGCCGGTTCGCCTTGTATGGCGATTTGGAATCTTTTAAATCGTTCGGCAAAGGCCATATAAACAATACGTTTCTTTCGGCGTGGAATCAAGCCGGGACAAAGGTGCGTTATACGCATCAGCGCATCAATAAAAATGTGTTTAAAGAGCCCGAAAAAGTTATAGAAAACATTCGCGCCGTTACGCATCATATTTACGAAAAGGCGCGGCTGCAAAAAGACGACCCGTTCGGTGCAAGCAGGCGCACGCTTACCCTTGTACCGGCAAAGGACGGCTTGTTTTATTATAAGGATGACGAGGGTGAATATTGGCGTACGTATTTATTTATCGAAAACGCATCTACCTTTGAACTTATGGACAACCCCGTTTTGGCGTATAAAGTAGGCTGCGCCGTCGGGACCTTTCAAAAGCAGCTTTCCGATTATGCGGGGCCGCCGCTTCACGAAACGATCCCGGCTTTTCACAACATGAAAAGCCGCTACGCTCAGCTCGATACCGCCGCTTCCGACGACAAGGCCGGAAGGCTTGATTCGGTGCGGAAAGAATTCGATTTTTTGCAAAAAAACCGCAGCCGCGGCATAATTTTAACGGAAGGTCTTGAAAGCGGAAAGTTAAAAAAGGGCATTACGCACAACGACACCAAACTGAACAACGTTTTGTTCGACGATGCGACGGGGGAAGCGATTTGTCTTATCGACCTCGATACGGTTATGCCGGGAACCGTACTTTTCGATACGGGCGATCTTATCCGCACGGCAACAAATACCGGCGCCGAAGACGAACGCGACCTTTCCAAAGTCGGCTTTAATGCGGATTTATTCCGCGCGCTTATAGACGGCTACACGGAAAAAGCAGCCGGTTTTTTAACCGATTATGAAAAAAGCCTTATCGCCGAATCCGGCAGAGTTCTTACTCAAATAATGGCCGTGCGTTTTTTAACCGATTATTTGAACGGCGATGTCTATTACAAAATCGAACGGCCGTCGCACAACCTTGACCGCGCGCGCACGCAAATTAAGCTTATGCAGTCCATGGACGATCAATGGGAGCTTATTCAAAATATCGTGCATGATTTATGCCGAAAAAACGCGGCGAGCGCACATACGGGAAACTAAGATGAACGAACGCTGCGCGGCGGGCTTTAGCCTCAAAGCTCGCGCCGCATTCTTTTTTTATGCCGCGCTTATGCGTACTGCGCTCTTGTGCGCCCTGCTGCCCTGCGCAGCGCTTTTTTGCGGCGCTTTAACCGGCTGCAGTGAAAAACGTGAAAACATAAAAATCGTTTATTGGTCCATGTGGCGCGAAGACGAGCCGCAAGCTCAGATTATCGCCGAAGCGGCAGCAGCCTTTACGCGCGAAAACTTTATCGATGTCGATATCGTCTTTAAAGGCCGCGATATCCGCACTTCGCTGATTTCCGCCCTCGATGCCGGAGAAAAAATCGACTTATTCGACGAAGACATCGAGCGGGTCGCCGCTTTCCCAAACGAATACCTTTTGCCGCTCGACGAATATGCGGCAAAGGCCTATCCGAGTACGGAGGGCAAGCCGTACTATTCCGTTTTAAATAAAACGCTGTACGCGCTCGCAAAAGAACTCGGAGGTGGAACCGTCAAAAACATTCCGTATCAGCCGTCCGCATTCGTGGTTATGTACAATAAGGATTTGTTTGCAAGAGCCGGCATTCAAAGAACGCCTAAAACATGGAGCGAATTCCTTCGCGCCTGCGAAAAACTGAAAGCAATCGGCGTTCCCGCTATTACGGTTGATGACGCATATATGGCAAGCCTGTTCGGGTACAACATGGACCGTTTGGTCGGCGCTCAGGCGACCGCCGCCATGGTGCGGCGAAAAAACTTTACCGGATCGCAAGTACTCGAATTCGGCAAGATTTGGGAAAATATGGCAAAAAAAGGCTACATAAGCCCAAACGCCGCGTCCAATGTATGGCCTGCCGGACAAACGGAAGAAATGGCCCGCGGAAAAGCCGCAATGTATTTAAACGGAACCTGGCTTCCGAACGAAATAAAAGAACTGGCTCCCGACTTGAATTGGGGAGCCTTTGCGTGGCCGGCAATGTCGCCGAAGGGCGACGGAACCGAAGCAAACCATTACGGCAGCCAAAGTTTTGCCGTCAACAAAGACAGCCGGCACCCCGATGCCGCGTTCCGCTTTATCGTATGGCTTACAACGGGCGAATGGGACGAACTGCTTGCCGAAAAAAGCCTCGGTATTCCCGCCGGCAACAACACGCCCTGGCCCGTACAGCTCGGAGAGGCACGGGCGATTGTCGATAACACGACAAAGCGTTTGCCGTGGGCCGTCGGCATGGAACGCAATAACGAAATCAATTCAAAAATACAAGAAAATTTTAAAAAACTTATACGGGGCGATTTGGACGCGGCAGGCTTTGCCGACGCAATGCGAATCGAACGCAGACACGGCGGCAATCAGGAATTCTAAAAAAACGATTTTAGAAAAATGAAAAACGTCCGAACCCCGACAAACAGGCCGGACGTTCCCTGCCTTTGCTTTCCGTTGCACAATTCAGTCTGCGGAAACGGCGGTTCGCGGAATCGTCAGTTTGCGGAAACGATGCGGTAACTTATGCGCACAGGCTTATCGGGAAATTCTTCCTGCGTTTTTTTACCGACCGAAAAGAAGGGCATAAGATTGTTGACGCTGTCTTTTACCGGTGCGACGTTTTCCGCCATCTTCGTTCCGTTTATAAAACAATTGTAGGTGCCGTCGGCATTGCGCGTAACCTTTAAAGTGTTTACGGTTCCGTAGCCTTTTTTAACGCTCGACGTTTCATACAAATAAGCGGTATTTGCCTTGTTCGGTTCAACCAAGTCAGTATAGGTTGAAGCGGTTACGCCGTATAATGCGTACTCGCCGTCTACGGTAATTTCGAACCGGATGTAGGACGAAAGCTTGCCCTTGTCGTCTACAATATAACCGAATACAAGGCCGAAAGCGCTTTTTGAGTATCCGCTTTCTTTTTTGAATTCGACCTCGGCCGACGAAAAATCCTTCAATTCGTCGCCGGTATAAAAATAGCCGGTTTGAACCGTATCGGACATTTCGTTTTCCTGCCATTGTCCCGTAATTTGATTTGAATCGGAACCGTCCGCACCGCTGTTTTTCGGCGCGCTTTTACACGACAGTATGCATGCCGCCGCACATACAGCGGCGGCACAAAAAACCGTTTTGGTTAAAAAAGATATTGCGCTTTTCATACATATATCATACCATAAAAACGTAAAAAAAGCCAGTGGTAAAAAGCCCTTCAAACAATACCGCTGCTTTTTACGGGAGGAAACATGGCCGGCGAAATAAAAGCGCTCGTATCAAAAGAAGACACCTTCGACAAGCTGGAAATACGGCTCGGTCAAATTATCGATGCGGAACTCGAACCGGCCGCCCCGAAAAAGGCATACAAGCTGACAGTCGATTTCGGAAAATTCGGTAAAAAAATAAGCGTCGGCCGTTTTACCGAACACGACATCGCCGACATCAAAGGCAAAAAAGTCCTCGGCGTACTCAACTTTGAGCCGAGAAAAATCGGGAACACCGTGTCCGAAGTTCTTATTTTAGGCGTTCAGTTTCCCCGCGCCGAAAGCGGCGAAGCCACATTTATAACACCGCTCGCGCAAGACGCAAAAATCGGCGGAAAGCTGTTTTAAGATCGGGGATTTTATCTATAAGCTACGCGCATACAACTCTGACATTTTTGCTTTGCAAATCCGCTTTTAATTCGGACGGAATTGCATCGTCAGTAATAACCGTATAAACTTCTTTTGCTTCAAACAGACGGGCGACGCTGTGTGTTCCGAACTTCGATGAATCGGAAAGAACAAAAATTTTATCGGCATTTTTGCTAATGGTTTTAACGGTTCTTGCACGTGTATGGTTTTCCTGCGAAAAACCGTGGACAACCGTATAGCCGTCAATACCCGTAAATAGTTTATCCACATGGTATTCTTTTGCACACATTTCCGTTATCGGACCCACCATAACCTGAGCATCATTTTGATAATCGCCGCCCAATAAAATGGTTTTTGCACTGGGAATGTGCCGTATATAACCGGCAATAAAGGCCGAATTTGTTATAATGGTAATATCCTTTGCCGCCGTTGCGATTTCCATCGCCAAAAGCGCGCAAGTACTGCCGGATTCAATCATAACCGTTTCGCCCGGTTCCAAAAACTCCAACGCTTTTTTTGCAATCCGCTGTTTTGTTTCATATGCATAAGACAGACGGGAATTAATATCGTCGCGGGAAACACGCAATGCATAACCGTGAAACCGACGCAAAAGCCCCTTGTCTTCCAATATTTGTAAATCTTTACGTATAGTAACGGTAGAAACCTGTATATGTTCGGCTATTTGCTTTACGTTTAATTTATCGTGCTCATTTAATAAATTTACGATCGTCAACTGCCGCTGTAAAATATCTGTTCCCATGATAACTATATTATAAAATACTTTTATGCCTTGTCAACCGACAAATTTTTCTTTAAATATACCTTTTGAAAGCATGCTTAAACATTTTATTCGAAAGCAAATATATTATAAAAAAAACTTGACTTCTAAATAAACTCGTGATAACATATTTTATTGAAAGCATTTTTCTTTTATTCGAATGAATTTTTTCTTTATTCAAAGAAACCGAGGTTGTAATGCAGACTACCGTTTTAAAAATGAACAGTATTTGTAAGTCTTTTCCCGGCGTTCAAGCTCTAGATAATGTCAATTTTGAATTATATAAGGGCGAAGTTCACGCTCTCATGGGCGAAAACGGCGCCGGAAAATCGACATTGATGAAGATTTTAAACGGTATACACAAGGCCGACAGCGGGTCGATAGAACTTAACGAAAAAGAAATTGCACCGCAAACTTCTCACGATTCGTTAAAACTCGGCATATCGATGATTCATCAGGAATTAAGCCCCATTCCCGACATGACGGTTGCCGAAAACATCTTTTTAGGGCATTTGCCGGGCAAATATTTTGTACATAAAAAAAAGCTGAACGAGCAAACGGAAGCCTTATTCAAAAGCCTTTCGCTGCCGGTTATTGCGCCGCATGTACGTATGAAGACGCTGAGTATTGCGCAGATACAGATGGTTGAAATCGTAAAAGCGATTTCATATAAATCCCAAATTATCGTTATGGACGAACCTACCTCTGCAATAGCGGATGCGGAAGTGGAAATGCTGTTCGACATAATCCGCCGTTTAACCGCCGCAGGAATTTCCGTCATCTATATTTCGCACAAGATGGACGAAATCTTTCGCATTGCGGACAGAATTTCGGTTATGCGCGACGGCAAAATGATAGGGACTGAAACAAGTGCGCAGCTGGATTCCACCCGATTAATAAACATGATGGTGGGGCGCGATATATGCCATTTGTTTAAGAGAAAGGCGGAAAACATCGGGCCGGTTAAAATGTCCGTACAGGGTTTGTGTTCCGAAAATTGTTTTGAAAATATATCTTTTGATCTTCATCAAGGAGAAATATTGGGAATTACCGGTTTAATCGGTTCAAAACGTACCGAACTTGTTGAAGCTATTTTCGGATTGCGCCCCATAAGTGCGGGAAAAATATGTATCGACGGAAAAGAAGTTAGGATAAAAAAGCCCTGTGATGCAATAAAAAACCGCATCGCTTTGGTAACCGAAGACAGAAAACGGCAGGGACTGTTTTTGGACAAATCGTTAATCTTTAATACGTCCATTGCCAATCTCATCAATATGTTTTTCGGTCCCTTTATAAATAAAAAAACGGAAAAAAAAGAAACGGAAGCCGTTTTAAAAAAACTGTGCGTTAAAGCTTCCGGTTTTGCCATTCCCGTTTCATCTTTATCGGGCGGGAATCAGCAAAAGGTTGTATTGGCAAAATGGCTTGCGACGGTTCCCGAAGTACTGATTCTTGACGAGCCGACTCGCGGTATCGACGTAAACGCAAAACAGGAAATATATATGCTTATTGATGAGCTTGCAAACGCGGGCAAAGCCGTCATTGTCATATCGTCGGAAATGCCGGAAGTCCTTGCTTTGAGCGACCGCATTCTTGTAATGAACAGCGGTAAGGTTCGCGGAATTTTATCGGGCGACAGGATAAATAAAGAAGAAATTCTTGCTCACGCACTGATGTTTTAACCCATACACTTTTATCTATGATATACGGAGGATCAATGAAAAATACCTTAACCTTATCCGGCATAAAAAAGCATTTTTCCGCTTACAGTTTATACATTTTGCTTTTTGTTCTTATGGTAGCGGTTTCGTTTGCAAACAAAAACTTTTTATCCGTGCAGAATATAAAAAATATTTTTCAGCAAATTTCCATAAACGGTATTTTAGCGGTCGGCATGACCTTTGTCATTATCACCGGCGGAATAGATTTGTCGGTCGGTTCTCTTTTGGGATTTTCGGGTGTAATCGCTGCAAGTTTGGTAAGCGGCGGAGGTAATCCTTTTTACGCCGTTTTAGCCGGCATTGTTGCGGGTTTGCTGTTCGGTGTAATAAACGGATTGCTGGTTGCCTATGCAAAAATCGTACCGTTTATCGTTACGCTCGGTATGCTGTCCATCGCGCGCGGAGTTACGAACGTATACACGCACGGAAGCCCGATTATAAAATTGGACAAACGTTTTACCGCTATAGGCCAGTCCGCCTTTTTAGGAATCGGCTTTCCCGTATGGATTTTTATCGGAATGCTTATCGTCGGCTTTATTATTTTGCATACGACAAAACTCGGCCGATATACGCTTGCCGTTGGGGGTAACGAAGATGCCGCCAAAACCTCCGGTATCAATACGGCGGCAATAAAATTTTTTGCCTACAGTTTTACCGGCTTTTGCTGCGGCTTGGCGGGAATCCTAATGACCGCAAAAACCAATGCCGGAGCGCCGAATGCCGGCACGGGCTACGAACTCGACGCTATTGCCGCAGCGATTATCGGCGGAACCTCTCCGTCGGGCGGAAAGGGCACCATATTCGGCACTTTGCTCGGCGTTTTGATTTTCGGCATTATTCAAAACGGCTTGGATATTTTGAACGTATCGTCCTATATACAACAAGTTGTAAAAGGCTTGATTATTATCGGTGCCGTATGGGCGGACAAGGCGAACCGGAGCGCAAGATAAAACAGGTTGCAATCCGTAAAATGCAGATTTTACGGCTAATATACAACATAAAAATCGAAAATAAGGAGGATTTTTATGAAAAAATTGGGATTTCTTTTGCTGGCGGTAGCCCTTATGCTGCCTCTGACAGCTAACGGAAAGGGTGAGTCGGGCGGAAGCACATACAAAATCGGTGTTTCCATGTTCAATTTAACATCGGAATACCTGACGTCCTTAAAAACGCATATGGAAAAGTATGTCGCGGAAAAACCGGAATATGCTTCCGTCAAATTGGTGTTTTTGGATGCGCAATCCGACCCCGTTAAACAAAACAGTCAAGTTGACAATTTGATAACTCAAAAAGTCAACAGCATTGTAATGATTCCCTTTGACCGCGAACAGCAAGTCCCCGCCGTCGAAGCTGCGGCAAAAGCAGGCGTTCCGCTTATCGAAATGTGCGCTTCAACCGTTTCGGATAAAAAACGTTCGTATGTCGGCTCCGATGACAAACAGTCGGGCTTGATGCTTGCGCAGGAAATGTTCAGAAACACAAAACCCGATGCAAAAATTATCGTTTTACACGGGCCGACCGGACAAAATGCACAAGTTATGCGCTACGCCGGATTAAAAGAGGTAATGAAAAATTACCCCAACGCAAAAATCGTTGCGGAAAAAGTATGCGATTGGGACCGTTCTCGGGCCTTGGATGCCATACAAAATATTATTCAATCGGGCATGGAATTCGATGCGATTTTTTCGGAAAACGATGAAATGGCTATGGGTGCATTGCTTGCCTGCGAAGGTGCCGGAGTAAAAGGAAAGTTTATCGGCGGCGTGGACGCCATTCCCGACGCTTTGTTGGCGGTTGAAGCGGGAAGGCTGAACTGTACCGTTTTCCAGAATTCGGCTGCACAAGCTCGTACTGCAGTTGACGTTGCGGTAAAACTTGCAAAAGGCGAAAGTATAGATAAACTGTACGACATTCCGTATGAATTGGTAACCAAAGCAAATGTTGCCAAATACAAATAAAACGTAAAGAAAAAATAAAAAACCCGGCGTTCTTTCGAACCGTCGGGTTTTTTATTTTAAATTCGACATCCCCGCTATATAACCTGTTCGGTTCTTTCGATTATGTCGTCTTGTGTCGCCTTTGACAATACATTGAAGAATGCCGAATAGCCTGCAACGCGGACGATAAGATCGCGGTGTTTTTCGGGATGCTTTTGCGCATCAAGTAACGTGTCCCGCGAAACGACATTGTATTGCACGTGAAATCCCTTCAGTCTGTTAAAAAAGGTTCTGATAAGCGCAATCAGTTTTGTCTTGTCCTCTTCTTTTTGTAAAATCTGCGGGGTAACCTTTTGGTTCAGCAGTACGCCGCCGGTTATTTTAGCTGTAGGCAGCTTTGCAACCGATTTGAACACCGAAGTCGGCCCGTGCGTATCCATCGCGTGAGTCGGCGAGCAGCCTTCGGCAAGCGGTGTTCCCGCATTACGTCCGTCGGGGGTTGCCATTGTACCGATTCCCTGTCCGACATTCGCCGATATGGACGATGTTCCGGCATAACGCAAACCGCCGACAGGCCCCCTTCCGAAGCGCGTATTCGGGTATTTTTCAACTTCATCGATATAGCTTTGATACGCGGCGACGACCAAAGAATCGACATAATCGTTGTCGTTGCCGTATTTGGGCGCCTGCGTTAAAAGGGTTTGCTGAATGTGCTTTCCTTTTTCTCCCGCAAAATCGTTCATAAGCGCTTCCCACAAATCGTCGCGGCTTATAAGCTTGTCTTCGTATACGCATTTTTTGATTGCGGCCAGCGAATCGGCAAGGTTTGCAATACCGACTTGCAAACCGCTGATAAAATCGTATACGGCGCCGCCCTCTTTTAAGGTTTTGCCGCGTTCAATGCAGTCGTCGCACAGGGCGGAGCAGAGTACGTCGGGCACGTCTTCTTCAAGAACGCTGTCGCACGCGTTTTCGATAATAACGCTGTGTTTTGTAAAATCGCGGATAACGGTATCCCATGCCTTTTGCAGGTCGGAAAAAGTTTTCATGTCTTTAAAGTGACCGCAGCTTTTTGTAAGGCGCGTGCCGCTTTTCGGGTCTACGCCGTCGTTCATCACGATAAGCAGCGACTTGGGAAAATTCAAAAAGCTCATGCCGGTACAGCGGTAGCCCCATTTTCCGGGAACGGCGACTTCCACACAGCCTATGGCGCTGTAATTGTACGCGTCGTCCTCTTTTACGCCGCGCTCCAAAAAAGACGGTATGATGATTTCGTCATTATTGAACGCCGGCATACCGAAGCCCATTTTCAAAACCTCTACGCATTCTTTCATAAACGCATCGTCGAGGCCGGAATGATAGCGCACAGTAAGGTTGGGCTGGGGAAGGTGCGTTTGCGCTACGGAACGCAGAATGAGATACGTAAGCGGATTTACCGCATCTTTTTTGTCGGTTGTTTGTCCGCCGACGGTAACGTTTTGGTACAAGGGGCTGCCTGCGCTGTATTGCGTATGCGACCAGCTGCGGATCTTATTGACTGTGAAGGTTTTTATCCACAGGTTTGTAAGCAGTTCGCACGCGGCATCTTTTGTGATTTTTTCTTCGGCAATATCGTGCTCGTAATATTCAAATAAATATTGATCCATCCTTCCGTACGACAAAGAATGGCCGTTCGATTCTATCTGCAAAACCAAGTGAATGAGCCACAGCGATTGCAGCGCTTCGTGAAAAGATTCGGCTTTATGTGCCGGAACTTTTTGCAAAATGCGGCTCATTTCGCGCAGTTCGGCGGCGCGTTTTGCATCTGTTTTTTCGATTTTGTCGGCCGTTTTTGCCGCCAAATCGGCGTAGCGTTTTGCAAAAGCGATTGTCGAATCGATTAAAATAATAATCGCCTCATAAAAATAATACTTTTTTAAGTTTTTAAAATCGGTTAAATCGAGCTTTTGCATCACCCGTTCCGTTTGTGCTTTAAAGTCGAGCAAGCCTTTTTGAAGCAAGCGCTTATAGTTTACGGCAATATGGGCATCGCCCGATGTAATATTTCCTTCGGCTTTAATAATACCTAAATCATAAAAGATTCTGCTTGCGGGCGGAATGGCGGCAAGCCCCCTGTCTTTTGTCGTGTTGTGTTCCCAAAAAGGCGCAATTGAGCGAAGCTGTTCTTTTGTTTTTTCGGAAATATAAAATACATCGCCGCTCCGCTTTTCAAATTCATCGAGTTCTTTGATAACCCAATCCATCGCATATTCGGGAAAAATGGGAGCGGCTCTGTTTTCCGACGCCTGATTGCCTGCAAGCAGGGTTTCATCTTCAATATAAATGCTCATATTTTCCAAAATATTTTTCATCATATATGCCCGCTTTAAAACAACCGGCATATCTTGGTGGGCCTTATAGCTTTCCGTCGTTAAAAGCGCCCGTTCCGCGCATACCTTGGGCGAAGCGTTAAGCACCTCTTCTCTAAAACGCCGCATTCTTTCGGTTAATGTTCCGAAATACATAGCCATACCTCCTCAATAGAGCAGTTCCCGCGCACCGATAATACCGGCGTCTTGTCCTAAGAGCGCCGTTTTAAAATACACGGGATAATCGTTGTTATTGTAAGCGTCAAACAGTTCGCGCACGCGCTTAAACAGTTTATCGCCCATACATAAAAGTCCACCGGAGAAAACAAAGCAATTTATATTCAGTAAAACATACAGATTGTACAGCCACACAGCCATGTATTGCGCCATTTGTTCAACGGCTTGTTTTGCCATTGCGTCGTTTTGTTCCCACGCTTCGCAAACATGTTTTGTGCTTAAGGGTTCACCTTTTACGGCAAGTTCCGTCATAAGCGTTTTTTCGCCCGCAGCAATTTTTTGCTCTATGTGTTTGATAATCATACTGCCCGAACACCACGACATAAGGCAGCCCTTATTTCCGCAGCCGCAAAGAATTCCCGTATTCGGAGAAGTCAGCATGTGGCCGCTTTCGCCTGCCCAGCCGTAAGAGCCGCGGAACAACTGTTTGTTGATGATTATGCCGGACGAAATGCCGGTACTTACGGGGCAAAACAGCATATGCTCAAAGCCCTTGCCGGCTCCGTGACGGGACTCTGCAAGAGCGCCCGTGTGCGCATCGTTATCGACAACAATACGTATACCGGCGGGAAAGCGGTCGGCAAAAAAATCGCGTGCGGGAAAATCTTTTATGTTCGTTAAATTGCTTGTTTTTATGATACGCCCCTGTTCAAAAAGCACAAAAGAAGGAACACCTATTCCGATTCCTTCCAAATCGGCCTCGTTCACCCCTTTTGATGAAAGCAGCTTTTTGCATTCCGCTGCGGTTTGTTCGAAAAACTTATCCGGTTCCGCTTCTTTATCCGAAGGATATTGACAGCGTGCGTATAAATTCCCATTCGAATCGAAAAGACCGATTGCCGTCTTGGTTCCGCCTATGTCAATGCCCATGCTGTATGCTTTTCCCATCATGCCTCCTATACCGCATACTGCCGTTCTTATACGTATTATAATACATAATATTTGTTTATGCAAGTAAATTATTTTCAAATGAAAGATTACACTTTTCAAAAGCTTAACTTTGTATTATAATTATTACATGGAAAAGCACAGAGCCCTTATTTTTAACATTCAAAAATTCAGCATTCATGACGGTCCGGGCATCAGAACGGTTGTGTTTTTTAAAGGCTGTCCGCTGTCGTGCAAATGGTGTTCGAATCCCGAATCCCAGTCGGGAAAAATACAAATATTAAAACCCGTTCGAAAAGGCGACAGAGAACAGGTATGCGGAAAATATATGGATATTGATTCCGTTATGTTTGAAGTATTGCAGGATAGGGCTTTTTACGAAGAATCCGGCGGCGGCGTAACGGTTTCCGGCGGAGAGCCGCTCGTGCAAATCGATTTTGTACAAGCGCTGCTTTCGGCATGTAAAAAAGAAGGTTTGCATACGGCTGTGGAAACGACGGGATTTGCCGCCCCTGAAGTTTTTAAAAGAATTTTTGATGTAACCGATTTATTTTTATTCGATGTTAAACATTACGACCGGCAAAAACATATGCGGGGGACGGGCGTCGAAAACGATACAATCATACGAAATTTGCATACGCTTGTTGAAGCTAAAAAAAACGTGCTGGTCCGCATTCCCGTTATTCCCGATTTTAATAATTCGTTGAACGATGCAAGGGCCTTTGCACGTCTTTTCAATAAAATCGGCGTAAAAGAAATACAGCTTTTACCCTTTCATCAATTCGGACAAAACAAATACCGTCAGTTGGGTATTCCGTACGAATTTGAAAACTATGCGTCTTTGCACGCCGAAGACTTGCAGGAATACAAAACGATTCTTGAAAACGCATCTTTAAAAGTCATTTTATAACATCTTTCCCGTATTTTCCATACGCTGCTGCACGTCCACATCTCACACTTGATTGTTTGAGATTTTTTACTTATACTTTGAAACACACTGTACAAAGAATGGAGGAATTCGTATGAAAAAAATCGTATCATGCGTATTGTTGATTGCCATGGCTGCAATGCTTACGGCAGCCGGAAACAAAGACGGCGAAAGCGAAAAACGCTTTGAAATCAAATTTGCGCACTATCTTGCAGAATCGCACCCTGCCCACCAAGCTGCCGCGGCGTTTGCAAAAGCCGTTGCCGAACGGACAGGCGGCAGCGTAACGGTCGTTATGTATCCGAACAGTATGCTCGGAAACTCTCAAGAATTGGTAGAGCAAACCACTGCCGGGGCGCTGGACTTGGTTATTCCGACCGACCCTGCAATTGCAAAGTATGTGAAAAAATTCAATATGGTGGGCGCGCCTTTTGCGTTTAAAGATTATAATGCCGTAGACGCATTTTTTGCCGGAAAATTCCTTGAATGGGTAAAACCCGACCTTGAAAACGTCGGCTTAAAATACTTGGCGCGCTGGGAATACGGGTTCCGCAATTATACGACGTCGGTTCGTCAAATTACCACACCGAAAGATATGCAAGGTTTAAAAATCAGAACGCCGCCGGATTTTGTAAACGCGGCAACGGTAAAAGCGCTCGGCGGCATTTCTCAAACCATTTCGTTTACGGAACTGCCGATGGCGCTTAAACAGGGCGTTGTGGACGGTCAGGAAAACCCGATAGCTACCATTTTAACGAACAAAATGTACGAAACGCAAAAGTATTTGTCGGTCGTCAACTATACCTATAATGCCACCCACCTGTTAATGAACAAAGACAAGTTCGATAAAATGTCCGAGTTGCAGCAAAAGGTACTGATTGAAGAAGCCGTTAAAGCCGGAAAAGCGCTGCAAAAAATCGTGCGCGAGCAAGAAGCACTGCAAATAAAAGAGCTGGAAAAAAACGGAATGCAAGTTGCTTTCCCCGATACCAAACCGTTTATTCAAGCAGCAGCTCCCGTGTATGAAGAATTAAAGGTTCAAGTAGGAGAAGCGGACTACAAGTACTTTATGGACTTGCTCGAAAAAAGCAGAAAGTAAAGATGGGAGAACCGGTATGCTTACCTTTTTAATTTTTATCGTATTGATTGCCTTTATCGTTTTAAATGTGCCCGTTGCAGTCGCTATGGGTATGACGGCGGTATGCTTTTTTATCGGTTTCGGGCAAACCGGTTCTCTTACCATGCTTGCACAAAGAATGTTTTACGGCACTACGGGATTTACGCTGCTTGCCGTTCCTTTTTTTATTTTAGCGGGAAACCTTATGAATTCGGGCGGAATAACGAACAGAATTTTCCGTTTTGCCCGCGCATTGGTCGGGCATGTTCCCGGCGGCTTGGGGCAAGTTTCCGTTGTGTCGTCGATTATTTTTTCCGGAATGTCCGGCTCTGCCGTTGCCGATGCTGCCGGGCTCGGACAAATAGAACAAAAAGCTATGATTGACGACGGATACGATCCGGTTGTTGCCGCCTCTATGGTTGCATCTTCTTCCATAATCGGACCGATAATACCGCCGTCCATTCCTTTTGTATTTTACGGGGCGTTGACAGCGGTTTCCGTACCCCGTTTATTTATGGCGGGCTTTATTCCCGGTATTATAATGGCTGCCGCTCAAATGATAATCATTGCGGTTTTGGCAAAAGTCCGCGGCTTTCCCAAAAGTGAACGGGTAAACGCTAAAGAATTGTTTTGTGCCGTGCGCGGCGCTTTTTTTCCGCTGATGACTCCGGTAATTATTATCGGTGGCATAATGTCCGGTTTGTTTACCCCTACCGAAGCGTCCGTAGTTGCCTGCCTATATGCAATCGTTTTGGGCTTGCTTTATAAAGACCTTAAACTGCAAGATTTACCGCGCATAATGTGGGACACGGTAAAAGCGTCCGCCGGGCTGCTGTTTATTATGGCGGTTGCCAACTTTTTCGGATGGTTTGTTATGTACCGGCAAATTCCCAACAAACTAATAGAAACGCTCGCTTCTATAGGTGCCGGTGCAAACGGTGTTATGGCGATTATGATTGCGGTCGTCCTTGTTTTGGGCTTGTTTATGGAAGGAAACGCCATACTTTTTATTGTTATTCCGATTTTTCTTCCCATAATAACGATGTACGGTTTTAATTTGGTAAACCTCGGCGTTGTGCTGACGCTTTTAATAATGATAGGAAATTTAACGCCGCCGGTCGGTATGTGTTTGTTTGCCGTCGCAGGTCATGCAAAAGTTCCTATTCTTAAATTGGGAAAAGAATGTTTACCCTATATTATTGGAGTGCTTGTTATTACCATTGTAATGGCATACGTTCCGCAAATTGCAACCTTTTTGCCCGATTTGATTATGGGCGCCGAATAAGGGGGTAATTATGAAACCAGCTGATGTTTTAAAAAAAGCCGATAACATTGTACGTTTTTTGCTTAAAACGGTTACCCTGTGCATGTTTGCCGTTTTAATGATAATGATTGCTCTAAACGTGTTTAACCGGTTGGTGCCGATAACTTCTTTTCACTGGCTCGACGAAATTATTGAACTGTGCTTTGCCGCAATGACTTTTTACGGCGCTGCTGCAGTGTGGATTATAAAAGGGCATTACAGTGTCGGAAATTGGCTCGAAAACCGGATTACCCCTCCTGCGGGAAAAGCGTTTTTGCGTATATTGATTGACAGCATTTCCTGTGTATTTTTTATTATTTTATTTAGATACTCGCTTAATTTAATGCTGAAGACAAAAGAAGTTACCGCTGTGTTTCAAATACCGCGTTCGGTGCTGTATGCGTGTATGCCGATTTCTTCTGCCGTTATGGTGTTTTATACGGTCGCTTTTATAGCAAACGAAATTATCGGTATATGTAAACGCAGCTGACGGTAGTGCGTCTAACGGCGCGCATACTGTCTGTAAAGACTTTCCTGTGCACGTACGGCTTTTTCTCCTGATCGCGGTTTTTTCATTGTCCATGCGCCGTCGGAGTTCAGGGTATGTGAACGGGTGTTGTCGGCAAAATACAGTTCCAACGTATCTTTTATGTCCCGAAACTGCGTTTCGCGGGTAACGGGAACCATAAGTTCCACGCGCCGGTCGAGGTTCCGGCTCATCCAATCGGCGCTCGAAAGGTAGAGCTCTTCGGCGCCGCCGTTTTGAAAATAAAAAATACGCGAATGTTCCAAAAAGCGGTCGACTATGCTGACAACTTCAATATGTTCGCTGAGATTTTTTACCCCCGGAACAAGCATGCAAACGCTGCGGACGTTCAGCATAATGCGCACATGCGCGCCGCTTGCTTCGTACAAGGCTTTGATAATATCCGGATCGCCGAGCCCGTTCATTTTTGCGATAATAAGCCCCGGCTTTTCGGCCGAAGAAAAACGGCATTCGCGCCGTATCAAATATAAAAGGCGCGATTTTAAATTGACGGGCGACAAATACAGGTTTTTCAAAGCCCGAATTTCGGAGTATCCCGAAATCATGTTAAAAAAAGTTTCGGCATCGTTTGCCGTTTCGGGATCCGCCGTAAACAGCGACAAATCGGAATATTGGCGCGCCGTTTTTTCGTTGTAATTTCCCGTCGCCGTGTGAACGTAGCGGACGGTTTTCCGCCTTTCGCGGCGGACAACCAAGAGCATTTTTGCGTGAACTTTTAAATCGCCGATTTTATATTTTACGTGCGCTCCGCTGCGCTGCAAACGGCGCACCCACCGGATATTCCGCTGCTCGTCAAAACGGGCTTTAACTTCAACAAAAACCCTTACCCGCTTGCCGCTGCGCGAAGCGCGCTCAAGCGCCTTTATAACAGCCGAATCGCCGCTCGTGCGGTACAGCGTCATTTTTATATCCGAAACATCCGGATCGTCGGCCGCGTCGTTTATAAAACGCAGAACGGGATCGTATGATTCGTACGGAAGGTGCAGCAAAAGGTCTTGCCGTTTTAAAACGTCCCACAAGGGTTCATCAGGATCGAGGCGGGCAGGATACAGCGGCTCCCGCGCAGGGTACCGCAGCTGAGCAAAGCCTTCCGCGTCGGCAAGTTTATTCAGCGACGCGACGCCGATAATCGAAGGCGAAACGTATACGTCCGTATCCTGCAATTGCATTTTTTCGGCAAGAATGCGCGTAAGGGCGGGACTTCCTGCCGTGCAGATAAGGCGCACGGGAGAAGAAAAGCGGCGCTTGGCAAGATTTTTTTCCAAGGCAGATATAAAAAACTCGTCGCGTTCTTCTTGTACGGGAACGCCCGCATCGCAAACGACCTTAAAGACAAGGCTTTGCCGCACCGACGAATCTTTAAACAACCGTGCGCCGAAAGCCAAAACAATATCATCGAGAAGGGTAAACCGATACCGAGTTGCTCCCGCCCGATTTTTTTCCGCATTGTTGTGCGCATGGCTTTTTGTGCGGTCGTGCGCAGGCAGCGGAACGATGCGCTCCGTTTTCGCAGGAAGCGGAACCAAAGCAATACGTTTTTCTTCAGACAGTGCGCCGGCAAGCCCGTTGTCGGCAAGACGGTCGAGCAAAAAAGCGGCGTATAAGCGCATGTTTTCAACGCGCGGAAGTTTACCGTTTTCGGAACATTCCGACGGGGCAAGACGCGGAAGAACCCGTTCGCAAAAAAAACGTTCGGCAAAACGCTTTTCGTCTGCGGTAAAATCCTTCGGCTTTACATAAACCAAGCCTTTTTGCGCAAGAAGGGGCAAAAGTTCTTCGTGCAGCGTATTATGCTGAATCGTAAAAAGTTCGTGTACACGGCGGGATACGGCATCAAGACATTCGCCCGGACTCAACAGCGAATCGTCTCGCTGCTGCGGGTTTGCCTTCAAGCGGCGCTTTAATTCCGCAACGCGAACCATAAAAAATTCGTCAAAATTCGACGACACGATGGCGAGGAATTTCAAACGCTCCAAAAGCGGATTTTCCGTGCGTTTCGCTTCGGCAAGAACCCGTGCGTTGAATTCTATCCACGACAATTCTCTGTTAAAAAAAACGCTTTTTTGTTTTTCACGCGACGTTTTTGTTTTCAAAGCCGGATCTTAGAGTTTATCTATGAGCATCGAGCATTTCCCCGAAGGAATGGGAAGCGTTTTTTTCTTTTGCCCGAGAATGTTTATCGTAAAATAATAGAGCTTTTCACTTTCCATTTGGATCTCCCAGCCGCGCAGACTTTTGTTCGACAAAATCGTAATCATATTGCGTTTGAGCGACAGGTTTTCAATGCCCATAATTTCCAAATTCGGAATTATCCAATCGACGGTCTTCCGCGGCAAACTTATCGATAAACCGATAACGTTTTCGATCATTAAAGCTATCGTCGATAATCCGGCAAAGGGTACGTATCGTTTGCGCGGAAAAGAGGAGTTTCCGCTCAATTTTGCGATTCCTTCTTTGCCGGGCAAATACGCTTCCCACAAGTCGCCTTTTTCGTTGCCGTGCGGAAACATGCCGTCCAAAATATAATACAGGTGCCGAATCGAAGCTTCGCGCGCCAAATCGTAACGCTGATATTTTTCCAAGCCTTTTATAACCATAAAATTAAAGGCCGGGAACACGCTGCCGCGGTAGCCTTCTCCGTTTTGGCTGAATTTTTTTTCGTCCGCCGAAAGCGTCGGAAAAGGATGCTCCGTGCCGAAGGTTTTCGGATTCGTTAAGTGCGAAATAAGCTGTTCGGCCTTATCTTCATTGGGAATTTCGGCCAAAAGCGGCCAAAAACCCGCGATCGTTTTATGCGGAAGTTTTTCGCCCTTTTCGTTCAAATCCTGATAAAAGCCCGCATCCGCGTTCCACATAAGCGAATTGATGCGGGTTTTAAGCGAAAAATACAAACGTTTGTATTGAAAATTCAAATCTTTTTCATTCAAAATATCGCCCAAGGCCGCCATATACAAGGCGCCGACAGCCATCGCACTGTTAAAATCGATCGGATAGGCAACCTTGTCCCGCGGCGAATTGAACATGGTACCGGCTTGTGCCGGTACGGCATAGAGTCCGTTTTCCCGTTTTAAATTGGTTTCAATCCATGTCATATATTTTTGCAAAACGGGCATTACTTCTTTTATGCGCCTTTTATTTGCGGATTTATGGTACAGATTGTATTCCGCCCACGCAAACAGGGGCAAGCCGATTCCTTCGGAATTTTCTTTGCTTACAACGGGAGAATCGTCCGCCGGATTATATTTCCAGCGTATGGCGCCGCTTTCTTCCTGGCGCTCATACAAATAATCGAGGTTTTGGTGGGCCGGGAAATTGCGGTTCGAATAAACCAAAAAGAAAGAAGAAAAAATCGATTCGAGCTGATCTATAACCGGGCTTTGTCCTTCTTCCCGATACACAAAATACCCGTCGTCGGATTGCTCTCCCGTGTGCGGATCTCTCCAAAAATCCTGCACCCATGACCATGTTTTATCGTATATGTCTACAAAATCCTGATCGTAAAAATGGATCTTGGGAAAATCGCGTTTATTCACAGATACTCCTTGCAGTTATGCGATTTTCGGCTGAGCCGTATATAAATAAGTATATCACAACTTTTGGAAAAAGGGTATAAAAAGATATAAATTTAAGCAAAATTCGACAGTTGAAGGCGGATTATTCGGAGGTTTCCGGCGCAGCTTCGCTTTCTTCCTGTTCTTCCGCAGCAGGCACTCGTTCCCCCCTTGTTTTTTCTCTTTCGGCGGTATTTACGGCTTCTCTGCGGGTTCGGTAAAACAGCCTGACCGTTTCGACCGGCGATTTGTGCCGGAATTTTAAAAATAAGGTTTTTGTTTGAGCGTTGTAGACGTATCCCGAAGAATTATAGGTTTCAAAGCGCGGATCTGTCCGAAACTGCAATCCGTAAATCTCTATCGAACTGAACTGTTCTATGCCGTTGAGAATCATATAATGCGTTTCTTCGGTCGGAAACAGTGTTTTGAAGACGACGGTGCCATCGTCTTCCCTTGTATAATCGATGCTTGAAGCGACTGTCCATGCCCAAACGGGTCGGCCGTTTTCGGAACCGATAACGTCGATATGCGGATAATAAGGGTTATCGTCGGCTATGTACGGATACAAATCGGCTAAGGTGCGGCTGTCAAGCGAAGCGACGTTTTCGAGCACCGAAGACAAAAGGCAGGTTCCGCCCGCTTCCGTGTTTTTGTTGCCGGTTGTTTTCCCGTAATAACGCAAAGCGTGCGCAGCCTTTGCCGTTAAAATCCTGCTTACGCGGCTGTCTTTATCTTCAACGTATAAGATTCCCGAATCGGACAGTTTACAGGCTCTTTCCAAACGCGAAACACACCGGCTTAATACCGGAGAAAGCAGGGCCGCGTTTTCGGCGCGCACTTTATGCAGCGCGGCATAGACGTCCAAAATACCGGCAGCCTGAGCGAGCGTCGGAGAAAAATCGGCTAAAGAGGCCGGCAATGCAAGCAGCGCGGTCGTTTCCTGTAGCGGTCGCTGCAGCAGCACAAAGGGCAAACGGTCAAGCTCGAATACGTCCAAATTGTTTTTTTCGAGCGAATATTGAATGCGGTACGAAATATTTTCCTGCTCCATGACGAGCGTTTGATTCATTTTGACCAATGTGTTAAAATACGGTGCGGTAAAATACGTGCGTTTGGTACTGTCCGTAAAAGAAGAAGGTACGGACCCGATGCCGCTGCGGTACATTCCGCGCGCAAGGCATTCGGCCAAATAGGCGGCAACAAGCGGTTCGTTTATGTTTTCGGAGCTGACTGAAGGAAAATCGTCAAAAAGTTTTGTGCGCGCCACAGTTAAAAGCGCATCAAGCGTTCCTTCCTGTGCCTTATCGGAGCCCGCAATCGCTGCGAAGCTGAACTCTTTAACTTCTTCGTAAAGGCTCAGACGGACTTCCGGCAGCGCAGCGCTCACCTGCACGTATTCGTCCGATAATGTTTGCGCTTGCAGGATCCGAGTTTCGGTCTTCGACTTTATCAGCGCACGGGATTGATTTATATCCGTAACGCTGTAGGTTTCCGTTGTTTTATAAGGTATGGTAAGGGAAAGCGCCCGTGCGGGAAGATGAGCGCTCACGTTCAGCTGGTCGGAGCTGCCGTCGAAATGCAGCGAAACGCCTTCGGAAAAGAACAAGGTAAAGTTTGTTTTATCCTGTTCTTCCCAGCTTTGCAGCATAAGCGGAATTTCCTTTTTCGCGGATGTTTGCAAAATGAGCGGGTTCGAATCGACCGCGTACAGCGTCGCAGCCTTCGACGCGGCGTAAAAGCTGTTTTTTAAAAGCCGGTTTGCGCTCCCGTCCGTCGTTTGCGCATTTGCATAGGATAAGCGAAGCTGAATCGTACCGAAACTTTTGGAAACGGACAATTCATTTCTAAATTGGAGCATAAAAATGCCGAAAATAATAATACCGTAAAGAAGGGTTAACGTTATAAATTTACGAACGGGATTATGAGCCATTGTCTTAGTGTACTCAATGACGGCCTTAAAATCAACTCCCCGTAAAACATCGAAGGAAAAACAATGATAAAACGCTTTCAAAAAACGACAAAAACGCTGCTGTTTTGCAGCCTGCGCCGGCTGCTGTGCAGCTGCCTGATCTGCAGCCTTGCAGTTCTCGTTCTGGTATCCTGTAAAACGGTGCCGACCGACGAAAAGGTAGCGCCGATCGCGCCGCCGGCAGAGCAGGTAAACAAGGAACAGCCGAGCACACCTTCGCAGCAAAAGCCGGCAAAACCTTCCTCTTTTTCGCCCGAAAGTTTCACCGAAAAACTGCAAAGCCTGCTGCAAAAAGGCGACACGAAAAAAGCCCTCGCCGCATTCGACTCGATTCCGGCCGCATACAAAGACGATCCGGGCTTAAATTACCTTCACGCTTCGCTGTTGCTGTCCGCAGGCGACCTTGCGCTCGCACGCGAAAAAACCGACCTTTTGTTGCAAAAAGATCCCGGTAACGAAGATGCGCGGCTTTTAAGCGCGATGATCGCAAAGGCGTCCGGCAACACAAAAAAAAGCACGGACACGATAAAATCGATTCTCCAAACAAATCCCAAAAACGCCGACGCGAATGCCGCTCTTGCCGAAAGCTTTATGCTCGCACGCAATTTTAAGCAAGCGAATCTGTATTTTAGAAAAGGTGTGGAAGCCGACCCGAAACACGAGGCGAGCCTGCTCGGTTTTGCGCAAACAAGCTGGTACTTAGGGCAAACCGACAAGGCAAAAGAAACCTTATTAAAACTTACCGAAATAAATCCGAGAAACGCGATGGCATGGTCGTATCTTGCCAAGCTCGCCGACGAAAGCAGAAGCTATTCACAAGCGCTTGAATACATACAAAAAGCGCTCGAATACGATAAAGATTACTATTACCATTGGCTCGACGCCGGCTCTTATTATTTGGGCTTAAATAAATATAAAGAAGCCGAAGACGCATGGGCGCGGGCGATTAAAATCGAACCGGATTATTTTTTAGCCTACGCATACCGGGCTTCTTTGCGCGATGAACGAAAAAAATACGCCGACGCGCTCAAAGATTACCGCGACGTTATTCGCTGCAATCCCAAATATTATTACGCCTACGAATCGGTCGCCATGCTTGCCTGGCGCGAAGGTAATTGGCAAGAATCGCTCGACAACTTTTTAAAAGCCTATGAAATGAACTCGAAAAACGTTTCATACCAACTGATGATTTCCGCCTGTTATCAAAAAATGAGCAATACGACGGCAAATAAGGAATTTTTATCCAAAGCGATGAAAGGTCTGGACAAACAAAGTCTTGACTATCTTATGCTCAGATTGTACTACGACGGCTTGGCCGATTCCGCCGTTCTAAACAAAGTCGTAAACAATAACAGCAGAACGACAAAGGGCAAGATGCTTTTTTACATGGCGCTTTTTTACGAATTGAAGGGAAATAAGACGCTTGCGAACAAATTATATCTTGAAGTTGCCGACATGGACTCGCCGCTGTTTTTTGAATACAGATTGACGCAGTGGGCCGTCGAAAAAATGAAACCCGAAGACAAACAGGAAGCGCAATGAACCAAAACATAAAAACGCTGCACTTTAACGACCGCGAAATTATTTTGGTCGGGACGGCTCATATTTCCAAAGAAAGCATGGAAGAAGTCGATAAAACCGTTCGGGACACGCTGCCCGACTGCGTCGCCGTCGAATTGGACGAACAGCGCTACGAATCGATAAAATCGCCGGAAGCGTGGAAAAACCTCGACATCGTAAAAGTCCTAAAAGAAAAACGCGGCTTTATTATGCTGGCCAATTTGGTGCTCGGCTCATTCCAGCGGAGAATGGGAGCCGATGTCGGCGTAAAGCCCGGCGATGAAATGCGCTCGGCACTGACCGTTTCCGAAGAGCTGGGAATTCCGGTCGAGATGGTGGATCGTCCCATTCAAACGACCCTCAAACGCGCATGGGCAAAAAATTCGCTGTGGGGCAAATTAAAGCTTTTATCGGCCCTGTTTGCCGCCGCCTTCGAAAAAGAAGAGATTTCGGCCGAACAAATAGAAAGTCTTAAAAGCTCGAACGAAATGGATTCCATGATGGACGAATTGGCCGGCTATTTGCCGACGGTAAAAGAAGTCCTTATCGACGAACGCGACCGATACCTTGCCTCGCACATATGGAACTGCAAGGGAAAAAAAGTTTTGGCGGTTTTGGGTGCAGGGCACCTTCCCGGCGTCGAAAAATTCCTTAACGGCATAGCTTCCGGAGAAAAAAACTGCGACACCGCCGACATAGAAGAGGTTCCCGCCGCGGGAGCCGGGGCAAAGATTGCAGGCTGGATTTTTCCCGTCCTTTTAATCGCGCTGATTGCCGTGGGCTTTTTTACCGGCGGAGTTAAAACCTCCTTCGACATGCTCATTTCCTGGGTTTTGTGGAACGGCTCTCTTGCCGCACTCGGCACGCTTTTGGCGCTGGGGCACCCGCTTGCGATTATTACCGGTTTTGTCGGTGCGCCGCTGGGCACACTGAATCCCTTTCTCGCGGTGGGTCTGTTCACCGGCCTTGTGCAAGCGTGGGTGCGCAAGCCGAAGGTTGAAGATATGGAACACCTTGCCGACGATGCTTCTTCGCTGAAGGGCTTATATAAAAACCGCATAGGGCGCGTACTTTTGGTGTTCTTTTTATCGAGTTTGGGCGGATCGATAGGCAATTTTATCGCCGTTCCCGCGCTTATCGGCTCTTTGCTGCACTGAAACGATTATGGAGGTACGCGATGAAAAGGAAAATCGCTTTTTGTTTGTTTGGCATATTGTTTATTTGTGCCGGATTTTCCGTAATTGCGGAAACACCAGTCATGTCGCTTGACGACACTTCGGAGCAACATGCCGAAAATATTACGAATATACTCAAAGCGTCGGGCTTAAAAAAAAGTTTCGAACAAATCCGTACGGAATCGGCTTACCTTTCTTTTGACCAAAAAGAACAAATATTTTCTTTATACAAAAATAAGCCCCTTGCGCCCTTCCTTTTGAACGGATTGATCGGTTTTGGAGTAGGCTCTTTTATTCAAAAAGATTATCTTTCTGGCGGTCTTTGTTTAACGGCCGATATAGCATCTTTCGGCCTAGGTATCGCCGGTCTTATACTCTGGCAAAAAGAATTTTACAGTATGGCCAATGAGGCAAAGCAAAACGCCGGCGGGCTTTTGGGTATGCTTTTCAGCGGAGCAAAGGCCATGCCGTTTTTGATTGCGGACGGGATTCTTTCCATCGCTTCGCGCGTATACGGAATGATTGCACCCTGGGTTCACGGCACTTTGTATAATAAACGATTGGAACAGGCGTTGCGCATAGGAGAGGCCCGTTTAAGCCTTGCACCCCTTGTAATGCCCGATGCGTCCTGCGGTCTTGCCCTACGCCTTGAATTTTGATGAGGCCGTCCAAAAAGTAACCGACTTTTTAGAAAACCGTAATTTCAGCTGAACAGTTTTTTTATAAGCGCCTGAATGTCGCCGACGTACGCGATACCGTCTTCTTTTTCGGGACCCAAACAGCGCGTAAAACCGAGCGCTTGAGCGGCTTTGGCGCGCTGCTTTAAGCGGTTTACGGGGCGAATCTCGCCCGCAAGGCTCAATTCGCCCGTTACCGCCGTCTTTTCCGGAGGAGGAATGTCCGTCCGTGCGGAATACAGCGCCGCCGCCAAAGCCGCGTCTATGGCGCTTTCGGTCAAGCGTACGCCGCCTGCAACGTTTATATAAATATCCTGATCGCTGAATCGCAGTCCTACACGCTTTTCCAAAACGGCAGCGACGCGGCTTACGCGCGCGCCGTCGATTTTATCCGAATAGACGCGCGTTAAAGCGGCTTTTGCGGGAACGGTAAGCGCTTGAAGTTCAACCATAAAAACACGGCTGCCCTCAAAAACGGGAACAACCGCCGTTCCCGCCGGAATGGAACCCGTTCTGCGCACGATAAACATCGTTGAAGGATCCTCTACCGGGCACAGCCCCTTTTCGGTCATTGAAAAAATTCCCAATTCGTCCACCGACCCGAACCTGTTTTTAAGCGAGCGCAAAAACCGGATGCGGTCGTCGTTTTGCTCAAACGAAATAACCGTATCCACCAAGTGTTCGAGCGCTTTGGGGCCGGCAATGGAACCGTCTTTTGTAACGTGCGCGCTCATAAAAAGCACGGCGTCGCGCTCTTTTACCCACAAAGTCAATTCGGCAGCGCAGTATTTCAGTTGATTGATCGTACCCGGAACGGCACCCGCTTCGGGAGAAAAAACGGTTTGTATGGAATCGACGATGACGCACACGGGGTTGAGCGCGTTCAATGCGTTTTCGATATCTTCCAAACGGTTCGTACACAGAATTTCGATGCCGCCGTTTTTTAAGTTGAGCCTGTCGGAACGAAGCCGTATTTGCGAGGCGGCTTCCTCCCCGGAAACATACAAAACGCGCCCCGCACTTCCTTCTTTGCATACGGAAGTGGCCGTCTGTATAAGCAGGGTGGATTTTCCGATGCCCGGCTCGCCCCCGATAAGAACGGCCGAACGCTTTACCGCGCCGCCGCCCAACACGCGGTCGAATTCTTCCATGCCGGTGGAAAGACGCGCACCCTGAACGGGATCTATTGCGCTCAAGGGCAGCGGCTTTACCCGCTCGCGCCCCCCGACACTTCGGTTTGCCGAAGACTGCGCATCGTCCGACGTACATTCGACAAGCGTGTTCCACTCGCCGCAGTCGGGACAGCGTCCCATCCACCGCGGCTGAGCGTACCCGCACGAAGTACATTTAAAAAATGTCGAAGCTGCTTTTCTTTTTACCATTTCATTTCGTTATTCAAACTTACTTCGTGTATTTTCGTTTTACCTTGCGCGTCGTCGTCATTTCGAGCGGTTCGTCCAAAACGGTTATCTTCGAAATACGCGCGTAGGTTGCAAGGTTTTTATTAACCTTATCGACAATGTCCTTTACCGCATCGTATATCGGATCCACGGCATCGTCGGAGCCGCGAATCAAATTCAGCCGCTTGAACAAATCGTCCGAAGCGTACACCAAAGCTTCAATGCCTTCGGACTTCATCGCCGCATCCTGCAAATAACCCTGTATCGTTATCTGTTCTATGTCGGTAAAAAGCTGGAACGCGTTTTCGATTTCTTCGGGGAAAACGTTTTTGCCGCCTTCGGTAACAATGAGGTTCTTTGCGCGGCCGGCAAGGTACAGATAGTTTTCGGAATCGAGTTTTCCCAAATCGCCCGTTTTAAACCAGCCGTCGGGAGTAAACACCTCGGCGGTTTCTTTTTCCATTTTGTAGTAGCCTTGCATAACCATCGGGCCTTTAACGATAACTTCGCCTATGCCGTTTTCGTCCGGATCGAGGATTTTCATTTCCATGTACGGATGGAAAAAGCGGCCGACGCTTTCGATTTTAAAATGTTCTTTCGGATTCAGCGCGATAATCGGAGACGTTTCGGTAAGTCCGTAGCCTTGAATAAAATCGATGCCCAATTCCTGATACATGCGGAATACGCTGGCCGCAAGGGGACCGCCGCCGGAAATCGCAATGCGGATTGTGCTTATGCTAGCTTTTTCCAACACGGCTTTAAACATCTTTTTACCCGGGTTGACGCCCGTAATTTTTTTGATCATGTAAGAAATGCCCATGAGCATACGGATGATACCATATACGATAAAGCCTTTTTCTTTAATGCCCTTTAAGATGCCCGCAAGCAGTTTGTTGAACAAAAGCGGAACACCCAAAAGCATGGTGATTTTACCGTCACGCAATTCTCTGAGCATGCGCGACACGGCCATGCTTTTCGCAAACACGAGTTCGGCGCCGACGGACAAAGATTCGATAAAAACCGCCTGCATCGTATACGAGTGGTGAATCGGCAAAAGCGCATAAAAAACGTCCGTTTCGAATATTTCCAAATTCGTTTGCGCAATGTAACAGTCGGAAACAAGGTTTTTATGAGACAGCATAACGCCTTTCGGAGTTCCCGTCGTTCCGGAAGTGAACAAAATAGCGGCGGTGTCATTTTCTTCAGCCGGCTTTATGTCGCTTTTTTTATCGGTTTTTAAATCGTAGACATAGGTGTCGGCGAATTTGGGAGTCAGCGAATAGACTGCGGGTTTCGATTTATCCGCACTCGATTTAAAATATTCGTAGCGCTCTTCATCCACAAAAAAGACTTTCGGGTCGGAAGCCCGCAAAAGGTTTTCGATTTCTTTTTCATGCAGCGCGTAATCTATCGGAACGATGACTGCACCGGCAAACAGGGCGCCCACGTACACGGTCGCCCATTCGGGAGAGTTTTTTCCGGAAACAGCGACACGGTCGCCCTTTTTTACTCCCTGTGCTGCCAGCCATTGGGCCAGCCGTTCGACTTTTTCCAATACTTCATTATAAGTGAGTGTCTGTTTTTCTTGTTCAAAAACGGTAAAACACGGGCGGCCACCGAAACGCTTTACGGTAATGCGGAACATTTCCGGCAGCGTAGGCCATTCCCCTTTAAAATCCGTCCCGCGGTGCGCGTCCAAAAACGCCCACGGTTTACGGTCTGTTACGGCTTTGCTCATATGGGTATCCTCTTAAAATAATCAATATGCATTTATTATACACGCTTTTTAACTTTTTGTCATTATAAATATTTGTGAATGTCTGTAAAATGTCCGGTGTTTAATTTTTCCGCGTGCGTTTTACGGGTTGCGCCGCAAAGCCGAATACGCTTGCACACAAGCCGCCGGCAATCTGAATAAGGGGAGATGCATGCGCCGTATCGATAACGACGAATAAACATCCCGCAAGGTATAAAACAAACAGCAATACGTGCGTCAGTGCGATTGTCTGTGCGCGCACGTTTGCAAAGGTACCGAGCACGAGCAGCAAAAATACGATTCCGTCGGCGCCGCAAAGCGAGGCGGTAAAGAAGACGGCGTTCAATACACCCGTACTAAAAGCGCACACGGCCGTCATAAACAGCAAAAAGGCGCTGCCGTACCGCTCTTCCGCATCGGGGCCGAGCAGCAGTATAAATGCGGCCGTTGCGGTAAAATGTGTCCAGTCGCGGTGACCGAAAACATGAATAAACAAGCGCAAATAATCGAACGGCCGCCTCCAGTCGAACGGAGAAACTCCGTTTTGCTTTGTCGGCGCACAAAAAAATGCGGCTATACCCTCGGAGGGGAAAAAACGGGCGGCAAACAAAACGGCCATGCATATTAAAATGAAACTTACGCTCAAGGGCGCGTCGTTAAAAAAGCGGACTCTTTTTGCCATATTACAAATTGCCTGAAAGCGTCAGCGACACGGGGCAATGATCGGAGCCGAACACCGTGCTCAAAATTGAAGAAGATTCAACCTGCGGCAAAAAGGCGTCGTTTACGCACTGATAGTCTATGCGCCAACCGATGTTTTTTTCGCGGGCGCGGAAGCGGTACGACCACCACGTATATTGATCCGGCTCGGTACAAAAATGACGGAAGGTATCCGCATAGCCGTTCGACGTAAACATATCCATCCACGCCCGTTCTTCGGGCAAATAGCCGGGATTTTTTTCGTTGCTTTTGGGATTCGCCAAATCGATCGGTTTATGGGCTATGTTGTAATCACCGCACAAAACGATATTGAATCCCTTTTCAACGAGTTTATTACACAGCGCGAATATGGCGGCACAGTAATCGAGTTTATAACCCAAACGGGCGCCGGCATCCTGACTGTTCGGAAAGTACGCGCTTATGACGACGGTTGTGCCGAAAAAGGCGGCGATCGTGCGGCCTTCGCGGTCGAATTCATCTATGCCCATAAAGACGACATTGTCGGGTTCTTTTTTCGTATACAAAGCGGTGCCCGAATAGCCGGGTTTGACCGCGCTCGCCCAAAACGAACGGTAGCCGTCTGGATTGCGCAGCGCTTCCGAAAGCTGATCGGGGTTCGCCTTTGTTTCCTGAATGCATACAACGTCGGCACCGGAAGAGGAAAGCCAGCCGACAAAATCTTTTTTTTCTACGGCGCGTATGCCGTTTACATTCCACGAAATAATACGAGACATTAGCCCGCCGCGCTTTTATCCAGTATATCGAAAACCTGTTTTTCGGTGAGCGTGCCGGCATTAATCAAATCGACGCATTCTTCACTGACGCTTTTATTAAAAAACAGCAAATCGTCGGTGTTGATCGTTACGTCTATGCCGTTTTCGTATAAAACTTTTATCGGATGCTCTTCAAGAGAAGGAACGGCGCCCAGCATAACATTGCTCGCCGGACACACGTGCAGACGGATTTTTTCGTCACGCAAAAACTTCATAACGTTTTTATCGGCGGCGGCACCGATGCCGTGCTGCACTTCGTCCAATTCAAAAAACTGCACAAAACGCTTAACCGACTTCGCGTCGGAAAATTCACCCACGTGGGCTTTTTTCTTAATGCCGAGTTTTCCCGCCAAAACGTAGATGGGTTTAAAATCTTCTATGCCGTCTTCAACTTCGGGCCCGTACAAATCGATGCTTTTAAAAACCTTGCTTTCCAAACATTCGGGTGCCCAGCGTTTTGCGAGCGAATTGTCAAAGGTTTTGCCCATTCCCAGTTCGGGACGAAAATCTATTTTGTTTTTGAATTTTTCATGGACGCGTTTTACCATATCTATAAAACGCGGTATGCTTTCGCCGCAGTGATGGATAAAGCTTATATCGATACTGCCTTCCAAAATCGTTACGCCGTCGGCAACCGCGTCCTGTATCGACAAAGTAAGCAAGTCCTGTACGTCCTTTTCGGTAACACAGCGCGGACGCGTGTATTCTGAAATAACGGTATGCATATCGTCCAAACCGTTAAAGTGACGCGGAAAATTAGGTATATAAAACCCCGCCCACGGAATATACGATGCATACCGCATTCCCAAGTTAAGATGGTTGTGTGCATCCATCTTAGGCCGGACTTTAAATTCTGCTACAGAAGTCATGAATAGTTCTCCATACGGATTTTTTTCATTATCTTATACGTAATATTATAATCCTATTATCGGCAAAAAGCACGGAATTCATCACTTTTTTGTAAGATTTTTCTCTATTTCGTCAAGCAGCCCCGCAAAAATTTCGACGGCCGTTTCTATCGGTTCCGTTTTTTCCATATCGACTCCGGCTAAACGCAGCGTTTCGACGGGGTACAAGGTGCCGCCCGATTTTAGGAATTTGAAATAATCGTCAAGTTCGGCCTTGCCGCCCTCTGTAACGCGCTGCGCCAACGAAAGAGAGGCGGAAATTCCGGTAGCGTATTTGTACACGTAAAAGGCACTGTAAAAATGCGGAATACGCAGGCATTCAAGATCGCTTTCCGGCTCAAAAACCATATCGGGGCCGAAATAGTCTTCCAGCAGTTTGCGATACACGGCGCGGCAATAATCGGCCGTCAGCGGCGTTCCTTTTTCGACCGCTTCGTGAACTTCCAATTCGAACTCGGCAAACATGGTTTGGCGGAAAAGCGTCGCCAAAATATCGGATGCGCGCGTGCAAAGCAGGTACAGCTTTTCGTCTTCTTTTTCGGTGTGTGCAAGCAAATACCGGAACAAAAGCTGTTCGTTAAACGTGGAGGCGACTTCGGCTTCAAATATCGTATAACCGTACTGCATAAACGGATTGTTGCGCGCCGAATACCATGAATGCATCGAATGGCCGCCTTCGTGCGCAAGGGTAAAAACGTCGCGTATAACATCTTCTTTATAATTCATAAGAATGTACGGATAGCCAGTATACGCGCCAGACGAAAAAGCGCCGCTTCTTTTACCCTTGTTTTCGTAGCGATCGACCCAGCCCGAACGCAGTCCCGCGCACAACGTTTGCGTGTACTCGGTACCCAATGGCGCAAGCGCTTCGCGCAAAACATCGACGGCTTTGTCATACGGCGTTATAAAGCGCACGCGTTTTGTAAGCGGCATATACACGTCGTAATGGCGCAATTCGGAAACACCGAGCGCTTTTTTTAAGATGGCGTAATAGCGGTGCAAAACGGGAAAGTGCGAGCGCACGACGGCTATAAGCGTTCTGTATACGTCTTCGCCGACCTTATCGGGGAAAAGCGCGCGCTCAAGAGAAGATGTATAACCGCGCGCACGCGCCTTGTATACGTCCTGATTGACGCTTCCGGCATACAGCGAAGCGATTGTATGTTTGTGACTGTCGAACGCGCGGTAAAACTGCGCATAGGCGGTTTTGCGTATATCGCGGTTTTCGTTCAGCATAAAGGCCGACCACGACGCTTGACTCAAGGGGTGCTCACCTTCGGGCGTCTGTACTTTGCCGAAATCCATATCAACATTCGTGAGCATAGAAAAAGCCGCCGAGGGCGTCTGCATGCTTTCACTTTGCAGGGCGAAAAGCCGCTCTTCTTTTTCGCTTAAAATATATTTTTTCAGCCGCAGTATTTTTTGCAGCCACACCGCATAATTTTTGTACTCGGGATTTTTAAGACAGTCGGCAACAACCGTTTCCGGCACGGCTTGTATTTCGGGTATAAAAAAACTGATTTGCGCTTCGGCAGCGCTCGACGCCATCATATAGCGGCCCATTTTGTCCTGAGCACTGCCGTCACCTTCATCTTGAGCGGTCAGTAAAGAAGCGTAAACGCCGACCTTTTCGGCGGTTTGCTCCATGAGTTCATACAATTTAAGCGCTTCGAGCAAATTATCGGCTATGCGTCCTTTAAAGGAGGCCAACTTTTCGGCATATTGCGGTATTTGTTTTAAAGCGTCTTCCCATTCCCCGTGCGTTTTAAACAGCGATTCGAGGTTCCATTTGTCTTCCGCCTTTACTGCGGAACGCGAAGGTATATGCCGTTTATTCATAAATCGAGTATAACAGATTGCAGTTTTTAATGCTACGTGCTACAGTGCGTTATGGCCGTTTTGTCAAAATATCAAATCAATAAAGGCAGACGCTTGTACGGGATTTTCTCGGCCCTTAATTCCGCATCTTTTGCGCTCGTTACGGGGAATGTCCTCGTCGTGTATGCAATGTATTTGAATGCGGGAAACGCTGCAATCGGTTTGATAAATGCCTTCGCCTCTCTCTCCTTCTTTGCCATTCCGCTGGGCAAAATCTTTGCGCAAAAAAGGCCTATTATGCGCGTTTACGCCGATTCGTGGATGCTGCGCAACGCGTCCCTTTTGCCCCTGCTGACGATTCCGCTGTGTGTAAGGGCGGGGCTTCCTCAATGGGGGCTTTTTTGCATTTTAATAGGAACCTTCGGTTTTAACTTTTTCAGGGGCGTCGGGCTCGTCGCAAACAATCCGGTCATAAGCGATTTGACGCCCGGAAAAGACCGCGGCAGTTTTTTGATTTTTTTATCAGTCGTAAACAATACGGCGGCGCTTATAACGATTTTGCTGCTTGCAACGGCTTTGCATTTCGGAGATTCGCTTGTCGTGCTGAGTGCGGCGATGTTCGTCGGCATAATACTGGGCTTTATGGCCTCGTTTTTGCTGTATAAAATGCCCTCAAGCGCGCAAAATACAGGCCCTTCAAACGGAAGTTTTTCAAAGAATTTTATTGCCGCCGTTCACGACAGAAACTTCAGGATTTATATTGCGGCCTTTTCCGTCGTTACCCTCGGCGTCGGAATGACGCGCCCCTTTATTATCGTTTACTGCCGCGAAGTATACATGCAGCCGGACAGCGTCATTACCTTTATTTCGTTTTTTATGACCTTCGGCGCTTTATGCATGGGGCTTATGTCGCGCGTTTTTATCGATAAAATCGGCGCAAAACCCATTTATTTGCTTTTTACCGCGCTGTCGCTTTTGAGCCTTATTCCGACGCTCATTTCACCGAATATCGCGACGGCAATTGCGGCTTTTATCTTTTTAAGTCTGCTCGCCTTTATCTGCAATTTGGGATTTTCGGGGCAGGAAAACGCCGCACAAACCTACTTTTTCGGCATGTTTCCGCAGGAAGCCGTTATAGACATGGGCGTCGTCTATTTTTTGGTTATGGGGGCCGCGGGTGCCGCCGGCTCCCTTTTAGGCGGTGTGCTGCTCGACGCCTTTAAAGATACCGGGCTTTCGTACCCCGATGTCTACCGCGTGTTTTTTGCCCTGCAAATCATTATTATCGGAATCGGCTTTTGTCTGCAGATAAAACTGAAAACGCTCGGCAGCTACAGTTTAAAAGAAGCGCTGCCGCTGTTTTTTTCACCGCGCGATATTCGCGGATTGGGTCTTTTATACAAGCTCGACCGCAGCAAACAGGAAAACGAACAAACGGCTTTATTGAACGAACTGCGTTTTTCAAATACGGCGGCGGCGGCTTCGCAGTTTGCCGAACACCTTAGTTCGCCGAGCTATGCGGTACGCATGAGGGCATTGGCGGGAATGGAAAGCCTTCCGGCTTTGAATAAAGCGCTCGAAGACGCCCTGCTTCGCGAAGTCGAAAACGGAGTTTTTACGACGGCGGCGAAGTCTGCGCGCACATTGGGCTTGTTTAATGTAAAACGCAGCGTTCCCGTCCTAAAAAAACAAATCGGCAGCGACGATTACCTTTTGTGCGGAGAATGTATGACCGCTCTTGCGCGCATGGGCGAAACGAAGTTCCAGCTGGAAATCGGGCAAAAGCTTGCCACAACGGACAACGCGCACATTCTTTTAAAAGGCATACGCGCAATGGAATTGTACGCCGACTCCGCTTCCGTTTTTATCTTGTTGAACGTGCTGCGCGCCCAGTCGCAAAAGAGCGAAGTGCGGCACGAGGTAATGCTCGCCCTTTCGACGGTGATGGGTATTTCGCAAGCCTTTTACCCCTCTTACTGCCAGTATGCGGAAAATCCGGACGAAGCCGAGGTTATTTTAACCGATCTTTTTGATGAAATCTCAGCACACAAAAAACTCGCACAAAAAGCCTTTCCGCCGCTTATCGGCGAATTTTTAAAGGATCCTGCAAAAGCCGACGAGTTTTGTCAAAATATCCGCGTGTACACAAAACGGCGCGGCGGCGTGGTGTGTGCAACGCTTATAAGCTGCATTCCCGACGCCGAACTTACTTCGTGCGACTGCTTCCGCTTTTTTTTATGTTTTTGGGCTCTTATGCTTTTGGGCAACCCGAAGCTTTTGGAAAAATAGGTTTACAGTACCTTATAGTTCCAATTGTTCACGTCTTCGCAAGCGCCGTACTGTATGCCTTTAAGCTGTTTAAGCAGCATAAGAGAGGTTTTTCCGGGAGCGCGGTTGTTAAAAACCGCTTCGGTTCCGTTATGCGTAATGCTTTCTATCGGCGTTATGCCGGCGGCGGTTCCGGACACAAAGCATTCGGCAGCGTCGTTCATCGCTTCGTCGATCGATACCGGGCGCTCGTCGGTTTTAATACCCTGCCGCCTTGCCAAATCGATAATGCTTGAGCGCGTAATACCGGGCAAAATCGTATCCTGCAGTTCCGGCGTTACCAGCGTACCGTTTTTAAGTAAAAAGAAAATATTGCAGGAAGAGCCTTCCTGTATGTATTTGTGATGTTCGGAATCCAAAAAGACGGCTTCCATAAAGCCCTGTTCCTCCGCCTCTTTTTTTGCGAGCGCGGATATAACGTAGTTCGAGCCGCATTTTATATAGCCGGTTCCGTTCGGGGTCGCCCGTATGCGCTTTGTCGTTACGGCCTTTGTACCGCCGCTCGTAAAATAGGTGGAAACGGTTGTTGCGCAGATAACAACGTACGGTTCTTTTGCACAGGATACGCCGATCGCGCCTTCGCTTGTCATAAAGGGGCGCATATAAACGGCCTTTGCCGTCGCAAAGTCGTTTTTCTCCCATTCGCTTTCATAGCGCGGCACATAGCCTAAAGCTGCGTTGCGCCGTATAAATTCCGCGCAGGCTTGCACATACATCTTTTGCGGAAAAACGGGACAGCGCAAACCTTTGAGCGAATTTTCAAAACGCGCGCCGTTGCGGTCGGGGCGGAAGATGCTTACGCCGCCGCTTTTTTGAGGAAAAGCTTTCATGCCCTCAAAGCAGCCGTACCCGTACTGGCTCGTATAGCTGACGGCGGGAAGCGGCAGTTTATTGCGTTCGCTCAGCAGCCGCTCGCGCTCGCCGCCGGCAAGTTTTTGCAGTTCGTCGTACGAAACCGAATCCTGCGTTACCCATTGTTCTTCCCAGTTTTTCGTTCCGGCGTTGTAACGGGCAAAATACAAAACGGGATACATCTCAAGCGCAAAAGCCATAGCAGCCTCCTCGATACATTTTATAATTACCGTTTTATATTAACGCTTCGGAGCCTTCTCTGCAAGCCATTTTTGTATAATGCGTTTTGCGCCGGCACACTCAATGCCGTTGTCAAAACTCACAACTGCCGTTTGCGGCGTACCGGCCGTATCGATTTGTAAAACAAGCGCCGTGTTCCGCGTTCCGTCCGCCTCTTGCCCTTCGCCGCCGCAAGCCGAATCAAATTCATGCAACTGCACGATACCGGTTTTCGGAATTGTTTTGCAGCCGGCAATGAGCATGTTTTCATATATGCCCGCCGCATCTTTGCACACCGCATCGCGCACGGCAAGTTCGGCGGCAAGAACGGCCGTTATGCGCAAAACAAGCGCTATGATAAAATCAAAACTGCGCAATCGGAGTACGGCAAGCATACAGGCGGAAAGGATAAAAATCCCCGCGTACAAAACAAGCGTTTTCTTGCGCGTCAGCGGCAATAGGCAATTCCCCGCACGGTTTAAAAGCCTCCGTTTCCGAAGCGGCCTGCTTACAAACAGCGCAATCAAACATACATAAGAAAGCCATTCGATAATAACATTCGGATTGAACATAGTATAGAAATAGTACTTCAATATCAAAAAAAATACAAATAAACATGCGGAAAAAATTACAAAAAGCATACAAAAAATTTGACAAGCTAAAAAAACGGGTGTAAAATAAATATCAAAATCAGAACACTGCAGTTTATTGAAATTCTGCAGCCTTTTTAGGAGGAACTATGAAAAAAATTTCGGTGTGTATTTCAATTGCTTGCATTATATCAAGCATTTTGTTTGCAAACGGACAAAAAGATGCTTCCGGAGCAAAAACCAAACCCGTTGCAATAGCAATGTGCATCCACTCAACGGATAACGCCTATTGGAACGAAGAAGCCGAAGGCGGTAAATTATTTGCCGCTTCTTTACCGGCAGGCAGCGCGGAAGTACAAGTACTTACCTGCGACGGCGACGACGCCAAACAGTTAAGCGGTATAAAAGCTTTTATCGCCGCTCACGGTAAAAATTCGATTTTGTACGTCGATCCGAGCAATGCGCCGAACACGGCGGCTATTGCCGAACTGTGCGAAGAAGCCGGAGTTTATTGGACAAGCGTGTGGCACTTGGCCAAAGGACTCGATCCGACAACGTATAAATACTACGTTGCGCACTCAACGGTAGACGGCGTTGCACAGGGTTACAATATTGCAAAGGCTATGTTCAAAGAATTCAAAACACCGGGCAAAGGCAAGATTTTGGCATTACAAGGTCAGCTCGGAAACGATTCGGCCGTTGAACGGTATCAGGGTTTAAAAAACGCATTGGCGGAAAACCCCGACGTTACCCTGCTCGACACCCAAGTTGCGGATTGGAACCCTCAAAAAGCGTTAACGATTGTTGAAACATGGCTTTCAAAATATACCGATATAGACGGTATATGGTGCGCAAACGACGGCATGGCATTGGGCACTCTTCAAGCTTTAAAAGCCAAAGGCTTAAACGGCAAAGTAAAGGTTGTCGGCGTTGACGGAGTTCCCGAAGCTATTGAAGCGATCGAAGCGGGCGATATGGTGTGCACGGTTGCAAATAACGGCTACTTGCAGGGCGGCTATATGACCGCTTTGGCATATGCAGCCTACATCGGTAAAATCAACCCCGCCAAAATGCCGGTCGAAAAAAGACTGTTTACAACAAAAGCGGAATTTGTGGATAAAAACAACGTAGCGCAATTCAAAAAGAATTTTATGTCAGGTAAACCGTCTTACGATTTTAACGATTTGGATTATCCGATTGCCGGAACATTCAAAATGAAAAAATAAGACAACAGGAATTTGAAAAACAAGCTGCCGCAAAAATGAACCGTTTAAGGAACGTTTTTGCGGCAGTTCCTAACTCATTATAGGAGGAAGGCGTTGAATACCGTTACAAACGGCGCTTCGGCTGTCGCTGAAGAGTTTAAATTAAAAATAATCGAAGAGCGGAAAAAGAACAGAATTATCAATACGGCTCCCTTTATCATTTTTGTTATTTTAGTTATAGCGGTATCCGTATGCGTAGACGGCTTTTTTACGTACAACAATTTTATAAGTATTTTGTACCAAATAGCTACCCCGCTGGTGCTTTCCGTAGGCTTAACCTTTGTCATTATTTTAGGCAGTATAGACCTTTCCGTTGAAGGGGTTATGGGATTTGTGGGCTCGTTTATTGCAATGCTTGTTATGAATTCAAAAAATTCCATGAACCTCGGCTTACTTGGAGTCCTTATAGCACTGTGTGTCGGATCGCTGGTAGGCACTTTAACCGGCGTACTGCACGTTAAGCTTAGAATTCCTTCTTTTATGGTAACCTTCGGTATGGCAAGCGTAATGACCGGATTCGGCGTTTTAACCTATATGGGCCGCCCAGCTTCCATACGGGATCCTGCATTTGAATATATTGCTCAAGGAAGCCTTTTAGGTATTCCGTATTTAACGTGGTTTTCTTTTGTCATCTTTGCCGTAGCCTTTGTAATTCAAGAATACACTGCATTCGGCCGCCATATCTTTGCCATAGGCGAAAACGAAGCCGTTTTGCGCACTACGGGCATAAATGTCGATAAAACAAAAGTCTTAGTATTTACATGGAGCGCCTTTTGTTCCAGCGTTGCAGGTCTTTTCGGCGTTTTGCGTTTAAATCGGGGCGAAGTTACCATAGGCACCGGCTACCTTTTTACAACCATTACAGCGGTTGCCGTCGGCGGAACGGCTTTGTGGGGCGGCAAAGGCGGCGTTTTGCAATCCTTAGTCGGTGTTCTTATTGTAGTCGTCATTCAATCGGCTATGATTTTACAGGGTGTCAACCCGTATGTGCAGTCGGCAGTACAAGGCGTATTGATTATCGCAGCCGTTTCTTTAACCGTTGTACGCGGCAGAAAAATTATTATAAAGTAATAAGGCTTTGTTATGGAAGAAAACATATTATTTGAAGTATCCGGCGTAGGTAAAAAATACGGAACCGCAAGCGTATTGAACAATATCGACCTGTATGTAAAAAAAGGCGAAGTGCTCGGATTGATCGGCGAAAACGGCGCAGGTAAATCCACCTTACTCAAAATAATAGCCGGAGTTGAAGAAGCCACATCGGGAAAAATGAAAATGAACGGTACGCCCTATACATGCGCCAATCCTGTGCAGGCGAACAAACAAGGCGTCGGTATGGTTTTTCAAGAACAATCGTTAATAAAAAACCTTACTGCAGGACAAAACATCTTTCTCGGACGCGAAAAAAAATACAAAAGATTCGGCCTTATAAATTGGAAGGCCCTGTATGCCGACGCCAAAAGTATTTTAAGCGAAGAAAACATCGACCCGACGGTAAAGATTTCGGCATTGGATTTTGCCGCACGTCAAATGGTCGAAATAGATAAGGTTTTTAATATCGTACAGGAATATAAAAAAAACGGAACGCTCATATTGTTGGACGAGCCGACTTCCGTCTTAAGCGAAACCGAAATAGAAAAGCTATTTAAAAAAATCGAGCTTTTAAAAGCGGCGGGCAATTCGGTTATTTTCGTTTCACACCGCTTAAACGAGGTTATCGCCATAAGCGACCGGATTTACGTTTTTAAAGACGGAGCAAAGGTTGCCGAAGTAAACAAAGCCGAAGCGAGTGAAAAACTGCTTCAGGAAAAGATGGTCGGCCGCTCTACAAGCGAAGAATACTTTAAAATCAATCGGCAAAAAACACCGGATAAAGAAGTTGTGCTTGAAGTTAAAAACCTCGGTCAAAAGGGGGCGTTTAAAGACGTCAACTTTAAACTGCATAAAGGCGAAATCTTGGGCATGTGCGGTGTTGTCGGATCCGGAAAAGAAAGCGTTTGTTCGGTTATTTTAGGCGATGAAGATTTTTCCGAAGGGAAAATCTTACTGCACGGAGTTGCTCAGCGTTTTAAATCCCCTGCCGATGCGTTAAAAAAGGGGATTTTATCGATTCCGAAAGAACGGCGCGAAGAAGGAATCCTCGGTATCCGCAGCATAATCGAAAACATTTGCCTTTCAAATTTCCGCCCCGTAATGAAGCATTCGCTTATTTCAAAAAAACTGCAAATCGCTCATGCGCAGGAATGGGCTCAAAAGCTCGGCATAAAGTGTGCATCCGTTTTTGAAAACGCCGAAACCTTAAGCGGCGGTAACGCGCAAAAAGTCGTTTTTGCACGCGTCATTGCAAGTGAAGCCGACATCATTATTTTGGATCACCCCACGCGCGGTGTCGATGTCGGTGCAAAGGAAGAGATTTACGATTTGATTAGAGATATAGCAGACAAAGGTGTTGCCGTTATCATGCTCGGGGACACGCTCGACGAATGCATCGGAATGAGCAACCGTTTATTGGTTATGAAAGACGGCATCGTAACACAAGAATTCGACGCCGGCGCACACAACAAACCGGAACAAGTCGATATCGTCCGGTTTATGATGTAAGAGGAATAAGGAACGTTCTATGAGTTTAATAAAAAAAAGCACGGTGATGAACCTTTTCAGTACGATATCCATCGTTTTTATGATACTGCTGTTTACTTTGCTCAAACCCAGCTTTTTGGGGCCTCTCAATATAAAGAATATTTTAACCGATTCCGCGCCGCTGTTGGTTGTTGCAACGGGCGTCACCTTTGTGTTGTTGATAGGTTCGGTTGATTTGTCGGTAGGCGCCATATGTTCCTGCTCATGCGTTTTTACGGGACTGTGGATTGCAAAATTCGGCAACGCCATCATTCCTCTTGTACTGCTTTTCGGCATAGCATGCGGTTTGCTCAACGGCATATTGTTTACAAAGCTGAAAATCCCCTCTTTTATCGTTACCCTGTGTACGATGAATATATGGAACTGCGTAGCGCTTTTGATATCGAAGGGGCGCCCCGAAGGTATTCCCATTGAAAAATGGGGACTTATCCGGTGGGCAAAAATCTCATGGGGAATTATTCCGTTTTTGTTTGTTCTTGCCCTCATCTTTCTTGCAATATTTTACCTTGTGCAAACAAAAACGCCGCTGGGAAAATCGATTTATGCCGCAGGCGCCAACCAGCGCGCCGCACGGATTGCCGGAATCAATATTATAAAAGCAACGCTGTTCCCCTTTGTTTTTTCGGGTGTAGGTGCCGCCCTTGCAGGCATTTTTTATACGCTCATATTAAAAAGCAGTTTGCCGACCATAGGCAATCCCTTAACATTAACGGCGATGGCTGCGGTTGCTTTAGGCGGTACGCCTTTAACCGGAGGAAGAGGAAGCGTTTTAAGAACGGTATTGGGGGTCTTCCTCGTTATGATTATTGAAAACGGCTTGAATGTCATTGCGGTCGACGCTTTTTGGCAGCAGATTGTTTTCGGCGCAATCGTTATTTTTGCCGTATATCTTAATTCCGATAAAAATATTCGAGGCTTAATTGTAAAATAATGATATACATCGGTATTGATTTGGGAACAACTTCTCTGTGCTGTACTGCGGTTGAAGGTGCCGATTGGCGCATAAAAAAGATAAAAACGTGTCCGAACGGCGCTCACATTGACACAAAAGAGGCGTGGGACAAAAAGCAGAATGCCGATACGATTTACGCGGCGGCAAAAAACTTAATAGATTCCGTAGTTGCCGAGAATGACGGGAAAATCGGTGCTATCGCAATTTCAACGCAAATGCACGGGATTGTATACATCGATAAAAGCGGCAACGCCCTTTCCCCCTTATACACATGGCAATATCACCGCGCGGCGCTGAAGTGCGAAAAATCCGGCATACCCTACTACAAAGAATTGGAACAAAAGTTGGGAAAAACCTGTCCTCCCGGCTACGGTCTTGCAACGCATTATACCCTGCGTTCTTGCGGCGAAGTTCCCGCACATGCGCATAAAATCTGTTCTATAGGCGATTACGTGGCGATGAAACTTGCCGGAAACAAAGAGCCCGTTTCCGACATCACTCTTGCCGAAAGCTTCGGAGCGGTTTTTTTAGGAGAAAAAAGCTATAATTGCGCAAAGCTGCGTTCAGCCGGTATCGATCCCGCTTTATTGCCGGACATCGTTGAGTCGGACGCTGTTATCGGAACATACCGAAACGTTCCGGTCGTTACGGCGATAGGAGACAACCAGGCAAGCTTTTTGGGCGCCATTACCGATTTGTATTCGAACGCGGTAATCAGTTTAGGAACCAGCGGACAAATTACCTGTTACAGCGAAAACCCGGTACACATTGAAGGAGTCGAAACCAGGCCCTTCCCTAAAAAGGGTTATATTTTATCGGGCGCTTCGCTGTGCGGCGGATACGCATATGCGCTTTTAAAACGCTTTTTTTGCGAAACCGTAAAATGGCTGTGCGGAAAAGAAGCCGAAGAAAGCTGTAATGTCTATAAAAAACTTGATGAAATAAATCCCCTCGGTATCCCGAATATACCTGCAATTAAAACAAGTTTTTGCGGAACGCGTACTGTACCCGATGCAAAAGCGTTTATAGAAGGAATCGACGAACACAACTTTCTGCCTCAAAATATAAGCGCCGGCCTTGTCTTGGGAATTATCAACGAACTTAAAGATTTTTTTAATCTTTTTCCGCAGGATATTCGAACAAACATCGTTCAACTGTACGGTTCCGGAAGTTTTTTCAACAAGCATCCTTTTGTGCAAAACTGCTGCGAAAAACTGTTCGGTCTTCCCGTACAAAAAACACCGCGCGATGAAGAAGGCGCATTCGGGGCGGCCATCAATGCGGGCATGGCATTAGGTGATTTTTCCGACTATAACCAAGCGGTACAAAAAATAAAGGCTTTGAGCGATGAAGGAAAATAAACTTTCACCCAAAACAAAAAAAGTTTATCAATATCTTTCGCATTTATTTAACAACGGGCAACTTCTTGCCGGTGAGCAAATTCCTTCCGAAATTGAAATAGCCGAAACCTTAGCCGTTTCACGTCCTACGGTTGCCAAGGCCATTAATATTTTTGTGCGGGAAGGGAAAGCATACAGAAAAAGCGGAATCGGAACTTTTTTACGGGACCCTGCAGCGGATAAAAAGAAAAAAAAGATGATAGGGCTTGTCTTTCCCCTAATCGGATTAAGTGAAATTTTCCGCCCGATTACGGAAGAAATTGCAAAACTTTCCGAAACCCTTAATTTTTCTCTTATATGGGGCGGTCAATTTAACGGAGCAAATATAACCGGCACCCAAACCGAACAAATGATAGACTTTTATATCGAACAAAACGTCGACGGTATTTTGTTTGCCCCGGTCGAACTTACCCGTAATTGTTTTTCGATAAATAAAAAGATCATAAGCAAAATAGAAAAGTGCAATATTCCGATCGTTTTGGTTGACGGCGAGTATCATGAATTTCCGCTTCGAAGCAAATACGACCTTGTCGGAATTGATAACTTTAGAGCCGGATATATTTCGGCGCTGCATTTTATCGAACAAGGGGCAAAACGAGTAGATTTTTTATGCCAGAGCTTTATGGCGCAAACCGTACCGCAGCGCATTAAAGGATATCAACAAGCTCTTTTAGACAGCGGAATAACACCGCACAAAACATGGGTACACGACATTCGGAATTTTTCATCAAAAGAACTTTTACCGCTTATACAAAACGGCGCTCAAAATATTATTTGCGCAAACGACAATACCGCAATGAAGTTTATAAAAGCTTTATCGGATGCCGACATTAAAATTCCCAAAGACGTTCGGCTCAGCGGGTTTGACAACATTGAAGCCGCGCGTTATTTCCCCGTACCGCTTACAACCGTAGCCCAGCCGTGCAAAGACTTGGCGGAAGTTATCATACACACAATGCTTACGCGGATTGAAAACCCTTATTTATCGGCCCGTAATCTTATGCTTGATTTCGAATTGAAAATCCGCGAATCGAGCAAAATACCCGGATAAATTCCGCCGTATCGGTTTTATCGGATCGCCCTTTTACCGTCTACAGTGAGTATCGCATAGGCGGCAAAAAGGAAAATCAGGCAAAAATAAATGGAATTGTCCCGAAAAACGCGGGTTAAAAAAGCGCCCGCACTCGCTCCCGCGCCGAAAAAAACGATGACGGAAAGATAGCGCACGAACATTTTTCCGGCCGCGCGGTCTTTGTTATGTAAAAACGCGTGCAGGCTTTGCATGGCCGACTTTAAATTCCCCGTAATCATCGTGGTTGCAACAGCCGCACCTTTAAGCTTGTTGAATATGCCGACTTGAATTGCCGCTAAAAAAGAAACGGAACAAGTGGTAAACAAGTCGGCCGTAACGGGAGAGGTTAAGCCTATCATAATCAAAAGAGCGGCTTTAAAGACGAGCGCAAATCGGATCTTATTCAATTCGGATTTTATAAACGCGGTCGATTTTATGCATTCCGAAAGCAATATGCCGAGCGAAAAAAAGACAATCGGCAAAAGATATTTGGGCACCGAGCCGACCTGTCCCGTAAAAACGGAAATCGACAAGAGGACCAAATTGCCGGTTTGCGCGTTTGCAAAAACGCCGTTTTTCAAAATAAAGGTATATGCGTCCAAAAAGCCGCCCATCAAAGCGAGTATGAGCGCAATGCACAGGCTTTCATGCATTTTGGTTTCGGAAGGTTGCGTATTCATCTGCTTATGCACGTTTTGCAGTAATCGTAAAAAAAGCCGTACAAAAAATCTTTTTTCGAACGCAAAACGCGTTTGTCCGAAAACAATTCATACTGCATTAAAAGCGCATTCACGTAGGCGCCTAAAAAATTCAAGTCGAGCTTTTTCAATAAATTCAAAAAATCGGCGGCTAAAACGGGTTTGCTTTTTTCCCATTCGAGAAGATCTTCGCGCAAAAGCGGATAAAAATCGGCATTGAGTTTTTGCCATTCTTTTTCAAATTCGGCATCGTAGACGATTTCGGTTACGAACATTAAATACAAGCGTTTTAAAGGATTTTCGGCAAAAAGCTTTTCTATGACGGCTTGCGAAAAAAGCGCGCATACGTCGGCATTTTCGTCGGCTTTATCGAAAAGGACGCGCAGACGCTCTCTGGACAAAATATTGCCTTCGTGCATGAGCGACAGCATGATTTCTTTTGTGCTTTTAAAATACCGGTACACGCCGCCCTTGGAAAGCGTTGTTGAAGCGACAATGTCTTCCATCGTCGTGTTGCGGTAGCCTTTTTTTAAAAATGCCTGCACCGCGCCGCGCCGAATTTCGTCTTTTCGTTCTTCTGCCGTTTTCCGTTGAAATTTTGCCATAATCTTTGCCTTTGCGTTGCCGCTTTCATTATCGTATGCATCGAAGCGAATGTCAACACGGCTTGCATATCGGCGTAATTCCCGCTATGATATTGCATTATGGAAACATTCAAACGCACCCGTACCTGCGGCGATTTACGCAAAAAAGACGCCGGCAGTACGGTTATATTAAACGGGTGGATTCACCGCATCCGCGAACACGGCGGCATTACCTTTATCAATTTACGCGACCGGTACGGCATAACGCAGGTTGTCGTCGACGCCGATTCTTCCGAGCATATGCAAGCTTGTGCAAAAGATTTGCGCATGGAATTCTGCATTGCCGTTGAAGGGGAGGTCAGAGCGCGCCCCGATTCCATGGTCAACGCCGATATGGGCACCGGCGAAATCGAAGTTGTTGCGCGCACGCTTGTCGTGCTTTCAAAAAGCGCGGTGTTGCCTTTTATGATCGACGAAGTGCAAAAAGACGGAACGCCCGTTATTCCGAACGAAGATTTGCGCTTAAAATACCGCTATTTGGATTTGCGGCGCGAACAAATGCAGCACCATCTGGCGCTGCGCCATAAAGTCGCCCTTTCGGTGCGCAATTATCTTGCTTCGCACGGATTTTACGAGCTTGAAACGCCCACCTTTATTAAATCGACGCCGGAGGGCGCGCGCGACTATTTGGTGCCGTCGCGTTTGTATCCGGGAAAGTTTTACGCACTGCCGCAATCGCCGCAGCTGTACAAGCAGCTTTTGATGGTTTCGGGTTTTGACCGCTATTTTCAAATAGCGCGCTGTTACCGCGACGAAGATGCGCGCGGCGACCGTCAGCCCGAATTTACGCAAATAGATATGGAAATGAGCTTTGTGTCGCGCGACGATGTGCTGAACATGACCGAGGGCATGATGCAAACCGTGTTCAAAGAAACGCTGAACATCAACCTTCCCGAACATTTTACGCGCATTGCCTACGACGACGCAATCGATTTGTACGGTACCGACAAACCCGATTTGCGCTTTGCTTTGCAAATGATCGACGCTTCTTTTATGGCCGATTCGGGCAGCTTTCAAGCGTTTAAAGACGCGCTGCCTTCGGGCACCGTAAAAGCGCTCACCGTTCCCGGACAGGCCGAAGCGTACAGCCGCAAAAAAATAGAAGAACTTGAAAGCGTCGCCAAAATCTACAAAGCCAAAGGTCTTGCCTGGATGAAAGTCGCCTCTTCGGGCGAACTTGAAGGCGGTATTTCCAAATTCTTTGAAGGAAAGTCAAAGGAAATCACCGAAAAACTGCACGCAAAAGCGGGCGACCTTATTTTACTGTGCGCCGATTCAAACTATAAAACCGCGTGCACCGCGCTGGGCGCCGTCCGCTCCAAATTGGGAAAAGACCTTTGCCTTGCGAATCCCGATGAATTTGCCTTTGCATGGATTATCGACTTTCCGCTTTTTGAGTGGAACGAAGACGAACAAAAATGGGACGCGGCGCACCATATGTTCAGCATGCCGCAGGAAAAATACCACGCGACGCTGGAAAGCGATCCTGCAAGCGTTAAAGGCGATTTATACGATTTGGTGTTGAACGGCTACGAACTGGCGTCCGGTTCCATCCGTATTCACGATCCGGACTTACAAAAGCGTATATTCAAAATCGTCGGCTTTAACGAAGAAGAAGGCCAAAAAAAATTCGGCTTTTTAACCGAAGCCTTTACCTACGGCGCGCCTCCTCACGGCGGGATTGCCCCCGGCTTGGATCGGCTCGTTATGCTTATGTGCAAAGAATCGTCGATAAAAGAAGTTATCGCCTTCCCCAAAAACACCTTTGCCGTAAGTCCGATGGACGACTGCCCGAGCGAAGTCGACGAAAAGCAGCTTAAAGAACTGCACTTACGGATAACCGACCGCACATGATTTCTTTGACGGACGTGTTGTGTGTGGCGCTGATTATCCTTCAGCTCGCCGCAATTCTTATTTTGTTGCTGCGCAACCCTTCCGATGCGGCGGCAAAAACCGCGCGCGAAAACCGGGAAGAACTTTCACGTTCGCTGAACGGCTTTGCCGCCGTTGTCGAAAACCGTTTTAAATCGCTGCAGGAACAGATTCACACGGTAATGCGCGACAACCGGCAGGAATTTACCGTAAGCCGGCAGGAACTGAATGCGGCATTGCAGGCGATCCGCTCGGACAACGCGGCCCAGCTTGAAAAAATGCGTGCAACGGTCGACGAAAAACTTCAGCGCACGCTCGAAACGCGCTTGGGGCAATCGTTTAAGCTTGTGAGCGCCCAGCTCGAGCAAGTACAAAAAGGCTTGGGCGAAATGAACGCGCTTGCCGCGGGCGTGGGCGATTTGCAAAAAGTGCTGTCGAACGCAAAAACAAAGGGCGTGCTCGGCGAATTTCAGCTTGAAAATATTTTACGTCAGCTTTTAACCGACGACCAATACGGCCACAACGTTAAAACAAAGCACGGCAGCGCCGACATGGTCGAATTTGCGGTTAAAATTCCTTCAAAAAACAAGGACATTCCGGGAGGCGGCGATTTTATTTGGCTGCCGATCGACGCGAAATTCCCCACGGCCGATTATGAGCGTTTGCGCGCAGCCTACGATGCGGGCGACAATGCCGCCGCCGAAACTCATACGGCAGCCCTTGCAAAACGCGTAAAACTGTCCGCAAAAACCATCGCCGAAAAATATATCGATCCGCCCAATACAACCGAATTTGCCGTTATGTTTTTGCCCTTCGAGGGCTTATATGCCGAAGTGCTGCGCATTTCCGGATTGTTTGAAGAAATTCAGCGCGAATACCGCGTTACGATTGCCGGCCCCACGACAATCTCCGCCTTTTTAAACAGCCTGCAGATGGGCTTTCATTCTTTGGCGGTCGAAAAACGCAGCAGCGAAGTGTGGCGCCTGTTGAGTACCGTCCGCAGCGAATTTGAAGCTTTCGGCGGTATGCTCGAAAAAACGCGCGAAAAAATAGACCAAGCCGGCCAGGAATTGGAACGGGCGGGAGTGCGTTCGCGCGCCATAGAGCGCAGCTTAAAAAAAGCGGAATCGCTGCCGGAAAAGCTGTAAAAATGCGGAATTGGCTATAAAACTTCCACTTCTTCTTTGGTAAGTCCGGTAGCGTGCATTATCTTTTGAACGGAATCACCGAGCTGCTTCAGTATACGTGCTGTTTCGAGAGCCTTTTGGCGCGAACCGTCGGCAAACGCCGTTTCGCGTTCCTCTTCTCGCTGCACTGCAATATCGGTATCGTAATCATATTCGGCTATCAACATGTTCATAACCTCCCGTGATTTTCGCTCCAAATAATCCCGCAAAATATCATTTTGAATACATTCTTTAATCGCATTCTTAAATCCGTTTTCTCTATCGAGCTTGACATGCCGGCGCACCGCTTCTACAAACTGCGTATACTCTTCAAGCGGCTTGCAATTTTCCAAAAGCTTGTTGTCTTTATTGTAATTGATGTTCAGCACTTTTACAAGCAATTCTAGGCTCGGTTTTGTGGATTTTACCGCGAAGGCATCCGAGAGCCTCAATTCCGCCTCGGCCGGGTATTGTTCTTCGCCGTTGTAAAAGACATAAAATTCAGGCGAGGGGATTTTTTTCAGTCTACGCAAATAGCGGTCGCGCGGGTTTTGGATTTGCTCGTATAATCGGGCTACATATTCCAAAAAGCGTATCGGCATATTGGCATTTACCGTTGACTGGTGTTCGGCCAGCACGATGATTTTATTGTCGATGAGGCAGGATACATCGTTACAAAAGCTCATGTACATGACACGTTCAAGGCGCAATGGTGTAAGCTCGGCTGAACCGTCCAAATGCGTACCGTGCAGAGCGTTGTACAACGACAGAAAATTCTTTTTTGCGTCTTTGTCCTCACCGAATAAATCGACGAACACGGAATCTTTATAACGGCGATTGTGCTTTGTCATATGCACCTCCACCCTTTATTATAGGCGCAGACAGTACAAACCATAGTAACAAGTATTAATCTTTTTTTCCCGGTTTCCCGTTCATGCCGAGTGCGCGGCTTTTTGTTGATTCCCCCTCGCTTTTTTGTTATATTTAGCTTATGTACATTATCTTCAGCATGGTTTCGGCATTGGCAAGCGCCGTTTCGCTGTATTCGCTTTTATGCATTGTGCGCGTTTTTTTTACGTGGGTGCCCGACCTCAATTACAGTCCCTTCGGCAAACTGCTTGCGCGCATCTGCGATCCGTGGCTCAACGCATTCCGCAAATTCAATTTTACGCGGAACTCGCCCGTCGATATTTCTCCGGTTATTTCCGTAGGCGTTTTAATCATTATTTCGTCGATTTTCAAGCAAATCGCACGCTCGCGTAGGTTTTCACCGCTCGTCATTCTTGCCGTGGTTGTGCAAATGGTATGGTCGGTTGTGTCGTCGCTTTTAACTTTTTTTAATATTTTGCTTTTAGTCCGATTGATTGCCGAACTGCTCGATAGAACGCAAAGCCGCATTTGGTACAGCGTCGATCAGGTTTTAAATCCGATAATTTACAAGATTCCCGCATTTTTTGTGCGCGGACGTTTTATCCGGCCGAAAACGGCGATGCTTATAACGCTTGCGTGCGGCGCAGCCGTTCAAATCGGTTTGGGGCTGCTTGTAAAAAGCGTGCTGGCCATTTTATTGCTCTAGCCTATGAAGTTGAAGGACATGGAGATACCGCTGAACCGTATCTCCGGCGTGGGATCGTCTTTTGCAAAAGCCTTTGCCCGTGTAAATGTTTTTACGGTGTCCGATTTGCTGTCGTACTATCCGCGCGATTGGGAAGACAGAACGCAGCGCCGCTCCTTTGCCGAATTTTCGCGGGGAAAAGTCCATACCGCAGCCCACGTGCTTTCGCATGAATGGTTCGGCTTCGGCCGCATGAAAACGCTTAAAATAATCGTAACCGACGGCACGGAACGCGCGGCTCTCGTGTGTTTTAACCGTCCTTTTTTGCAAAAAAATCTGCCGGAAGGTTCGCTCATAAGCGTAAGCGGCGCATTCACCTACCGTTACGGCGAAATACAATCGTCGTCCTTCGATGCAATCCGTATTGCCGAAGAAGGAAGCCTTGCCGACGTTGCAAATTCGATTTTGCCGGATAGCGCCGTTTATCCTGTGTACGCGCTCACGGCGGGATTGACGCAAGCGCACATCCGCAAAACGATGAAAAAAGCGCTTTCGGAATACGGAAAGGGAATTGAAGACGAGATTCCTCAAAGACTTATCGACGCATACGGATTTTTCCATAAACAAAAGGCCGTACAGGCGATTCATTTTCCTGCAAACATGGAAGAAGCCGAACAGGCAAAGCGTTCGATTATTTTTGAAGAACTGTACGTGTTCCAAAAAAACATTGCCGAGCGTGCGGCCGAACGTAAAAGCGGTATGAGCGCGCCGCTCCAAAAAACGGTCGGCTCGCAAAAAGAACTGGAACCGCTTTTGTCGCCGCGACAAAAAGAACTGCTCGGCCGCTTAACCTTTTCGCTGACAAAAGACCAAATACAGGCGATCGCCGACATAAACGCGGACATAGACGCGGGTTTTGCAGCGCCCGATACGCCCGGAGGAAAACCTCCTTTTTATATGGCGCGTTTGCTTCAGGGCGACGTCGGTTCCGGAAAAACCCTCGTTTCCTTTTTTGCCGCCTTGCGCACAATCGACTGGGGCGCGCAGTGCGCTTTGCTTGCTCCGACCGAAATTCTTGCAAAACAGCACGCCGAAAACGCCGCCCGCCTTTTGGAGCCCTTAACCGGCGGAACGGGCAAGGGTGTGCGCGCCGCTTTTTTAAGCGGAAACGTTAAAAACAAAAACCGCATCCCGCTGTTGGAAGAGCTTCAAAACGGCGGCATAGACATCGTTATCGGCACGCACGCACTATTTTCAAAAAACGTCCTGTACCGGAACCTGAAGCTGGTCATTATAGACGAACAGCACCGTTTCGGCGTCGTACAGCGCGGCACAATTATAGACAAGGGCCGCTCATCGATCGTAAACGCGCGGCAGGCGAACCCGGATACCGTGCCTCAAAACCCCGCCCTTTTAATGATGAGCGCAACGCCGATTCCGCAAACGCTTGCCCACACCGTGTACGGCGACTTGGACGTTTCGCTTATAAAAAGCATGCCGGCCGGACGCAAACCGGTACTCACGCATTTGACAAAGCCGGGAAACGAAGGACGCGTATACGAAACCGTGCGCGAAGAACTGAAAAAAGGGCATCAGGCGTATTTTGTGTATCCGCGCATCGAAGATGCGGAAAACGCCGAAGAAGAAGCCGATGCGCAGACAAAGGCCTTACCGAATACCGAAAACGAAAAGCTGTCGGCATCGGCGGCGCGGGATAGGACGCACGGCATAAAGTCGGCAGAGCACATGTATGCGTTTTTATCGGAGCGCGTGTATCCCGAATTCAAGTGTGCGCTCATTCATTCAAAAACGGACGAAGAAGAACAAAGCCGGATTCTGCGCCTTTTTTACGAAGGGCGCATTCAAGTGCTTGTTGCGACAAGCGTTGTCGAAGTTGGCGTTGACGTACCCAATGCGACCTGTATGGTTATCGAACAGGCGGAACGCTTCGGCCTGGCAGCTCTTCACCAGCTGCGCGGACGGGTCGGGCGCGGCAACGCCCAATCGGCGTGTTTTTTAGTTTACGGCGATAAGCTAAGCGAAACGGGTAAAAAGCGGCTGAAGGTTATGCACGAAAGTACCGACGGTTTTTTTATTGCCGAAGAGGATTTACGCTTGCGCGGGCCCGGCGAAGCAGCCGGCATTCAGCAGTCGGGCTATTTGACGCTCGGTTTGGCCGACCCCGCGCGCGACACGGAACTTTTGCTCCTCGCGCGAACAGAAGCCTTAAAGGAAGCCGCAGACACGCCCTGTCCCGATTACACGCGGCGCTGAAACCCGCTCGTCGCCGATTATGCTTAATGCGTACCGCGCTCAGCGGGTTTCTTTGCCGTAAAAGTCCAAAATAAGTTCCACTTCGCCGATCGTTACATTCAGGCTGGACGCAATTTGTTCCACCTTCCACCCTTGGTGAGCAAGCTTTATAACGCTTTCACGCACCGCAATCGGCGGCGCGCCGGCATCTTTCTTTTTGCCGCGGTCTTTTACCAGAGCGCCGAGCAGGTTCACCTGTTCGAGCGCCTCTTTTTTCATTTCGCCCAAGCGGACTTCCGTTTTGGTTATCCAGCTGCACGCCGTATCGACTTTTTCGATGCGCTTGTCCGTTTCGGCCAAAATGCCGTCCAAATTATTCAGCTTGTCGACCAAATCGTTTATGCGCCCGGATTTTTCCATAAGCGAATCCAAGTCCGCGCGCAGCGTATCGACGGCGGCCGGCATTTCCAGCGTTTGCTGCGAACATTCGCCGAGCCGCTGTTCGAGTTCGCGCAATTCGTCAAACGTGCGGTCGACGCCTTCGATGGTTTGATCGAGCACGATATTTTTCTTTTCGAGCCGGTCGTAACGGACGGAAATATCGCCGAGCGTTTCCTGAAAGCGCCGCACTTCGCCCTGAAGAATCTGTAAATCGTCGCTCGTGTTTTTCAGCTCGAGAATTTTTTGATCCATCGACGACGACAATCCCATAAGCCGGCCGAAATCCTTTTCCATGTCGTCTATTTTGTTTTTTCCGGCCGCAAACTGCTGAACCTTTGCCGTTATTTCTTCATCGATTTTGCGCATTTTGCCGAATTGCATTTCAATGCTGTCGGTTATCTGCTTGAAGTTGTCGAACCGCGAAATGTGATCGCGCAGTTCGTTCATTTGATTTTCAAGCTGATTTTTCATCTCGGTCGTTTTTTCGACCAGCTGCGTTTGCGCCAAAAACTGCTTAAGCTGCCGATCGGTTTCGTTGATGCTCATTTTAAGATGATTCGCTTCGGTTTGAATTTCCAAAAAGGTTTTTTCGTGAATGCTTTCGGTTTTTTTCTGAGCGTCCTGTACGAGCGTTTTCAACAAGCGCAGTTTTTGTTCGGCGTCGCTGTTTTCCTCGCGGATTTTGCGCTGCGTGTCGTCCAACATGACTTCGTATGCTTTTTTGAATTCTTCAAGAACCTGTTCGGTACGCTCTTCATAATCCGCCAAAGACTTTTGGCTTCGCTCTTTCAGTTCGTCCAAATCGGCGGTGATTTTACCGGTTTCGTCCTTCGCGATATTTGCAAAATGCGCAATGTCGGAAGTAAAAATCTGGCGGACTTGTTCGATTTGTTCTTCGGAGGCTTGCTGCAAGCCGGCGAGCTTTTCGGTATACAGCGTACGGTTTTCTTCAAACTGTGCGTTGAGCCGCTCGCGCCACGAGGCAAGATCGCCCAAAATGCCCTCCAATGACCCCTTTGTTTCTTCCTGCGCGACGGCAACCGACTGCGTTATCTGCGTAAGCTGTGCGTTTATTTCCTGCTCATAACGCTTCAGCTGTTCCGCCGTGTTTTGTTGTTGGCGATCCAATTCGCCTTTCAGCGATTCTTCGACTGCTTGGCGGGCTTTTTCCATATCGTCGTGCTGAGAATCCATAAATGTACGCAGCGAGTTGTCTACACCGTCGATGCGGCCTTTAATATCCGCTTCCGCAGCATTAAGCGCCTCTTCCAGCGCCGTAAACTGCTGACGGTATTTTTCCTGCAGGGCAAGCAGTTTTTCTTTTAAATCTTCGCTGTGCTGCAGTTCGATGCTGCGCCGCTCGTCTTCAAAACGCTGCGATACATCGGTTAAGCGCGCGTCGAAGCCCGCCTTCCATTCTTCAAGCGACGTATTCAGATTTTCGCCGCGTTCGCTCAAATCCTTAAAAAAATCATCTTCAAAAACCTTCAGCTTTTCCGACACGCTGTCGTACGCTCTGGTTTTCAATTCGTTCAATTCCCGATCCAACCCGTCGATAATTTCTTTCATGCCCTCGTACGATGAATTGATTTCGCTTTCAAAATCTTTTTGCGCACTGCCACGGTCATTTTTGAATACGTCGAACTCGTTTAATATGCGCTGTTCAGCGTTTTCCATAAGCTTGCGGAAACTGCCGTCGAGGCTGTCGATGTCGTAAGCGAGTGTTTCAAGTTTTTTAAGCCGGTATTCGATATCCTTTTTCGTGTCGGTAAGCTGGGCATCCGTATCGCTGAAAAAAGCTTGCAGTGTTTTCGCGTTGTTTTTTACGGCGTCTTCGTAGGCGGCTTTGAACGCGTCTTTCATTTGCGCCACGTGAATTTCCGATTCTTTTGCAAGAGAAGCCGAATCGGATTCCAAAAGCCGGCGGAGCTGTTCGATGGCGGCGGAACTTTCCTGTTGGCGCTTATTGACCGTTTCGTCCATGTGCTGCAACATTTGCTCGGCCCTGCCGAAATTCGCATTGAATTCGGCAAGTTCCTTTTTTTGCCGTTCTATTTCCGCGCTGCTTTGTTCCGCAAGCGATGCGATTTCGTCCGACAAAGACGAATACTGCTTTTCCGCCGCATCGGCAAGTTCTTTGCGCCTGCGCTCAAATTGCAAAAAGACCGCCGAGCTGAAATCTTCGAGCGCTTTGGAAAGTTTTTCATCCTGCCCTTCGATCGCGGCGCGGATTTTTTCTTCCTGGCCGCTTCCGATCATGTCCAAAAGGCGGCGCGATTCGGCAAGAGAGGCCGTTATTTCTTCCTGCCTGCTCGAAAGTTCCGCGTATACGCGGTTCGACACTTCTTCGAGTGCGGTCTGCGTCTTTTCGTTTATGTCGTTTACGGCCTCGATAAAACGGTTTTCCTGTTCCGAAAGAACACTGCGGATTTTTTCGCCTTGGCCGCCTTCGGCTTCGGCTAAAATGCGTTCGGTTTCGCCGGCAATCTCGTTCACCTTTTCGCGCTGTTTTTCAAGCTGCGCGGCAACCGCTTGTTGCTGGTTTTCAAGATCGGAAAACACCTTTGCTTTTTGTTCGGCGGCAGCCGTAGACAAATCGCTCTTTAAAGATTCCAGCGCTTCGGTCGAACTGTTTTTAAAGCGCTCGTATGTTGCGGCGACCGACGAGGTAAGTTTTTCGAGCGCTTTGGAAAGTTTTTCATCTTGCCCTTCGATCGCGGCGCGGATTTTTTCTTCCTGGCCGCTTCCGATCATGTCCAAAAGGCGGCGCGATTCGGCAAGAGAGGCCGTTATTTCTTCCTGCCTGCTCGAAAGTTCCGCGTATACGCGGTTCGACACTTCTTCGAGTGCGGTCTGCGTCTTTTCGTTTATGTCGTTTACGGCCTCGATAAAACGGTTTTCCTGTTCCGAAAGAACACTGCGGATTTTTTCGCCTTGGCCGCCTTCGGCTTCAGCTAAAATCCGCTCCGTTTCGCCGGTAAGCTCGTTCACCTTTTCGCGCTGTTTTTCAAGCTGCGCAGCGACCGCTTGCTGCTGATTTTCAAGATCGGAAAGCACCTTTTCTCTTTGTTCGGAAACGGCCGCGGATAAATCGTTCTTTAGATTTTCCAGCGTTTCGTCCGAATCGTTTTTAAAATGTTCGTACACGTCGGATGCGGAATTCCGTACAGCTTTCATTTGTTCGGCCAAATCGTTTTCGATTTCCGTCTTTTCGCGGTCGATGTATTCGGTTAAATCCTGCGTGCTGCGGTTTAAAAGATTTTCGAATTCTTCCGCGCGCTGCCGCGTATTTTCCTGAAGCCGTGCAAAAACATCGTCTTCAAGCGAATCGGCTTTTTGAGCGGCGCGGCTCAACGATTCTTCAAATACTTCGTTTATCTGTTCGAGCAGCTGCTGATTTTTATCCGTCGCCGCGTCCGCAAGCGTTTCCAAATCGGCAAAACGCCGGTCGAGCGCCGCGGTATATTCGACACCTGCACGGCCGATGTGTTCCGCATTTTGTTTTTCAAAATCGAGCAAAAGCTGGGGGATTTTCTTTTCGATTTCGCCGAGCCGCTTTTGCTGGTCGGAAAGCAATTTAAACGTTTTATCTATAAAGTCCGATTGTTTGTGTATTTTTTCAAGATTTTCTTCCACTTTGGACGACATTTCGAATAAGTCTTTTATAAGCGCTTCATAGGAAAGAACACGTTTTTTTATGTCGTCCAGCACGCTTATATGAGCGCCGAATTCCGCCGAGCGGGCTTCGAAGACGGATGAGTTTTGCTCGAGCCGCTTAACAGCGGCAACGGCCTGACTTTGCTTTACGTCAAGTTCAACTCCGGCATTCTTCATTTGAATGATGCGGTCTTTAAAATACGCGTCAAAATCGGCAAGAACCTTGTCCGTAAATTTTTTAACCTTTTCAATCGACCGGTTGTTTTTATCCAGCTGCCTGAATACCAGCAGCATCGCAAAACAAACTGCGGCCGTAAGAATGTTCAGTATCATCGCTTTCCCCACCCGGTTTACAAATTATCTATTATTTACTGTAACACAATTTTACACAATTGACGATAGTTTTTAAAGCAAATATCGGCTTCACGCGGCTTTTTATGCAATATTCTTCGCCATAAAGGCATTAAATAGGCCGTTTTCATGCCTGCGTTACGGGCACCTTTAATGTCGCTTCGAATATTATTGCCGACATACAAAATACGTTCGGCCGGAACGCCCAAAGCACGCTGCAAAATCCCGAACGGATAAGCGGACGGTTTAAGCGCCCCGCAGGTTTCCGAACCGAGAATACAGTCGAACAGATGTTTACAGCCCCACAAATCGCCTTTTTGCTCCGGCGGAAAATCCGACAGCAAGGCAAGTTTAAGCCCGGTATCTTTAAAAGAGCGCAGCGTATTTTGTACGTTTTTAAACGGTTTTACCGAAGGGAAAAAGGGCGCCAGTCCGTCGTAAATTTTTTCGCGTATGAGCCGGTGAGCTTCTTCCGGAGAGATTTCCATATACGCAGCCAAAAGGCGCGCCTGATATTCGAAAAAATCGGGAAGCGGCGCCGTTCTGTGCAAAATATAGCGCACACGTTTGAATTTAAGAAAAAAGGAAAAGTTTTTAAAAAAATACGGAATGAGACGCACAAAAAGCCGCGAGTCGGGGTACAGCGTTCCGTCTATATCGAAAGCAACCGCCTGTATATCGAATATCATTATTTATTGTACTATAAATAAGTGCCGCATGTCCATAGAATATATGTCTGTTGTATTTTTTATTATATATAGTGTATAATTGCCGACAATGAGGAATAAAATGAAAAAATTTATCTTTTTTGTGCTTTGTATTATATCGTTTGGCATCGGTACCGCTTCGGCAGATAATACCGTTGTTATTGTTGCAGATGATATCGATTTGTTTTATTGGGATAGAGCATACAACTCCTTTTTGGCGTATTACGAGTACAAAGCCGACGCGGATTATAAAATCGGCGAAATCAACGATGCATTATGGTATTACGAAGCTATTTCATATTTTTATCCCACCTATTATAAAGGCTGGTGGGGGATTATCCGCTGTTATTCAAAAGACTTTACCGATTTCGATTTTGAAGATTCGGAAACGTATGTGGCAAAATTAAAAAAATGTGAAGCGACCGAAGAATCGAAAACCGTATTGAAAGCATTCGATAAACAATGGCCGGACGTATTGAAAAAGCGAAAAGAACGGGAAGCTGAAATCGCACGCAAGCGCGCGGATAATCTTTATAATATGAAATTTGTTCGCAGCAACGGAGTGCTTACGCAATACAACGGCTCGGATGAGACTGTTGTACTTCCCGACGACGTTACGGCGATCGGCGACGGAGCATTCAGACAAAGCGGCATTAAATCGATTGTTTTTCCGAAAAATATAAAAACGATCGGAAAAAATGCTTTTGCAAACTGTGCCGCACTTCAAACAGTAGTCATTCCCAAAACGGTTGAAACGATCGGGACAGGTGCTTTTCGGCAGTGCGGAAATCTTGTTTCCGTTACCGTACAGACCCGCATCGACGAATTGCCCGACAATATTTTTCAGGGGTGTTCAAAATTAAAACAAGTGACACTTGCGGAAGGAATTAAAAAAATCGGTAAATCGTTTGTCGGCTGCGATTCTCTCGATTCCATAATAATTCCGAAAAGCGTCGTTCGGATAGGGGATTTTGCTTTTTCATCGTGTTCAAATCTGAAAAACATTGTGTTGTTGAACAGAAAAGTAGAAATCGGGAAACGGGCTTTTTACGGAACATCCGTAATAAATAAACGGGAACTTGCCGAAGCATACGGAGATGCCGTTTTTTATTGATCTCGCTGTCTTACAGAGCCGGACGAATGGTTTCTTCTCTGTCTTTTTTTACAACGGGTGATAGTATATGTATCATATCGTTTATACCCGGTATGATCGGATTGCTTTTGCTGCTTATCGGCTTAAGTCTGTTGCTTGCCCGAACCGTCCGCAAAAAAATAAGCGGGGTGAAAAGTTCCAAAAACAAAGCTGTTAAATGTATTATAATCGGTGCATTTCTTGTATTACCCTTTTTCGTCGGAATAGTCTACGATTACACTATTCAGCCTGTCGTAGATACGGTTGAATTTATCATATATACGAAAAAACGCGATTTGGAAAAAGACCCCTTGATGCTGGCTGTAGGAAAGATAAATAAAGTGCAGGTAAAACGCTTTCTTAAAAAAGGCGCACCGGTGAATTATGTGACACCGGACGGGAAAACTCCTTTAACGACGGCATGCGCTATAGCACAGAATCTCTACAAATACAAATCGGCGAATCAAAAAGAACTCAACGATATAATGGAAATCGTACAGTTTCTGCTGCAATTCGGTGCAGATATGGAATTCTGCTTTTATGGAGAATCTGGTACTCGTTACGGGCCGCCTTTGTGTACCAGTATCAGGTACGGCAATAATGACGCTTTGATAGCAACGCTGTTGAAATTCGGAGCCGACCCGAATAACGGAGCGGGTGATATAACTACGCCGTTAGTGCTCGCTTTGCGGTATAACAGAAGATATGCGGAAATGCTTGTGCGGAACGGAGCGGATGTTTATCAAGCTTTTTTTGCCGTTTGTAATGATCCTTTTTCTTACAGTGAAGACCTTTTTGATAAAATGCCGCTCATTATACACATGCTGTTTGCCTTAGGCGCCGACGAAAATATGACAGACACCGACGGAAACCGTCCGTACGATATAGTGAAAAGGTATTGTCTTGAAGAGGAAAACGCTTTGCCTGAAAAACTCAAACAGTGTAAAGACGAGAATGAACGTCAAAAGCAGCAGGAGGCGTTTGAAGAAAAACGGAAAATCTACGAAAAAACACTTGCGCTGTTACAGTAAGTGTTTTTCTATATTTCCCAGCGGTGCTTTTGCAAATCGACGCACGAGTCGTTTTTAAACGTAACGCCTTCGGCAAGGAGGCGATTTTTTTGCTCCGGGAAATTCGGCGCGAGGCGGCCCGAATGATTGACAACCCGGTGGCACGGATAGTCGCCGTAATCTTCGGCGCGGCTCAATATGTTTCCTACAAGGCGCGCATTTTTGTCCCTGCCGATGAGACGTGCGATTTGCCCGTAAGTTGCGACCTTACCTTCGGGGATTTCTTCGACCGCCGAAAGGATTTCGTATATTAAATCTTCCGTTACGATTTTCCGCATGATGAATGTTCCGAAAGCGCTTTTAATAATCGTTCAACCTGTTCGTCCGTCGTTGCCCAGCTTGTCGCAATGCGGACGACGGAGTGCGCTTCGTCCGCTTTTTCCCAAAAAGAAAGACCGATTTTTTCAGAAAGCGGAGCGTAATCTTCGTTTTTCAAAACGATAAAAATTTGATTTGTCGGGGAGGCGAAAT
>CAJPNP010000001.1 GCA_905372025.1 uncultured Treponema sp. | reverse complement strand
TTTTTCTTCGTTTTTGTTTTGATATTCTTCGATTTTTTTATTCATCTGAAGAAAGACGTCGGTCGCGGTTGAGCGGTGATCGAAAAAAAATTTCATCATCGTTTCTTCGGCTTCCAAATTCATCGCCTTTTTAACCGCCATAACAATTTCGATATTGTGGCGCGCATAGAGCCTGAGCCCGCTTAAAAAGCGGTTTATGCCCGGCCGCTGAGAAATCGTGCGCACGTAGGCGGCTATAAGAACATGCATCGCGCCGAAACCGGCAAAGCCTTCTTCCCTTTTTTTATGCACAAAGCGTTCCATGGCGGCAAGATTTACGCTGTCTTGAAACAGATTTTGTGAACCGATCCTGCTCGGCATAATAAACGGCGCGACGATCGCCATAGGGTCTATAGACCGTATGCGCCGGCCTTCGGCTCTGTCGCCGAAGCGGCGCTTTGCCGGCAGGTACGTCGCGCTGTCCGTTTTTACAATTTGATTTTGCATTTAATATGTTTTGCAGATAGGCTCGAACGTTTCAACTTTAAGGGATGCGCCGCCGATAAGGCCGCCGTCGACATCCGGTTTTGCCAAAAGCCCCGCAGCGTTTTCCGCTTTCATTGAACCGCCGTATTGAATGATGATTTCATCGGCGGCGGCTTTGCCGTACATATCGGCGATAATGTTGCGCACATACAAGTGGATTGCTTCGGCATCGTCGGCGGTCGCGGTTTTTCCCGTACCGATCGCCCATACCGGCTCGTACGCAATCGTAACCTTTTTAAGCTCGTCCGCGCTTACACCGGCAAGCCCCTTGCGCGTTTGTTCTTCGCACACCTTTTCGGCTTTGCCTGCCTGACGCTCTTCGAGTAATTCGCCGATGCACAAAATCACTTCCAAACCATGCTTTAAAGCGAGTTTGACTTTTTTATTGATCATTTCGTCGTCTTCTTTATAGATATGACGGCGTTCGGAGTGCCCCAAAATAACGGCCTGCACGCCCAAATCTTTCAGCATTAATACGGAAACTTCTCCGGTATGAGCGCCCGATTCTTCGGTAGACATGTTTTGCGCACCGAGTAAAATATTTGTGCCTTTTACAACCTGAGCGACAGCGTCAAGGTTCGTAAACGACGGTGCTATCATATATTTGTTTTTTCCGTCTTTAAGCGCTTTTACCAAGCCTTCGGCAAGGGCTACCGCTTCCGGTTTGGTTTTGTTCATCTTCCAGTTTCCGGCGATATAGTATTTTCTCATAACGATTCTCCTTAGGCCGCCGGCCGTTCGGACGCACGCGGCAAAATTACGGCGCCGCTCTACGCAAACGCCGATTTCAAGTATAACAGGTTTTATCGCAAAAGCGCAAGAGCACGGCAGAACCTGAACGGTGAAATCCGACAACAGCCCGCTAAGGACGGCACACTACGCGCAAACCGAGATTGGCACAATCTCGGTCATTAGGCATGGTATCATCGCCCCGATAAGCGCAAGCAGTGAACTGCACCTGGTCGCCCCAACTGCCGCCTCGTTTGACACGGTAAATACCGAAAGCGGCACCGGTATAGTCTTTCGGCACCGGCTTATCTAAACTGCCGTGCCAATCCCAGCACCATTCCCATACGTTCCCGCTCATATCGTATAGTCCGTAACCGTTCGGTTGTTTCAGTTTTACTTGGTGAGTTTTATAGCTACTGTTTGCATCGTACCACGCATAGTCTGCCAGCGTCTCTGTTTTATCGGTTCCCGCCCATCTATCTTCTTTGCCGCCCTTGGCAGCCCATTCCCATTCTGCTTCCGTCGGCAAACGAAAACCCTTTTTACTCATATCGATGAGAGGCTCTTTTTCTTCCGCCGCGGCGGCGGCGCCGTAGGTATGTCCGCCAACGGTGTATACGCATTCTTTATCGGATCCGTTATTTACTTTTTTAGTAAGCTCATTGCAAAACACAATGCAGTCAAACCAACTTACCCGTTCTACCGGACGTTTTGCCTGCACTTCCGTTCCGACGGGAACTTTATTGTGAGTACCGTTAAACCAGCTCGGATTACTGCCCATCACCTTTTCCCACAATTCCTGCGTAACTTGGGTTTCGCCTATCAGGTAGGCGCTGAGGCTTACATTATGAGGCTTGTTATCCTGATCATCGCTGTGTCCTATACTTTTGTTTGTTACGGCGTCTACACTTTTCATCGTAAATTTTACACCGTTTACCCTACCTTCACCGGTTGCCGCATTATAGCTGTCTGCAGGCGTTAAGTTTCCGCTGTCCGTTACGGCGGCATTTGAACAAGCGCTAAATACCGTCAATACGGCAAGCATCAAAGCTGTCGTTAATATCAAACTTACATTGCTTTGTTTCATAAAAAACCTCTTCAATACCTACTATATAATATGCAGCAACATATGTCCACCCGAACTCCGCCCCTTGCACAAATCGGCGTGCGGCATTATGATAGATAAAACTCTGTTATAAAGGATGCCCATATGAATTTTGTAGACGTAATGAAAAAGAAAGCCGGAGAATTGCAAAACCGGCTCGTATTGCCCGAAGGTTCCGAAGAGCGCACGGTCGCGGCCGCCGCTCAAATTATAAAAGAAAAACTTGCCGCTTCGGTAACGCTTCTCGGAAATAAAGCGGACATAGAAAAAGTCGCCGCAGCAAAAGGCGTTTCGCTTGCGGGCATAAATATCATAGACCCCGAAAACTCCGAATGGCACGACGACTTTGCCGCCGTATACTGCGAACTGCGCGCAAAAAAAGGCATGACAATGGAACAAGCGCACGTCGATATGAAAAACGTGCTCCGGTTCGGCGCCATGATGGTGCGTAAAAACAAAGCCGATGCAATGGTAGCCGGTGCGCTTTCGGCAACCGCCGACGTTCTGCGCGCGGGCCTCACGATTATCGGAACGGCGCCGGGCATGAAAACAGCGTCCTCATGTTTTGTTATGGATATGCACAATCCCAAATGGGGCGCCGACGGTATTATGATTTTTTCCGACTGTGCGGTCGTCCCCTGCCCCACGTCCGAACAGCTTGCCGATATAGCGGGCGCTGCGGCCGAATCGTGCCGCACCATGCTCGGCGTTGAGCCGGTTGTCGCGATGATGTCGTTCAGCACCAAGGGCTCCGGCGGCAAAGACGAAAACGTTTTGCGCGTGCAGGAAGGCGTGCGCATCGCAAAAGAAAAGTTTCCTTCATTGTGCCTCGACGGAGAAATCCAAGCCGATGCGGCCCTCATCCCTTCGGTTACCGAAAAAAAAGCGCCGGGAAGCCCCATTACCGGCAAAGTCAATACGCTCATCTTCCCCGATTTGGGCGCCGGAAACATCGGCTACAAATTGGTACAGCGCTTGGCCGGAGCCGACGCGTTCGGCCCGATTTTGCAGGGCTTTGCTTCTCCGATCAGCGACCTGTCGCGCGGCTGCTCGGTCGAAGACATCGTTATCACTTCGGCCGTTACCTTAGTGCAGGCGGGCAAAAAGAACTGAACGTACTCTTGAGGCGCCCCGGTTTCATATCTCAATCTTTTGCCATTTGCCGCTTCTGAAACGCAGCCAGGTAAGGAAAAAGCGTACAAACTGGTCGAGTAAAAGGCCCAGCCATGCGCCGGTAAGGCCGAAGTGCAGCGGGTAGACTAAAAGCCAGCCGGAAAACGGACGGATTATCGCAACGCTTATAAGCGAAACGACCGCGGTATAGCGCGTGTCGCCCGCGCCGCGCAGGCAGCCCAAATTGATAACCTGCGCAACCTGCAAAACGACGGTAAGGGCGACAATCTTCATAATAATGCTGCCGTAAAATAAAATATCGGCGTCCGATGAAAAAATCCGGTATATGTCGCGGCCGAGCGTGCTGTAGATAAGCGCAATGCACAGCGAACACAATAAGCCCATGCGCCGGCAAAAGCTTGCATATATTTTTGCAAGGTCGGCTCTCTTTTTTCCCAAGCTTTGCCCGACAAGGGCGACGCCGGCAACCGAAAGTCCGTCTCCGATCGCAAACGATATGCTTAAAATATTCATGCCGATTTGATGCGCGGCAAAGGCGGCCGTTCCCAAATTGGCGACGACGATTGCGTATAAAAAAAAGCCGATGCGCAAAAACGCCTGCTCGATCAAAGCGCCCGAGCCGACCTTGTACAAACCCGATAAAATGCGGCTGTCGAAGCGCAGGCTGTTGTTCCGGTAAAACAAAAAAAGATAGCCCTGCGGTTTAAGAACCGAAGCCGCCGAAAGAACAAAGCCCGCACCGAAGCCGATAACCGAAGCGATCGCCGCCCCCTTTACGCCGAGGGCGGGAAAGCCGAAGCGCCCCTCAATCAGCAAAAAATTAAACACGATATTGACGCCGTTCGAAAGCAAATTCGTTTTCATCGCAATCTTCGTATTGCCCGCCCCTCTTTGCGCCGCGTTGACGACAAAGGTAAAAGCTTGCAGCGCAAGGGAGGCGATGATTATGCGGAAATATTCCGTCGAATAGTCGTGCGTGTCTTTTTGGCTTCCGGCAAAGCGCAAAATCGGTTCGGTAAACACAAAGGCAAGAACCGTTACGGCGGCCGATAAAAAGAACGTAATCACCAGCGACTGCACGAGCACGCGGTTTGCTTCGTCCCGGTTGCCCTCGCCTTTGCGCCGCGCGGTTAAAGCGCTTACCGCAATGCTTATCGAAAAAAACACCGTAAGGCATAAAAAGCGCGGCTGGGAAGTAAGCCCGACGGCCGCGATGGCATAGCTGCCGAGCGCGCTTACCATAACGGTATCGACAAGCGAAATCAAAGCGGATAAAAACGATTCGACTATGGCCGGCCATGCCATGCGCAAGGTGTCGGCAAACAAAACCTTGTCGGAAGGAAGCTCACCGAGTGCGGTTTCCTTTCCGATTGCCGACCGCGCGTTGAACACTAACATACGATAATCGATATTATCCGGTATATTCCGTATTTCTGCAATGACTCAACAAAAAGTTTTTATAAAAAATTACTGTTAACTTGCGCTAACTGAAATTCAAGTGTTACTATATATGTATCACACTTTTATAGGGGTATATTATGGCATACAAAGTCACCGATGCGTGCGTAAACTGCGGAGTTTGCGAAGGGGAATGTCCGGTAAGTGCAATATCGGAAGCCGAATCGGCACGTGTAATCGAAGCGGCAACCTGTGTGGACTGCGGTTCCTGCGCAAACGTTTGCCCGACCGAAGCGATCATCCAGGATAACTAAAAAAGATTACGGCAAGGCCTCTGCCCGTAGTCGGCGCGGTTACGCTTTTCGAGTAAAATGATGTCGGAAAAGCTTTAGAATTGCATAGGACGTACAATTCTTACACGCTTCATGGTCAAGGTCTTGCCGCTACCCTGCTTTTATTTAGCAACTGTACACCTGTTTTTCACCGTTTTTTGCCGAATACTCGGTAATTCATCCATGGGAATAGCGGAAAATCTTTTTCGGTACGCGTAAGCCATTCGGTACTTATACTGTTAGAACCGAGCGAATCGTAGACAACGGAAAATCCTTGAATGCAGTATTTAAAAATCCGAGCGGCATAATCCGCTTTAACACCTGCATTGAGCATGCGCGGCCAGTCGGCGCTTTGCGCGATAAGCAGCTGTTTTGCCGCAAGGTTCAAACAGCGTTCTTTTAAACCGCTGTCGGTCGAAAAGCGTTCGGCAAGATCGACCATGCGTTCGGCAGCTTTAAGCGCGTAGCGGAGTATCCAGCCGTTCGATTTATCCAACAGATTTTCGGCATAGCCCGAACCTTCGGCGGCGCTCATAAAGGGCGTTATTTTTTGCATTTCTGCTTGGCCGGAAAGGATGCGCGAATAAGACGCGCATGCAATGTCGGTGCGGCTTGCCGCTTGACGAAAAACCTGTTCGAGCCAATCAATACCTTCGTACCAGCTTTGCCCCAGATCGCGCGCGTCGAAAATGCAGGCAAGAGAAACCGGGGTTTTTCCGAGTTCGGAAAAAGCTTGCTCGAGGCATTCGGCCTTCGTATTTAAAAATGTTTCGGCATCGATGACGGTTTGTTTTTGAGCGGCGGACGCACTATACACGGTTTCTTTATCTTTTTGCGACCAATATCTAAAACCGGTCGCGGAGCGCTCTTTTTGCCCCTGCAATAAAACTTCCAAATCATCCGAGGGGAACTCAAAGCCGATGTCGCGGTTTTGGTTCCGGTACACTTCGCTTTTAGCAAAACCGCCGCTAACGGCCGAACGCGTTTTGGGATCGCGCCCGAATACGGCAAGACCGTTGCGCACGAGAGCGGGCAAAAATATGCCGTTTTGCGGAAGCGGGTCGGAAAACAAAAAACCGTGGGTGTCGAGCACCGTATACGAAAAACCGTATTTGCGTATGTTTTTTTCAAGGCCCTCGGCATAACCCATAGCCGGAAGCCAAAAGCCTTCGGGCACGGAACCGAAATAAGCGCGGTGCGATATAAGGCCGGTTTCGATTTGAGCGTCGACGGTTTCGTTCAGTTTGCGATAATGCGGCAAAAAGCATGAAGTTGCGGCCGTCGCCAAAAATTCCACATTGCCCGATGCGGCAAAGAAAGCGAATTTCGGCAGCAAAAGGCAGCCGCATTCATCGACAAAAAAGCTTTTCGTTTGTTTAAGCCGCTTAAGGTAAGCCTTTGCCAAAGACGAAAACCCCGCCGTATGCTTTGTGCGCTCAACTTCCCGTTCGCCCAAAACAATTAAGCGTTCAAGCCAAGTGCCGTATTCTTCCTGCACGACAGGATCGTCCAAAAGGGCGCAGAGGGTCGGACTTAAAACGAGCGACAGCGAAAACGGAACCTCGTCTTTTGCAAGGCGTTCCATCATTTTTAAAAGCGGAATGTACGTATCGGTAATCGCCGGGAAAAGCGTATTTTGCCAAACCAACGGAATGTCTTTTTGCACACACCGCGTGTAAGCCTGATTTGCAACTAAAGTTATGACAAGCTGTTTTTTTGTTTTATTATGCCGCATATTTAATCATCCGAAGAAAAAGACTGTCTGTGCTCATTGTATTGTGAGCGGATTAAATCCGGCAAACCCGATAAAGCCAAAACGGCCGGAAAGTTTTTACGCAACGAAATCGAACTGATATCGGGGTGACGGTGCGGAATCGGAACAAGTTCTGACCGACACAGCTCCATAGGACGGCGCTCGGAAAATTCGGCAATCAAATCGGCCCTAAGCATACGGCTTCCGGAAGACAGCAATACAAACTGCTCACGGTCTGCGTCTTCGACCGATATGTCAAACACATCGCAGGGACTTTTATCGCCTTCTTTTTTAAAATATGAAATGCGCAACACAAAGGATTTAAATGAACTGTCCTTTGTAACTGAAGAAAAATCGGACTGTTTTATATCCCAATATATATAGCACCACGCAGGATTGCGCAAAACGGCCGTTACCCTGTTTTCGTTGTACGACGCCGGCAAATCGGGCGTTTTGCCGGAAACAGGTTCGGCTGTGCCCTGTATGTCGCGTAAATCGGATGCTTGGGCACGTTCATCTTCGGCTGCCGCTTCAAGCAATTCGGCAATAACAAAGCGCCGCGTTAAATCTTCGGGAATATCGATACCGTATTCTTCGGCCAAATCGTTCAAATCCGCCGAAGATAAGGTTTCAAGATACGCTCTTGTAATATCTACTCTCTCCATAGCGCCTCATGTTATCTATTTTTGACGATTCTATCAAGTGCCGAAGCCCAAACGTGCAAGAGTTTCGCTCATAAAGCCGGGAAACGGCGCTTCAAGATACGGCGGCACAAAGGCACTGCCTATGCACTGTTCGGAAAAGTCGAGGCGTAGCGCTGCGAGGTGCATTTTTTTTATGCCGAAGGTTTTACGCAAAAAACGGTTCAATTTAAAATCGCCGTACTTATCGTCGCCGGCAATCGGCGTTTTTTGCCCCGCAAGATGAATGCGTATTTGGTGCATGCGCCCCGTGCCGAGCGTCAAATCAACGAGCGAAAAACAAAGCCGCATTCCGCCCGCTTCAATATCAGCTTGCCGTCGCAGGCTAAAAAAGGTTTCGGCTTCTTTTGCGTTCCCCTTATGCACGACAGGGTCGTCGATGCGCCCCTTGTGCGAGGCGAACGTTCCGGTACACAAAGCACAGTATCGTTTGGTTACGAGATGAGAACTTATAAGCTTTGTCCACACGGCCGCCGCTGCGGAATTTTTTGCCGTTATCAAAAGCCCCGCAGTGTCCTTATCCAGGCGGTGCACAAGATAGGCTTTGGCGCCCCTTTGTTCGGTAAGCAAGGTATCCACCGAAGAACTTACCCCGAAACCGCCCTGTACCGCAAGACCCGACGGCTTGTTTATGACGCAAATATCATCGTTTTCGAATATAACGGGAATTTCCATTTGTGCTTTCATAATAGAATATTTACCGCTTTAAGTGAAGTCCTGCTGTGTTTTCCGATTGTTTTTTCGTCCGTTTCATTCTATAATCTTTGTATGAATTACAAACGTGCAAAACAAAGGGCATTTTTTTTCATTTATACGCTGCTTTTGGCCGCCGGCATCCGATCTCTTTCGGCAGAACAAATGTATTCGCCGACTTGGAGCTATGTTCTCGACATACCCGAAGGCTTTAGGCTCGGCTATAAAGAAGGTACCGACAGCTATCAGTTTGAACACAAATTGTTCCCGGTTACATTGATTGTGCGTTCATGGCCGCAAACAATTCCCGCAGGCAAAAAAATGAAAGAGGTGCTTGCAAAACTGAACGCTTCGGGCGAAACGAAGGAGATTGTCTGGCTTTCGCGCAACTGCGCACTTTCTTCTTTCAGCATGCAGCTGCAAAACCGAGCGAACCGCGGCTGGGCTGTTATCGTTCCCGCCGACAAGGACAAGGGTTTAACGCTTGTTTTAGCCTATACCCCCGAACAGCAATTTGACGCTCTTCAAACGCTCATCGTTTCCTCATTGAATTCTTTTTCGCCGCAAAGCAATAACCGCAATATAAGCGGCATTTTAACCGATTACGGCTACCCGAAAACGGGGCCGCGTCAAACAAGCGTAAAAATCGGAAAAACCGAAATTCCCGTTGAATTGGACAAAAGCGACAGCGAAGCGCACAATGCGCTTATCGACATCGAATACGACGTCCTCGCCCGTTTTGCCGACACGCCGCTGTGGAAAGAAGCGTGGCAGCGTTATTACCGTATGATTTACCGCGACGCATACAAGCGTTTGGAAAAAACCGCATTTTCGGTTTACAATGTGCTCGAAGCCGAGCTTAAAACGGAACTTAAAGCCGGAGCGGATTTCGACAAAAAATTGGCGCAAACGCTTTTAAGTTGGGTGCAGCTTTTTCCCTACGAAAGAAGGCGCAATGCAAGCGATTTTACCGGCCTTATCGACACGCTCACCGGAACCGGTTCCGACTGCGACAGCCGCTCCCTTTTGCTCGCCGTTCTTATGGCGCACATGAAATACAAAACAATGCTGTTTATTTCTCCGCAGTACAGCCACGCCCTTTTCGGCATAGACATAGAAAGCGCAGGCGCTCACCTTGAGCAGGACGGCACAAACTATTTACTGGGAGAAACGACCGCACACGTAGGCATCGGGCTTGTCGCCCAACAAATGAGCGATCTTACCAAATGGTTCGGCATTGCAGGATTGGGGAAATAACAAGCGGCTGAATGTAAAAATCCGGCATTATAGACAATCGGTACTGACAACGGAAATTAACCGCCCTCATTCCGCAACAGCATATCGAGCGATGTATTCAAAACTTTCGCAAAAGCCGCAAGTTCTATATCCGTAACAAAACGCTTACCGCATTCTATGCGTTGAATGGCGTTTTTATCCAGGTCAATACCGACAAGCTGCATTTTATCCGCCAATGCGCGTTGAGAAAGTATCGGATTGGCAGCTTTTCTCAATAAAGCGATATTTTTTCCCGAAATATTATTTTGATTGCCGTTTCGATTCTTATACATCTTTTTCTTGACATTTACTGATTGTCAACAATAGGAATATAGTGTACAATCGACTTATAAATGACATCTACTAAATGTCATTTATAAGGAAAAGATTGTTTACGTAAGCTCAAAAGAGAATGAATATCGGAAAAAACCGAAATCGAATTGATTCTCTTGGCGGAGGAAAAGGGGGTAATCGATAGGCTCATATCTTATTCCGCTGCAACAAGAATATTTATGTATAGGAGACCGTAAAATGGCAAGTATTATTTTAGGAATAATAGGATTATTTTTTGTTTTGATAGGATTAATTCCATTGTTGGGTATTATGAATTGGCTGGGACTCCCCTTATTGGTTATCGGTTTAGCATTTGGAATTACAGGTATTGTGAAAAATAAAAGACGCGGTGCAAATATTGCCGGAACAATAATTTGTGGAATTTTTATGCTCATCGGTACGGTTAGACTTATAGTGGGAGTTTCCATGATGACGGATGCTGCAAAAAAACTGCCGGATACAATTGAAAAACTGAATGACCTTTCCGATTCTTTAGATGATCTTTCCAAGTCTTTGGATGATCTTTCAAAATAACTTGTATTCGATTCGAAAATTTATAATTTAGAGGAATTTCTATGAAAAAAAATATCGGTGTATTATGCATTTTTGCAGTATGTACAGTTTTTTTTACCGGCTGTATGTCTTTTTTATTTGATGAGGAGCAAGATACCAGTACTTCCCAAACAAAAGCAGAAGTCAAAGAAAAAGAAGAGGAAAGAGAAGATCCGATTAAAAAATTTGAACGTTTAGTTACATCGGATTATGAATGCTTTATTAAAGAAAAAGAAGCCAAGACGATTGAAGAAAGTATTGAAACGGCTTTTCATCCTGAAGACATTACAAGTATTAAAAAAATTACAAAAGAAAAATTAAGCGAACCTGGTCGGCCTTATTATTTTAGGGTAAAAGTTCTCTATAAAGGTTATGATGCGGAAGCGAAAAAAGCAATTGTACGGGATTTAGACCGAAAGCAATCTTCCGTAAGTGATATGGCATTTAAATCTTCTTTCGGGGTTGATACGGACAGTTATCCGCTTGCGCTTTTTATAGCCAAAGCTTCAGACCTTCCGCCGGAAGCCAATGCCGTTGCAACCTTTTATCTTTTGGCCGTCACTGACGGCAACAACATTGATCGCCGCATTATGTTTGTACGCGACATTGAAAAATCCGTTTTTAATCCGACACATTTTATTGTTACAAGCGGTATGTGCTATATAACGGCAGAAGACGCCCATGTTCCTACAGAAGCGGATACTATGGCCGCATATCTTTTTGGCGGCTCGACAGGAAATGCTCCCAACGATATATTTGATCCTACCGAATATCCTCTGACCGATCTAATGGATGCCCGTGCCGCTATGAACAAAAAAGATCCTTTAAATGAACGTACATTCCCAACAGTCAGAGTTAAGTATGTTTCCGAAGTTTTATTCTTAGGACAATCAAATACGACAATCACCCTTTCCACCACGGATAATATTCTCACCGAAAAAATGTCGTTTACAGGACGGGCTTCTTCACTGAAAAAAGGAGAAAAGGTACGGGTATATTATACCATTGCCAAAGATCCGCTTGAAGAATGGGAAATACAGGCAATAGAACATCTGTAGCGGAAGGAATCGTATCCCTCAAAATTAGGGAAAATTTAAAGTACACTTATTTCCTCTCACCAAAAATTTGAGTAACCAATTCGGTACTGCTCAAGACCTTCGTTTCGGGCAGTACCTTTTTATCAGTTTTACATCCGACACAATTCCGTAGTTCCTTTACCGGATTTCAAATAAGACATTCAGTCCGTATACGCAATGCTTTCGGCATACAAGGTTTCCGGCGCTATATCAATTTCGTCGTTCCAAACAACGGAACCGCGTGCTATCTTTGCTTGTGCAAAAAATGTTTTATTTTGCAATTTCGTTAAAACACCTTGATGTATATCATCCTGCGCATTATATATTTTTTTTTCACCGTTTGAAAAAGTTATAAGTAATTTATAATCGCGCAAGCATTTTACAGCGACAGGCATAATCATATCGACACCCCTATTTTAAAGGATCTATTTTAAACAATACTTGCTTTTCTTTTACAAATTGAACGAACTTTTCAGTCTTCTTTTATGAGCAGATCGTAGGCTTCCTGCGGTGTTTTAACCGCTAAGAGCTCGGTGCGCAAATCGTTTTTTTTCAGTTTCGAGCTGAAAAACGAAAGCGCCTGCAAGTAGTATGCATGCTGGTTGTAGGCGGCCGCGATCATAAATAAAAGGCGCACGGGCGTGTCATCAATCGTTTGAAAATCGATAATATCCACCTTGCTTATGCCGACGGACATTACAAGATCGGTTACCGAGGTTAAGCGCACGTGCGGAATCGCTATGCCGCGCCCGATAGCGGTGGACATCAGCTCTTCGCGCTTGAGAATTTCGGCGGCAAGTTCTTCGCCGTGCTTTATTTGGGGCGCCGTACTTAGATTCTTTGCCAATTCAAGCAGGGCGTCGTGTTTTGTAGAATGATTAAGAAATACGATTCTGTCGGGCGACAAAATGTTCTTTACCTGTATCCGGTTTCCCGGCGAAACGCCTCTGTTCCCGGAAGAAAGGCGCTCGTTTACCCATTTTTCGATTTCCGTCTTTTTAAAGCGCCATACGGTGCCGATTTTTCCCGAAGGAATTTCTCCTTTTTGCGCCCAATCGTATACGGTACGCTCCGAAACCCGCAAATACCTTGCTACTTCTTCAATAGTAAGAATATCATCTTCCACCGGAAACTCCTTATGCATTTCGACGGATATACTTGTACTATTTTGCATATTTTACGTTTTTTTGTCAAGTATTGCGGAATGTTTACGGTATGTTTTAATGCAGTACACACCCGCCCGCCTTTACCTCTTGACCAGATTCGGCGCCTATTATACGATGTTTATAATGAAGATAAACGATAAAAAAGTTCCTCTTTTTCTTATTTTAATCGCTTTCGGTTTATTGTATCTTTTTTTAGCCGCCGAATCGACCGGAAAAAAGCTTAATATACGCCCCGAATGGACGGTTTCCATCGATAATCCGACAATAAACACGACGCAAACCTCCGCGCATCTTTTACCCTTCAAAATGGGCGAAAAAATGGGCTATTATACTGCCGACGGTAAGGTCGGCGCCCTTATTCCGTTTGAACACCGCGCGGCAATTTCCGCCGATTTTTGGACCGAGTACGACCGCGATGCCGAACGCATCGCTTTTTTTACTCCCGACAATCAATCGAGCGGAATCTTTGACCGCTCAGGCTTTCCGTTTTTCGATGCGGGAGGAATTTTTTTGTTCCATCCGGGCGGAAGTTCTTTTTCAAAGCATGACAAAGAGGGAAAAACCGAATGGCTATATGAAAACTATGTTCCAATAACCGCTTTTTCTTCGAGCACGGCAGGATGCGCCGCAGGTTTTGCGGACGGGAATCTGGTATGTTTTGACCGCAGCGGAAAAGTAACGGGCGGATTTTATCCCGGCGGGAGCAATATGGAAGTTATATTCGGTGCAGCCCTTTCGCAAAGCGGCACGTACTGCGCATGTCTTTCCGGCTTGGATCCGCAAAGAATTGTCGTTGCGGAACCTGCCGGCGGCAAAACGAAAATAATCTATCACGAATATTTAAAAGACGAACTGCGCGAACAAACGCTCGTTCAATTCAGCAGCGACGACAGATACGTATTTTTCAGCGGCAAGGGAACACTTATCAGTGTATTTTTGCCGCAAAAAAAAGCTTTTTTCGTGCCCTTTTCCGGTAAGATCGTAAGCATAAGCGAATTCGGAGACAAAGATATTTTTTTCGTTTTAAGCAAAGATGCGGAAACATACACGGTTACGATTTTGTCCGAAGGAAAGCACAAGCGGGGTTCGTTTTCATTTAAAGCGTCGAACGCTTTTGTGCATTCCGAAAACGGCGACATTTATGTCGGTTGCGACGGCGGCATTTCAAAAATGCATATAAGTTTCGATTAGGGAGGAAAAGCCGAATGAAAAAACAACGGATATTCAACATAAGCACTCTTATATGCGCTCTCTTCATCGGCGCAGGTCTTCCGCTTTGCGCATTCGGCTGGCCCCAGCTTGCCGATACCGTCGCCGTTTTTTTTGCCCAAAAACACGGCGGAACCTTTAACCGCGGCCTCATATTTAACGACCCTGCCGAAGTTGCGGCCGTTGAAAACGGACAGGTTCTTATAACGATACGCGAAGGCGGCGCGGACGACTGCTTGTTCCCGTCGACTTTGGGCAACGCTGTTATTCTGAGCCATAAAGATCATATCTTAACGGTATACGGCGGTTTGGGGAAAAATTCGGCCGACGACGGGAGCGGCTATGCGGAAAGCGCGGCTGCCATTGGCATAAGCGGTTTTTCCGGTTGGGGGAAAGACCGCCAATGCCTGCAATTCCAAGTTATCGACACAAAGATAAAAGCCGTTATAAACCCGCTTATTTTAATCGAAGGCGATGTCCAGGCAAAAAAGTTTGTTATCAAAAACGTAACGGCGGTAAGTAAAAACGGCAGTCGGACGGTTTTGTCGAACGGAATAAGCATGACGGCGGGAACCTACGTGCTTTACGCGGACGCTTCGGAAATTACCATGCCGTATACGACGAGCGTATCGGTAAACGGAACGCTTGCCGAAAAAACCGATTATACGGCACTAAAAACCGCGCAAGAAAAACTGTGCGTTCAAGGCGGTGCCCAGTATGATTTTTCGGCGATTTATTCCGACAAGGGCGCCATGCGCTTGGCCGAAATTTCACTTGTAAGAGGAAAAAATACGCTCGATATATCGGTAAAAGATATAGGCTCACACGAAACGTCGCTTTATCTTGTATTAAACGCTTTTTAAAGTTCTATCGTACGCGAAATGACGCCGCCGCCGAGTATGAGCTTATCCGCATATACGACTGCCGACTGACCGGGAGCGACGGCGCGCTGGGATTTTTCAAACAAAATGCGGTACGCGCCCCCTTCCAAAGGAATAATCCGGGCAGGAGCTGCCGGAGAGGCAAGCCTGATTTTTACCGAAGCTTCGAATTCGGCAGCGGGCGCATAATTTCCCGCCCATACCCACGAATCGGCTTCAAGCCCCGCCGAAAAAAGTTCGTTTTCGTCTGCGAGCACAATCCTGTTGTTTACCGAATCGATCGAACGCACATACAGCGGTTTGTTTGCGCTGACGCCCAGTCCGCGCCTTTGGCCGATTGTATAATGTTCTATGCCGCGGTGCTCGCCGAGCTTTACGCCGTGTATATCGACAATGTCGCCCGCCGTAGACTTTTTATCGGAAAAAATAATATTAAAATATTCGCTCGAAATAAAATCCTGGCTTTCGCTGCGCAGGGCAGCCTTTAAGCCGTGCTCGCGCGCGAATTCGAATACGGCTTTTTTCGTAAAACCGCTTAGCGGAAAGCGCGTCCTTTCCAAAACGTCAGAGGGAATGCGGTGCAAAAAGTATGTTTGGTCTTTAAACGTATCCTGTGCCGCAGACACCATAACCGGACGCGCGGTATAACTTTGCCCCCTGCCCTCTTCGGTGCCGGCGGGTCCGGCAGCCCCTGCCCCGTCCCGCTGTGCACCGGAGCTGCCGAACTCTGCACCCAGCGCACGGTAGATGTCGGTTACGGAAATAAGCGGACGCACCAAAGAAGCGTAATGTCCCGTACAAAAATAATCGAAATCGACGCCCTGCGCGCGCGCTCCATTTACGAGGGCGGCAAACTTTACCCGAGCATTGCAATGCACGCAGGGGTTCGGCGTCCTTCCGGCGCGGTACTCGCTTTTAAAATAGTCCATAACATAGGCTTTATAGGCTTCGCGCACGTCGATAACGTAATATTTTATGCCGTATGTTTTGCAAAACTCGGCGCATTGTTCCATATCTATTTTTTCGTCGGCGCCGTAACAGGAATTTCGGACGCCGTTTTTTGAAGGCGGCAAAGGAAGATCGTTGTTCCAGCTGGACATCGTAATGCCGACAACGGTGCAGCCCCGCTCTTTCAGCATAAGCGCCGCCGACGCCGAATCGACACCGCCTGAAAGTCCTACCGCGACGGTACTGCCCTCTTCGGGCCACTGCAATTCTTCCGCCGGTATGTGAAACTCGTTCATAACAAGATAGTATAGCTTTTTTCGGTGCTCGTGGGAAGAAGGTTTCGCCGGAACAACACGGCGCAGAGTTTTACAATGAACGGGAGTTACTTTCTTTTTGTATTTTTGTTTATAAAGTGAATATTTTCCCTCTTTGCTTCCACAACGCAACCGTATCGAGGAGGTTATTTATGCGCTTTATACGGAAAAAACAGTGTCTTTCGGCGGCAGGCATAATTGCCGCAATTCTTTTTTCGGCATGTGCCGATCCGTCAATTGATTCGTATTCCCCGCATTTCGATGCCGCATCCGGCATAGGCGACGTCGGCGGTGTCAGCTTTAAGATGATTAAAATAGCTGCCGTTCAAAACGGTAGTGTCGGGAATGCCTCAGAAAAGACAAATCCGGTGCACAAAGTGAATCTGCGCTCGTACATGATCGGAGAAACCGAAGTTACGCAAGAGCTGTGGCAGGCGGTTATGGGGACTAATCCGAGCGGTTCCGGTAAGCCCGCCGCTTCCGGCGAAGTGCAGAGTAAGCGTCCGGTAGAAAAAGTGAGTTGGTTCGATGTGATAGCGTTTTGCAACGAACTTACCAAAAAAGTGTACGGATCGGATAAGGAATGCGTTTATTACCTCAAAGGCAAACCTTCCGTCGTATATGCGCCTTCTCATGCGCCTAAACCGGGAAAAAGCGCCCTGTATATGCCCGAACAGAATATGAGCAAAAAAGGATTTCGCTTGCCGACCGAAGCCGAATGGGAATGGGCGGCAAAAGGCGGGCAGGACTTAACATGGGCGGGAACGGGCAGCTTAAATCAGCTCAAACACTATGCGTGGTACGGATATATTTACGATGAAGACCAGGAAGGCGGAGAAGCCGGCGGTAAAACGCATCAGGTAAAATTGAAACGGCCGAACGGCTACGGTCTTTACGATATGAGCGGCAATGTATTCGAATGGTGCTGGGATCGATATGAAGACGAAGATACCGTTCCCGATCCGGTACCGCTCGATTACGCGGGCGAGACGGGAAGTACCGATGACCGCCGCGTTCTACGCAGCGGCGGTTTGTGTTACGGCCCAAAACAAGCGGTTTGCGCTTTCCGCACTCGGCGAGGTCCCGATTATTGGACATTCGATACGGGTTTGCGCTTGGTGTGCCGCCCCTGACGCAGGCTTTTGAAGCCGGAACTTTTACCGATTAATTAAAACTCTACAATCGTACCGAATTCTTTCCAGCGCTCTGCGGCTCGGTAGAGCGCTTCGGAGCCGGCGGGGATGCGGAGTGTTACAGAATCGAGGGACGAAGGTTTGCCCCACACGAAAAACACGGTACCGCTTTCCTCAATAGTCGGCGGGTTTGCCGCTTTGCACGTTACCGTCTTCAACTCGGGATCATCCGAAAAGGAATACCTTTTTATCAGGGTAAGCGTTGACGGGAGTTCGACCGACGTCAATTCGGAGCAGTTGCCAAGAAAGAGATCATTAAGAACGGGTATACCCTCCGGCACAACCATAGTGCTCACTTTTAATTCGTACAGTGAATACTCGCCGACAGCTTCCAACGAAGAAGGCAGCACAAGTGTTTGAATGTTTCCGCAAAACCTAAATATATAGTCTTCAATACGCTTTAAACCGGAAGGCAGTTTTACCGATTTCAGGGTGGAAACACCGTGAAAAGAATACCCGCCCAATACCGTTACGCTTGCGGGAACGGTGTAAGAAGTATCCAGTTTTCCGCACGGGTACCAGAGGAGTACGGTTTTATTTTTGTTGAAGATAACGCCGTCTTGGGAAGAAAGAAATTCGTTATCGGGTGCGACGGCAACGCTTTGCAGCGTATCCCCCCAATGATCGGGGTATTCTATGTCCGTTACCGTGTAGGTTAGGTTTTTGTGAATAACCTCCTTCGGTATGTTAAGCGATGTTTCGGTGTACACCGTAGACTCTACAGGAGACGTATGGGAGGTTACACTCACCTTTCGGCCGATTTCGTCCGTTATACAGTAGTACACTCCGGATTCTTTAAAATAGTCGGGTTTTTCCGGTTTTACGATAATAAGCCATGAAAAGGCGGTTTTTCCGCTTACCGTGTCGGTTACCTTTATGCGCGTCGTACCGGCGCTGTCACAGGTTATCGTAACGTCGCCGCGGTCGTTCAAGCTCGCCGTATCCAGCGTAATAATGCCCGATGTTTCCGGTTCCGCCTTGTATTTGCCGGAACCTGCCGTTACGAGCTTATAGGTAAAGCTTTGTCCTTTTTCTTTAGTAACAATGCGCTTATCCAACGTAAACGCCGTACCGCCGTTTTTCTCCTTTTCTCCGCCCGCATTGTTCGAGCACGCGGCAAACGGCAGCACTGCAAGCATAAAAAGTATTGCTTTGAGCGCCGCATATCCTCTGAAAGCATGTGTGTTCATCTTTGCATATTTCATAAACAATTCCTCCTTAATTTTTTTATATAGGAAGAGGGGAATACCGACATAAAGTCATCCCGCGGTAAACAAGTATACATCCTGTTCGCACAAAAAACAAGTTTTACGGATTGCATACCGAAGATTCGGTACCTATTATCGAGAATACCCCGCATTGACAACACTTCGCTTTTTCTGATAGTATGTATACGCTTATAAAATAAAAAAAATCCGCCGGGATGGTGGAATAGGTAGACACAAGGGACTTAAAATCCCTCGGCAATTTAAACGCCGTGCCGGTTCGATTCCGGTTCCCGGCAAAAGGACTGTTTTCAAAGCCCACGCTTTTAACAGTCCTTTTTTTTATAAGGAAACCGCATGATTAAAACGCTTATAAAAAGTCTGCGCGAACACAAAAAAGGCTCTTTGTTTTTTATTACGTAACGCTGGTAAACGCGCGCGAAGAAAACGGCGTTTTAACCGAAAGCGAAAAGCGCACGGGACTTTGGGCGTGGAAACATCCGACACTAGTACACGGGCGCCTTCGAGATGGAATGAGAAATCGGTTACATGTCGAAGGCTTCGGGAATTTCGAGCGAAAAGAGTTCGTCTTTTAAAGGCTTTTTTAAATTTTTCGTATCGATTTTGACGAATTTAAATCCTTCTTTTGACCGCTCCGTGCCGGCATGGCTCAGCGCCGAGCCGGACACGAGAATTTCTTTTCCGTAGGTTTTCGTTAAAGATTCCAAGCGCATAGCCGTATCGACCGCTTCCGACACGGCGACTTGCGACAAACGATCCGCCGAGCCGGTCGTTCCCAAAATAACCTTTCCGTAATGAATGCCGATTCCGATGCGCAGCGTAATGGGCTTGCCCGTTTTTAAATACTGCATTTTTTGCTGCATTTCGATTGCGCACTGGAAAATATTCGACGTATTGTCGGGGAAAATCGCGACGATGCAGTCGCCCAAATATTTTTCGATAAATCCGCCGTATGTGCGGATAAGCGGAGCAATATTCGTAAAGCAGGCGTTGAGCAAATCGAACACTTCTTTGCCGCCGAGCTGTTCCGATATCGGGGTAAAATTGCGTATGTCCGCACACAAGAGCGTTACACTGCGTGCAGTGTAATTTCCCATTTCGACATCGGTGATATTGCTCTTTTCCAAAAGGTGCAGAAATTCTTGCGGAACAAAGCGCATATACGACAGGTTTGTTTTTTGCAAACTTTCCGACAACACCTCTATCGAAGAAGCGGCCTGTTCGTGCCGGATTGCGGCAATAAGGGACTGGAACAATACGAACAAAATAAATGCATACGATAAAAGATGCACGTTTGCATAGATACCGCGCGAAAGCTGCGTGATGAGCGTATCATATATGGAGGCAAACGAAATAACCGCAACGCCGAGTATGCTTAAAACGATGATTTCCACGCTGCTTTGACGCAGTTCCGAAAAAATAACGATTAAAATAACGGCAATGCTTGCAAACAAATAGATAAGGCAGGGAATAACAAGGTAATTCGCGATCGCGATCGGCGACAGCCATACGGCAAGCCCGATAGCCGCCCCGACGATGACAACGATTTTTGCCGCAACGGCCTTTTTGGTTCCCGTTTTTAAATCGGTATTGTATAAAGACATTAAATGCAGCATAAAAAATGCCGGAGCGGCAAAAACGGCGGTATAGCTGATTTTCAAATCGACCGCATACGGCACCGACGGAATATACAATAACAAAAGCGAAAAATCGTCTGAAACACTGCGCAAAAAAACCGTAAAAGCAAAAAACGCAAAATAAAAACTCGGCCAATCGTATTTTCGGAACAAAAATAAAAACAAGTGATACAGCATTATGCTCAGCAAAGCGCCGGCATAAAAAAAGTTATAATTCAAATTAATCGTAAACCGGTGACGGATAAAGTCTTCTTCGGCAACCGAAAGGCTGCTCCACAAACCGCCGATGCGGTACACGTTGTTCGAACAATGGAAAACCAAGTCGGCAATGCCGTCCGCATCCGATTCAAGTACGGCGATATCCATGGAGCGGCGGGAACGCGTTTCTTTATAGTTTACCGAAGGTTTGCCTTGCGAAAAAACGAGTTTTCCGTTGCAGTACAAATTGCCGGCGGTTCCGATCCGGTCGAACATGTAGATGGCATAGCGGAAATTCGGTTTAAGGTTTTCGAGCCTGATGTGATAGGTTGCGGCTCCCTTGCCCCATTTTGCTTCGCGCTCGCCGACAATGTCGTTCCATACGGAAGGTACTTTAACAAGGGCGTACGGCTCCGGCTTTGCCGCAGAAGACGCTGCGGAATTATCGGAATAAAAAAGTGCAGGATCGATAAATTCGTTCCAATAAAATTCCCACAAACCGGGTAATTTTATCGAAGATGAAGCAAGTTTTTCCGGACGCGCAACAAATATTCTTCCCGCCGATAAAATCGCCGTATCGTGAACGGACGCGGCGGACAAAAGTGCGGCGGTGCATAAACAAAACAAAAAAACAAGTCGGCTTTTAAGCGCTTTCATGTACAACAAGCCCCTTTTTTTCAAGCGATACGCCGGCGATGCCGCCCTTTTCGAGTTTTTTTCGGAATTGTTCGAGCGGTAAACAGTTAAAAAGCAAAACCAATTTTATCCTGCCTTTTACGTGAATGTTCCCCAGCGGAACAAGCGCAATATCGGCGTTCTCAGCCAAATTCGACTTTTCGATTGCTTCCAAAGATGCGAGTACCGGATAATGCAGGGTTTCGGATACGCTTTCGATGCGCGCCGCTGTATTTACCGCATCGGATATAACCGTATCGTCCAAGCGGGAAATTTCTCCTATGGTCCCCAAAATCATTTTGCCGTAGTGAATGCCCATCGCCACAAAAACGGGCGGACGACCGGCCGAGCGACGGATCTCATTGAGTTTATCGATTCTGTCCTGTATTTCAAAGCAGCAGTTGACCGCGCTTTGTGTCCCCTCGGGGAACAGCGCAATAAGGCCGCGGCTTAAAAATTTGCTTACAAAACCGCCGTATTGCGGCATAAGCAAAGACACAACCATCGAAAACGTACTGAAAATATCGTACTCTTCTTCCAGCGTGATGTCTTGGCTGCCTGCACGTACGTAAATCTGTGCGAATAAAATGCCCATATCTTTTTGAACATAATCGCCCAATGCGACGTCGGTGATGTCGCGCTTATTCAGCATATCCAAAAATTCGCGCGGAACAAAACGTATGTACGCGTCGTTGAGTTTTTTCAATTTATGTATGAGTACGACGCGGTCGGAAAACAGTTCGGTTTCCTGCGCGGCAAGGGTAAAAAACTGAATGACGGCAAGTATTAAAACCGCCAAAGGAATGTAGCTGTATATAATCGCGCCGCGCAGCACAAGATACGCCATTTCATACAGGAGCGCAAGAGCGATAACGAGCACCGACAGCAAATACATAACGATGTGTTTTTCTTTTTTGAAAACTCCCGTAATAAGAATAACAATGCAAAAAACGGTTCCGATGAGGGCGGTAATTTCGAACAGCAGTACCATTTTGTTTACAATCGAAATCGGCAAAAAGACGGTCAACAAACCGAGTACGGCTTCAAGAATACCGTATGCATAGGCTAAGCGCCGACACTTGGTCATCCATTCGAACATCGACCATAGAAAGAATAAAAACGCAGGCGACCCGATCCATAGAACAGAATATTCCATTTTGAATAAAACGCCGTACGGAATATTCTTAAACACCAAGGGAAGTATATTGAATCCGGTTATGCCCATACGCAAAAGCAGGGAGAGCAAAAAAAGACCGAGGTATAAAGGACTGCGTTTTTTTATGTTTAACGCAAAAATCGTAAAACACACTATACACAAAAACAGCAGCATGGAACACGCAAATACGATAATGCCCGCTTCGGTATTGTAATAACGATACAGTGCATCCTGCTCGCTGAAATATATAGGAAGCCATATACCGCCCTTACGGTACACGAAATTCGCCACTTGAATGACCAGTTCGGCTTCGCCTGTGTGCGATGAAGTAAAGTCGGCATATATGGGCTCATATGCCGGGCGGAACTTTTCGGCGGAATCGGTCACCGTACCGCTTGAAGCGAGCAGTTTTCCGTCAACATATACGGCACACGAAGATGACGGCGTGGATTTAATATAAAAAGCATACCGACAATTCGACTTTAAGCCCTTCAGTACAAGCCGGTACGATGCGCAGCCGAAGGCGGTTTTCGTACCTTTAAATTCGGAATACGCTTTGTTCCAATTCGACGGAATCTCCAGCCGGCATGCAGGTTTTAGGTTTTCGTTGCCCGCAAGCGTATTGAACAAAACGTCGAAATATACGTCGAACGAGGTTTTCATTACGATAATATCTTTCGGACTTTTCAGCGCGGGATAATACGCGGCGCCTTCTTCTTGAGCAAAAGCCGCGAAGCTCATAAAAAGAAAAGCGGAAAAAACGATTTTTTGAAGTTTTTTCATAGAATTTTATCCCTCTATGTTCCTATTTGATTTTGCTGTACGCATCGGCGATATTCACCCGCCATTCGTATTTTTTATCGCGCGGTTCCCATTCTATAATGCGTTCGATAACAAAACGCGGAGAAGGGGCGCCTGCGGCTGCTACGCCTGCGGCTACGGCGCCTCCGGCTGTCTCGGCGGCCGCACCCGGCACCTTGGAAGATATGACGGCAAAGCGCCCCTGCCCTATATATGAAATACTTTGGCCGTCGTTCAGCGTTTCGTGTTCGGCAAGATAATTGAGTACGCAGTCGAAGTGGACGGGCTTGTCGGTCGTTTTATCGGCCAAGGCCGAAGCGACATCCGTTACCGGTTTACCGCAAAAGGAACATTCGACCGGTTCGCCTTCATACAGTTTGATCCGTTCGACGGGGCGCTCGGCGTATTGGCTGCCCGATTTTCTCGGCGCGTCTTTTCGACGGCGATTATTCCGCCGGCGTCTTTCGTTTTTATATTGTTTTTCGTCTTTTATATCATTCATATCATTACTTCTCTTAGATGGCAGGATTTTCCGGCAATTTCGCGGCTTAAAACCAAGGCTATACGCTGCACCGCATTATCGACGTACGAATTGTCTTTGATTTTTCGGCGAATTTCCAATATCCTTGGAGGAACATTCTCGGCCGATATTTTTTTTGCAGAAACAGTCATACAAACTCCGAAAAGGCATTTTTTATATGATATACCGGAGAGTAAAAAGGCACATCAACAATGAGCACATCAAATCTGATATAGCTGTTACTATATTGTCGATTCTCCAGCAAAAAACATTTAGCCGTTTCGATAATTTTTTTTTGCTTTATACCGCCGAGCACGTGTTCCACCGTTTCGAGTGTCGAAGCGGGCAAGGTTTTTACTTCGGCGAACACCAGAGTTCCGTCTTTTTCGGCTATAAGATCGATTTCGCCCCGGCGCGTGCGCCAATTGCGGTATAAAATTCTGTATCCCTGTTCTTTTAGGTAATCCTCCGCCTTTTTTTCTCCTTCTTTTCCTTTTTGAATATTACTGTTTGGCAATGTTTTTGTCTTCGTCGGGGTTTATCGCGCGCACAATAAGCGTCGATTTTTCAACGTTCAAATCTATAAGCTTGCCCGTTTTATCATCTTCGGGCGAAGATGCGCGGATGATTTGCACCGAAGGAACGAAGGGCGCGTCGGGATTGTTCGACGCAACCTGCGCTATAGAAGAATCGTTCAGCAGCACAAAGGTTCCCGGCGGATATAATCCGACCGCGCGCACAAAGGCTTTTAAAACGCCCGAATCGAATTTTTTGTCTTTTTCGTCGAGCAGTTTTTTTACCGCATCATAGGCAAGCATACCCTGCCCTGCAGGTTCCGGGGCAATCGTCGAATAAAAATTGCTGCAAACGGCGAGTATCCTGGCGCCCTGATCGATTTCCTGAGCTTTGCGTCCTTCGGGAGAACCGGTTCCGTCCCAGTGTTCGTAGCGCTGCGAAAGCGCGGTAATAACTTCGCGCGGGTACATAAGCATGCCTGCGGCAAAGTTCACCGTTTTTTGCAAACATGTGCGCAAAAGTTCGTTTTTGTTTATATTGAGCTCAGCATTTTTTTGCGCCGAAGACGGCAACTTTGAAAGCAATGCGGCGTAATCGAACATTTCAAGGCTGTGCAAAAAAGCGGCCGATATGCAGTGAATAAGCGCACGCTGCGGAAGATCCAGTTCCCGGGCAAGCACGGCCGAAAGAACCGCCGTATCGACCGCCGCGAGCGGATAAAATGAGTTTTTTTCGAATTTGCAAAACACGCAGCTAAGCGCGAAGTTTTTGTCGTCGGTTACCAATTTATACAGCAGTTTGATGCTGTCGTCTATTAACGTTTTATCGGCCGGTTTGTTTTCTTTGTAATCGGCAAAAAACTTTTGCATATTTTTTATGGCTTTGAAATAGAATTTCCACGAAGAAACATCGGTCAATTTTTTCCGCACGATATTTGAAAACGAAAAAGTATCCGGTTCAAGTTCTTCCAGCTCTTCCAATTCTTCGGCTTCAGCTTCGACAACCGGATCCGAACCGAGCTGTTTTCCGTATGTTACGACATACGGGATCGACCAACGCGAAAGAACGCTCAGGTGAAAAGACGTTATAGGCTTTTTTTCCGCCAAAAACATGTTTTTGCCGTCATCAAAAAAAACCGGCGCGGAAAAACGCATACCTTCTTTCATATCTTCGCTTCTAATTGTTTCCATACGTTTCATTCTCTTTTAAAACACAAAACACCGCAGCAAGGACTTGATATGTTTCCGGCGGTATACAACTGCCGACTTCCTGCATTGAAAGTATGTGTGCCGTTTCCGGTTCCGAAACAATCGGAATACTCAATTCGGAAGCTAAATCCGTCATAACTTCGGCAAGCCTCCCCGTTCCCTTACATGCAATAAAGGGAGCGGGAAAACCTTCAGGATAACGCAAAGCGACCGCCGTTTTTTTATCGGCTTTTTGTTTGTTCATGCGCGCGCCTCTACGAACGAAAGGTCCGGCGCTCCCGTAAAACATCCGGAACGGCATAAATCTTCACGGTAACGCACCGTAAGATCGGCTATGCCGGCCATCGATGTTTCCAGCAAGCGGCCGAGTTTTATCGTTTCAAAGCTCGATACGACCGGCGTTATGCAATAATCGATTGTTAAGCATATTTTGTTATCCTTATTTGTCTTTCCCTTAAATGATAACATGAAACTATAATTTCTTACAGGTGAAAAGGCTGAAATCAGTATTTTTTCCGTTTTTTTTTCTTCAAGATTTAGAAAAAGTCTAATAACTCCACCGAATTTTGTACTATCTATGCAATATTCGAAAGGTAAAACAAGCCAATGCTTATTTCCGTTTTTATACTGATTTAAAAACGACAGCAATCCGAAAGGTAAAGACAAGAGTTCCGAAGCGTTTTCGTAGAAGAAAGGCAAAAAATTGCCCGCGGAACTACCTTCGTTTTGCAAAGCCGCCCCCGCTTCTGAAAAGCGACCGGAAGGATTTCCATTTTGATTTTCATTTCCCTTCAATATATCCAAAAGATATAAAATCATATTTTCATCGATTTCCATTCCTTTTTGCAGTAAAAACAGCGCAATTTCGGCGGCGTCTTCTTCGCGGCCTTTAAAACGTTTGGCGATCGCGCGCGCCTTTAAAGCGAGGCGGCTGTCAAAACGCATGCCGTTTTCCTGAAAAAACTGCACCGAACGGAACGAAACGTCATCAAACGGAAGGCCGAGCTGCTCCAAAAAAGCGGAAAGTTTTTCGCCGCCGGCTTCATGCAGCGAGGAAAAGCGCCGTACACCGGCGGAACCGTCTTCGCCGCCTAAGGCGGAAAACGGTACAGTATGGCGGGGCACCAGCAGCACTTGCCCCTTTTCGACCCTAACATCGGCGCGGAACGCACTGCCTATACCGAGCGCTTGGCGCGACAGTACGCTGAAGCGCCTGCCGGCAAACGAAACGGTATAGCGTCCGCCGTCTTCGGCGGCAAGAACACGCACAAAAACGCTGCTTCCTTCGGCTATGCTGCCCGGCCCCGCCTCCGAAGGAGAAACGACCGAAATCGACGCATACGGATTTATCGCAGGATTCATTCGCCGCCCTTCTCTGTCAAAAGGGTTTCCACACCGCGGATTACGTCGTCGGGCGTCGAAGCGCCGGCGGTTATGCCCACAACTTTCATGCGGAAAAATTCGGCCGGAATTTCGTCAGGGGTTTCTATGTGCGCGGCATGAGGACACAGTTCTTGTGCGGTTTGGAACAAGCGCTTGGTATTTGCCGAATTTTTCCCGCCGACGACGATAACGCCGTCAACTCTATCGCACAATTCTTTAAGCGCGTCTTGCCGTTCCTTTGTCGCCGGACATATTGTATCGAATACTTTAACGGAAGGATTCGCCGCGCACAATATGCGCCGGATCGCTTCGTATTCTTCAAAACCCGCCGTCGTTTGGCTTATGAGGATCGCTTCGGAATCGGCAAAACCTTCGCTTTGCACAAGGAGCTTAGCGTCGGCTTCGTTTTGAACGATAACGCATTCGGCGCCCTGCAGCTCGGCTTCTCCGACAAGCGCATCGACTTCGCCGTGGCTTTTATCGCCGGCTATGATTATTGTGTATTTTTGCGCGGCATAATCGGAAACCCGTTTTTGATTTACCAACACGCGCGGACAGGTCGCGTCTTCTATACGGATGCCGGCATTTTGCAGTTTTTTCCGTATAGCCGGAGGCACCCCGTGCGCCCGTATAATCGCGACGCGCTTTTTATGTTCGGCATCGGGCGGTTCTTCGCAAATCGTTTCCAACGATGCCGAATCGAGCAATAAGAGTCCGCGCTCGTATAAGGGTTTCAGCGCCGTTTTATTATGTATAAGCGGTCCGAGGCTGTACACTTCGCAATCGGCATAATCGGTCAAAGCGTTTTCCGCAGCCCGTATCGCGCGGCGTACGCCCATGCAGCAGCCGAGCACCGAAGCGCGTATCACCTTACTCATGCGCAAACTATAGCAAAAATACGGCCTTTGTGCTACACTCAAAAACCATGCTTACGATTTTGCATACGGGAGATTTCCACTTAGGCAAAATTTTTTACGAATATTCTCTTATAGAAGACCAGGCATTTATGCTGACCTCGCTTAAAGCCGAATTGGAAAAGTGCCGCTACGATGCCCTCATTATAAGCGGCGATATTTACGACCGCGCTGTGCCCCCGAGCGAAGCGGTACAGCTTTTCAGCGATTTTTTAAACGAAATTCACATCCGTTTTCCCGCCCTTCCCGTATGCATTATTTCGGGCAATCACGATTCCGCCGCGCGGCTCGGATTCGGCGCGGAACTTTTACGCAACGAAAACATTCACATTTGTACCGAAGAAGCGAATTGCACACAGCCGGTTATTTTAAAAAACGCTTCGGGTAAAGCCGAGGCGGCGCTCTATTTGCTGCCTTTTTTGCGCGCAGGCTCTTTAACATCCGAAGACGGCACCGTTTTGCGTTCCCAGCAGGATTTGGCAAAAGAAGCGGTGCGCAAAATCAAAGCCTCCCACGAAGAACTGCAAAAAAGCGATGAAGCCTACAAAAATCTTGCGCCCCTGCTTGCCTGCCACGTGTTTACAACGGGCGTGCGAGATGCGGGAACGGAACGCGTTTTTGCCGGAACTGCCGAACTTATAGACTCTTCGATCTTCGATTTTTTTGCATACACGGCCGCAGGGCACATCCATAAAATGCAAAAAATCGGCGAACGCTTGTATTATTCGGGTTCTCCGCTCGCGTATGCTTTCGACGAAGCCGGCAAAGAAAAGTGTTTTTTAAAGGTTGAATTCGACGGCGGACATGAAGCCGCGCACAGCGGACAGCCGGCGCTTGATACGCGGGGCGCCCTTACCGTAACGGCGCTGCCGGTTAAAAGTTTGCGCCGCGTCGTAAAAATTTCGGGAAGTTTTGAACAGCTGTGCCGGAACAGTGAATACGCGCAATACGCAAACGACTATATCGAATGTACGTACACCGATCCTGTCATTGCGGAAAACGCCGTTGTGCGCCTGCGTGAAAAATTTCCGTTTTTGCTGTCGGTAAAACAGCAAGCGTTCGATGCCGCTCAAAACGAACGGAGCGCAAACGCCGAAAAAAAGAAACGCTTGCTCGAAAACGAAAGCGGCCTTCCGCTTAAAGAAATCCTGTATGCGTTTTTGGCGGACACCGGACTTATCTCGGAAGACAAGGACGCCGACTGGCAAAGCGCGGTTGACTTATTTATAAAAATCGACGGCGAGGCGAAGTGCGATGAAACCGCTTAAACTCACGATAAAAAACATCGCATCTTTTACCGGCGAACATACAATCGATTTTTCGCTCTTGGGGAACATGTTCCTCATTTGCGGAAAAACCGGTTCGGGTAAAACGACCGTCCTCGATTCCCTTACCTACGCTTTATACGGCAGCCTTCCCGGTTCGCGCAGGCAAAACGAAATAAGGAGCCTGCGTTCCGATTTTTGCGGCCCGCAGGAAGAATGTTTCGTCGAGCTCGATTTTATGCTGAACGGCAAAACCTACCGCGTCCGCCGGACGCTGCCCGTAGACAGGATCACGCGCAACGGAACGGTCGCCGCGAATGCCGAAGAAGTCGAACTGTACCGGCTCGACGAAAACAACACCGAGCTTATGAGCCGTCAAAAAAGCGAAGCCGATTCTCTCATACAATCGCTGATTTCGCTGTCGGCCGACGAGTTTTCCCGCATCATTTTGCTGCCGCAGGGCGATTTTGCCGAATTTTTGCGGCAAAAATCGAGCGAGCGGAAAATCGTTCTTTCAAAACTTTTTCCGATTGAACGCTTTACGCGTACCGCGGAACGTTTGAAAGAAAAACGGAACAGCCTTTCGAGCATGCTTGAAGAAGTGATGGGCAATTTGCAGCGGCTCGAACAAGCCTTTCCCGGTTCTCAGGCGGGCGAGCGCATTCGGGAATATGAAAACGAAGCGGAAAAAGCCTCGAAAAAATGCGAAGAGCTGCGCGCTTTGCTCTTTGACATACAAACCGAAGGCCGCGGCCTTAAAGAAAAAATCGGCCTGCACGGCGACTACGAAGCGGCCGTAAAAGAATTGGAAAAACTGCTGTCGCAAGCGGATAAACAGAAAGCCGATGAAGAAAATCTGTCGCAGCTGCGCGAGGCGGTGCGCATCGAACCTTTTTTGGACGCGGCCGAACAGGCGCAGGCAAAACGGGACCGCATACAAAAAGATTCGGCGGATGTACAATCGCAGCTCGAAAATCTTTCGCGCATAAAAACCGAGTCGGAAAGCAGGCGGGACGAATACGAGCGGTTTCGGGAACGGATTCCGGAACTTTCATCGCTTATCCAAAATGCACAACTGGCGCTTGGTGCGGCCGAAGAATTGCACACGGCCGAACAACGGCTTTGCGGTATTGAAAACGGCATTCAAAACGAAAGCGCCGCAATACAAAGCATAAACGAAAAGCTCGAACCGCTGCAAAAGATTGCGCAAAACGAAGAAAGTTTGCGCGAAGCGGGGGAGGCAGCCGAACGCGAATTGTTTGCGGCTGAATATCTGCATTTAAAAGCGCTGGAAAAAGACGCGCGCAAAACCGAATCTGATTTGCAAAAAACGGCCGAAAACGCGCGCATTATTTTAAACGGCTTTTCGGAAGAACTTGAAAATATACGCAAAACGTCGGGCGCATATTTTTTGGCGCAAAATCTTGAAGACGGAAAACCCTGTCCCGTGTGCGGCTCGCTGCACCATCCGCACCCCGCCGAGAGCGAAAAGCAAACGCTCGGCTTGGAAGAAAAAATACGCACGCAGCAAAGCTTATGCGAACAGGCGGAGCGCAGCCTCAGAAAAGCGCAGGACGACAAAAAAGAACTTCAGGGACGCATCGCCCAAAGCCGCGAAAACCTTGCGCGCTTTACCGAGGACTTTATCGCCGAGTGTGAAAAAGAAGCCGAAAACATCGATACCGCGAATGCGGCCGAACGGCAAAAAACCGCGCGCCGGGAACGCGAAAAACAGGCGGCAGCCTATACCGAATTTGAAAAAGCCTGTACGCGTATCCGCGAATACGAAGCGGCGCTGAAAATACCGCAGGAAAAACTGCGCGAACTTGAAAAAGACAAGGCGGCGGCGCAGGCGGCCTTCGAACACGGCGAGAGGCAGCTTGCCGATCTTTTATCGCGCATACAAGCGGACATTCCGCAAAGCGGGCAGGCGGCCGCCGAGGCGGGGCAAAGGGCGCAAACCGTACAAAACATATTGACGTCTTTTCGCGGCGAACGGGAGCGCTTGGAAAATGCCGTGCGCGCCTACGACGAACAAAGGGCGCGGACGGAAAAAGCCATAGCCGAATTAACCGGAAAAGAAGCCGTGCTCAAGTCGGAACTGAACTCAAGCGAAAAAGAAAACGATTCGTGCCGCGCGGCCCTGTACGAAGCGGTTGAAAATTCCGTTTTTGTTTCGGCCGCACGGGACATAACGGAACGGATCGAGCGCATACGTGCGGTTTTACAAAACAAAGCGTGTATAAACGAACTTGAACGCAAAATCGAAAACTATAAAACCGAAAAACAGCGCCTCGAAATTCTGTGCGGCGAAAAAAAAGCTTTGCTTTCCGGCAGCCTCGAAGAAATGCAGGCGGCACGGGAACGGCTTTCGGTACAAAAAAACGAAACGGAAAAAGAACTCGGCGAAAGCGAAAACATCCTTGCCGACATTCGGACAAAACTTTCGGACGCAAAGGCAAAGGCCGGCGAATACGAACATTTGGAAAAGCGGCGCAAAGAACTTTTTGCCGAGCTTGCCGATTACGAAAAAATCTACAATGCCGTGTCGGGTAAAAATCCGAAAAAAATTCAGCTTGAATCGTGGATATTGCAAATGTATCTTGAAGAAGTTTGCCTGTATGCGGCCAAACGGCTGGAACGCATTTCCGACGGCCGGTACACGATGTACGTAAAAGATGCCGACGGCGGCCGCGGATACCGCGGACTGGATTTGGAAATCTACGACAGCTATACGGGCAAAAGACGTGCCTGCTCCACCCTTTCCGGCGGCGAAACTTTTATGGCGTCCATAAGTTTGGCGCTCGCGGTAAGCGATACCGTTCAAGCGAAAAACGGCGGCGTACAGCTCGATTCGCTTTTTATCGACGAAGGATTCGGCTCGCTTGACGATACGTCTTTGGAAAAAGCCTTGAGCGTTCTCGATGAAATTCGCGGCAGCCGCTGCATCGGTCTTGTGTCGCACGTTGCAAGTTTAAAAACGCGCATAGGCGCGCGGCTCGAAATAGAAAAAGGCTTAACCGGCAGCCGCATAAAAACCGTACAAGGCTGACACAGATCAGTGTGAGGGGTAAACACGATGAAAAACCAAACGACGATTCAAAAACGGCTTTTCTCTTTCCGGGATAAAGCCTATAAGGACTTTAACAAAAAACTTATTCCCACCGTCGACGAAGATACGATGATCGGCATACGCATGCCGGTTCTAAAAAAATTCGCAAAAGAGTTTTTTAAAATCGAAAACGCCCAAGCCGCCGATTTTATGGAAAATCTTCCGCACCGCTATTTTGAAGAAAACAACCTTCACGCTTTTTTTATTGAAAACATAAAAGATATCGATGCCGCTCTTGTGGAAACGGAAAAATTTTTGCCGTTTATCGATAACTGGGCAACCTGCGATTCATTCGCTCCGCCGATTTTTAAAAAACATCCGGATGCCGTGTATAAAAAAATCCTTGAATGGATCCGCTCAAAGCACGCGTACACCGTCCGCTATGCGATCGGTCTTTTGCTTTCGAATTATCTCGATGACCTGTTCAAGCCGGAAATGCTTAAAATCGTTTCAAGCGTGAAGTCGCAAGAATATTACGTCAACATGATGATCGCCTGGTACTTCAGTTTTGCGCTGATTAAACAGTACGACGCGGCCGTCCCGTACATCGAAAAAAGAACCATGGCGCCGTTTACGCACAATAAAAGCATTCAAAAAGCGCTGGAAAGCAGAAGGATTCCGGACGACACAAAAGCCTATCTTCGAACGCTGAAAATAAAGATGTAAGACAAGGCGCGCTCCGGCGCAAAAAACAAAAAATACCGGCCGCTTATTGTTTCCGATACGGCGATGCGACGGGGCGTTTTGCATCGCGGATAGTCCAATCGTTTTCGGCCTCGGGATTGATGACAGGCATAAACCGCTTTGCCTTCACTTCTTCTATTGTTTTACCGACAGTGATCGCATCGTACCACCAATCGTAAATATGCATATTGGTTTTTATCGTAAAAAACTCGTAAGTATCGTCAAGGGAAACAAAGCCGACCGGATCGTATTCGTAAAATTTTAATCCGGTATCCTTCGTATTCGGCGCGGTTTCGTAGGCCTGCCAACTCAACGGAATGTAATTGTTTCCGATAATTTTTTTAAAATCGGTCGGCATACCGTACGAATAAAGCAGCTTGGTATGCGTATCGAGCGCGTACAAATAATTGTCGAGGCGGTTTTCAAAAAGGCCGTCCTTGTCGGCATAGGCCGTAAACTTAAAAAATATAAAGCGCTTGAGCATTTGCGCGCCCTCGCCTTCTTCATACATCGGCAACGCACACGGATGGACGCCTTCGCATTTGTAATAATACACGTCGTTGATTTTATTTGTGATCGAAAAAATTATCGGCATGCCGGGAACAACGTCCTCATAATAACAAAAGGTTTTGTCCGCCTGTCCCCAGCCGTTTGATATCTGCGCCTGCTCCCACACAAACGGCGCACAAAAAAGCATTTCTATTGCGGGTGCCGAGCCTTTAAACGGCGACGTAATTTTTTTCATGTGAATGACGCAATCGCCGAGTAAAGCTTTATCGTATATGCAATCCGGATTTTCCGTATCGACGACAACGGAAAAAGCGCTTTCTTCCGAATCGACCGACTGCGCATGCAAAGAGCAAAAAATGAGAAAACACAAAACGGCAAACAATGAATAGTTTTTCATGTCGGTTTCCGATTTTAAATTATTTTCGATTTTTAGGCAAGAGCCGTTCCTTTTGTACAATTTTATACAAAAAAAGCTTGATTAAAACGGAAAAAAAATAAATACTGTGCCCATGTCATATTCAACATATTGTACTGCCGAAATCGTTATGCTCATTTTGGGATTAATTTGCTTTTTCACTTTATATTTTATTCCCGCAGGATACGGTAAACTCATTGATAAAAAATGGGGATTCAGTTTTAACAATAAAACCGCATGGGCTCTTATGGAATGTCCGACGCTCATCGTTATGTTTTATTTGCTGTACACACTCGACTATGAACACCGGCCGGTGCGCGGGACGCTTGCTTCTTTTTTTATCCTTCACTATATACAGCGCACGTTTATTTTTCCGGCGCTGCTTAAGGGCAAAAGCAAAATGCCGATTACAATCGTAGCGATGGGCATGCTCTTCAACACTGTAAATGCGCTTTTGATCGGCTTGTGGATTTTTTATTTTTCGCCTGCAGAAATGTACAATCGAAGCTGGCTTTCGGATCCGCGTTTTATTGCCGGTGCGGTTCTATTTTTTGCGGGCATGTTTATCAACATAAGCTCAGATTCCTATATCCGCTCGCTGAGGAAAAACGGGAGCAGCAAGCATTACTATCCGTCCCGCGGAATGTACCGCTATATTACGAGCGCAAACTATTTCGGCGAATTGGTCGAATGGCTCGGCTTTGCCGTTTTAACATGGTCGTCGGCAGGCTTTTTATTTGTCTTTTGGACTGCATGCAATTTGGTGCCGCGCTCCGATACGATTTACAAAAAATACGCCGAAACGTTCCCCGCCGAAGTGTCGCACTATAAACCGAAGCGTATTATTCCGTTTTTGTATTGATTGCCAGCGGCCGGTAAAACACACGTTCTCGACGTGAAGCATTTGTTTTCAGAAGCGTGTTGATTTTTCATAGGCCAAAATATCGCGACCGTCTTCGGCCGAATACAATTCGGTTTCGTCTTTTCCGTGATCGTCGTACCACAGCTGCGCATAAAACGGAATATGTTTTGCAAGCTCGCCGAAATTCCACGGCGGACAGCTGCAGCAGTCGGGACACCAATGTCCCGTTTTTAAAACCAAGTACGGACTTGCCTTAAAGCGGTGGCCGTTATGGCACTGCCATTGCAAGGGACTGTACATATCTCCCTTTATCATTGTTTTGCTTACGCACTTTCCGCCACGGAAAACCGCCGCCTGTTTTGCATCTGTAATACCGAGCTCTTCGGTCTTTTTCGTTTCATCGTAGCCGTGATTTAAAAGCAAACCGTTTTGTTCGATTAAAGATTCATCCTTTAATTTTTCGTAATCCAAAAAAGCGCCCGTTTCCGGATTTTGATTTTTGCACATCAGGGGGAATTTTTCCCAGCTGCGCGGGATCGCGCGGTACGCTTCGAGCGAACCGAAAAAAGCGTTGACCCGTTTTGTAAGATTGTGCGAAATCCAAAAGGCCGGCGCGTTGTTCGTGCGCAAAAGCGGCATAAGAGCAAAATGCCGTATCAGGCGCGGAAAGGGTTTTCCCAGTTTAAAATACCGGAGTTTTTTTTCGAGTCTTGAAAAGAATTCTTCAAAACCTTCATGCTGAAAATCGAGGTAATCGTTCAGCACGCGAGAATCGGCAAACCACATACAATGAAAATTGCGGATTGCATTCCATTCGGGCTTGAAGATTTCGACAGCGCTCCGTCCCATCATTTTAAAGCCGCGGTCGAGCGTTTCAAATCCTGTAACGCGGGCGGCATTTCCGTTTCCGATATTGTAGACTTTTTTCCAAAAATCGGCGCCGAGAGTTCCGTCCGAATCTTTTTCGACCAGATTTTTTAAAAACAAGCCGGACGTTTTCGCCGTCGCCCATTCGATCGGAGCATTCCAGCAGGTATGGAACATAAGTCCGTCGTGCATATTATTTAAAAGCACACGGTCGTATAAGATTCCGCTTTGACGGAGCGACACCCAGCACAGGGGTGATTCGATAACCGCACGTTCGGCCTTTACCTTACTCGCCGCGTATACGTCGAACGCGCTCGGCATAAGCGGATCTCCGACGCGGCCCCACGGATGCTTGAACGTTCTGTTCCCGTATTCTGCGACCGTGCCGATATAAACGAATTTGGTCTTTTCGATTTGGCCGCTGTCGGCTACGGCTTCGAGCAGGTTTTCGGTTCCGAGCCAATTGGTGCGGAACGTTTCGTCGGGATTGTGATCGGCTGCCGGCGGAATAATCGCCGCACAGTGAAGCACATAGTCGGCGCCTTTTACGGCGGCAAGACAATCGCCGTAATTTTGTATATTGCCGAACAGCACTTCAATAAGAGCATTTTTTTGAAGTTTTTTTGCCAACCGCATATTCGCCTTTTTCGGGCGCAAAAGAACGCGGCACAGAAATTTTCCCGTCTGCGCAATTTGCGTTAAAGCTTCGGATCCCATGGTTCCGGACACGCCGGTAATAAAAACCGTTTTCATATTTTACTCTTCAATACCGTCGGGACAAGCAAAACTGCATTGTCTTTGCTTCATAAAAGGCCGAGCCGTTGCCGAAATGCAATGCAAGATTGCCGTATTCAATTCAACAACAATTCGTACTTGTTTGCCGAGCACTTCTTTAATGTTGTGTTTTTTCCACTTCGGCCGATGTGCAGTATCATCATCAAAACCCAAAGGGACACAATCATCCAAAGAAAAACCTTGAAAAAACTTGCCATTGATATTCATTATTCCGAATCGAACAAAACCGCAACCGGCACGAATATTAAAAGCAAGATCATCTTCTATCAATTCCAATCCTTTTGTAATAATCAACCCGCCCTTTCCTACCGATTCGATTCCGCAAAAACCGTCTTTACGAATTCGGTATATGGGATTTCCGCCGTTTATACCCCGTGCTTCACATTCTTCATGGAACACTTTGTTTTTTTTCATTATATCGTGAACGATAACCGGCCCCCAGCACATAATATAATAACAGGTACCGTCAACGCTTTCACACATATCGATGGGAGCAAGGCCCGCACAGCCGGCTTGCGGGGGATAGGGACGTTCGATTAAGGGTTTGCCGGTCGTATATACATATTCTTTTCCGTCATAACTGTACACAAGTTCCGGCTCGATAAAGCCGAACATCCGCGAATAATCGATATTGTAAAGGCAAGTATTATAGCGCCACAGCATACCGTAAAAAATGCCGTCCATATACGAGGCGGTCATACTGTAATGCTGCATCCCCGTAAAACCGTCATTATACTGCGCTCCGGGCTGTAAAATAATCCGTGCATCGCTCCAATGCACTAAATCCTTTGAAGAGCGCACCGATATTCTTCGGTCTATAAACGCTGCACGATGAAAAAGGTCGTATTCTTCGGTTACGGGGTTATAGATGAGTTTATTTAAAGCATCGCTTGTTTGCGGACTGGCGACAAGTTCCGGATGCCGTATCCAATTAATGCCGTCGGAAGAAAAAGCGATTTCCACACCTATCCAGCCGCCGTCTTTTTTATCATAATCTTTTGCTTTTACATCCATCATGCCGCACAGCTTATAGCGCCGCAAAGGATTTTTATCCCATTTGTCGTAAAAAACCGTGCAGCCGTGCAAACCCGAACCGGCTTTATAGATTGTGTCCGTTCCGTCGCAGCCTAAAACGGAATCAAAATGCAGCATATCCTCGCTTTCACACAGTTTGAGCCGGCGGATACTGTCTTTTTCTTTTGAAATCAAGTCTTCATAATATAAGCGGTACTTTTTTCTTTTGGGGTCATAAAACATCGAACCGTAGGGCCCCCATGGAGCCGTACTGACGTATTCGGGCGAAAACCACCGCCGTATGGTACCGCGCCTAAAATCGATCCAATAATCGTCAAACAGGGGTAATTTTATTCTATTGCCGTATGCCATTATTTTTTTCCTTTTGAACATCGGTATCGTATAAATGACAGGCTACCAAATGCGATGAATCTTTGTAAGGACTAAGCGTCGGTGCCGTCTTTTTGCAAATCTCCATACAATGCGCACATCGTTCATGAAAAGCACAGCCGGAAGGCTTGGTAATGGGACTGGGAACGTCTCCTTTAAGGATAATGCGATTTTTTTTGCGTCCGAGAACCGGTATCGGTATTGCCGAAAACAAGGATTCGGTATAGGGGTGCAAAATATGTGAACACAGTTCTTTAGTATCGGCTAATTCCACAATAGAGCCGAGATACATAACCGCAATGCGGTCGCTCATATACTGAACCACCGATAAATCGTGTGCGATAAACACATAGGTTAAAAGCCGCTCGCGCTGTATTCGCTTCATTAAATTAAGAACTTGAGCTTGGATGGAAACATCCAAAGCCGAAACGATTTCATCGCACACTATTACCTCCGGCCGTACTTGAAGAACGCGCGCAATGCAAAGCCGCTGCCTTTGTCCGCCGGAAAATTCATGAGGATATTTATAAATATAATCAATCGGAATATTTACGCTTTTTAACACTTCTTCCATAATTTTTTCACGTTCCGATTTGTTTTTTACCCCGTGTATCAACAAAGGTTCTTCCAATGCCGTATAAATCTTTTTCATCGGATTTAATGCGGAATAAGGGTCTTGAAATATCATTTGGATTCTTTTGCGGAATAAAAACAATTCTTTGCGGTTAAACGATTGTATATTCCGATATTCTCCGCCGATATTATACGATACGCTGCCGTCCGTTATATTTTCCAACAGCATTATTGCTTTTCCCAAAGTTGTTTTTCCGCAGCCGGATTCGCCTACAATGCCGACCGTTTCGCCGCGATAAATATCGAAGCTGACTCCGTCTACCGCTTTTACATAGCCTACGATACGCTTGGGAAAGCCCTTTGTACGGGGAAACCATACTTTTACATCGTTAATGCGGATAATCGTTTTATCCATTTTTTGCCGCCTTAAGACATCTTACTTCATGGTTTTCGGATATGTAAATGCTCGGAATTTCGGCTTCGGTACATGCATGCGTGCAAAAGGGACAGCGGTCGGCAAATTCGCAGCCGGGACCGAGTGTTGCAGGGTCGGGAGTGCTGCCTGCAATTGTCGTCAACTCCTTACCGTCCTTTACACCCAAAACGGGTACGGATTTAAAAAGTGCCTGCGTGTACGGATGCATGGGAGCACTGAAAATATCCGAAACACTGCCCCGTTCGACAATTCTGCCCATATACATAACGGCAACATCGTCGGCCATTTCAGCAACAAGTCCCATATTATGGGTAATCATAATGACCGTTTTATTGAATTCCGTTTGAAGTTTTTTCATCAACTCCATAATTTGAGCTTGAATCGTTACGTCCAAAGCCGTCGTAGGTTCATCGGCAATGATAATTTCGGGGTTGCATATCATTGCAACGGCGATAATGATTCTTTGTTTCATGCCCCCCGACAATTGATGAGGAAAATCGTTTATGCGCCGAACGGGATCGGGAATTCCCAATTTTTCAAACATTTCGATTACTGCAGTCTGCGCGTCTTTTTTTTTCATTTTAGGGTTGTGCTCCAAAAGGCCTTCCATAACTTGACTGCCGACACGATATACGGGATTCAATGCAGCCATTGGGTCTTGAAAAATCATGGATATTTCGGTGCCTCGCAGACGGCGCATATCTTTTCCATAGTTTGACATTAAATCAAGCCGGTATTCTTTTCTTATATTTCCCTTTAATGAACGGTACAAAACATAGTCCGATTTTACCCTTGCATTTTTCGGCATCATACGCACAATCGAATGCATGGTAACGCTTTTTCCGCATCCGGATTCCCCTACAAGAGCTAAGGTTTTGCCCCGTTTTGCCTGTAAGGATACGTTTTTTATAATATGAACTTCTTTACCGTCAACAAAAAAACTCGTATTAAGATTTTTTACATCAAGAATAATATCGTCCGCCACTGTTTTCTCCCTATTGTTGTTTCGGATCCATTACATCTCTTAACCCGTCGCCGAAAAAATTGACTGCAAGAACGAATAAAGAAATCGCCATACCCGGAGCAATCCACACGGCGGGATTGTACAAAATAACTTTGGCGGATTTTGCCGCATTGAGCATAGTTCCCCACGTCGGTACGGACATGGGAACACCGAAACCCAAAAAGCTTAAACTTGCCTCAGACATAACATAGCCGGGAATATTCATCGTTATTTGTACGATAACAATGGTCAAAACCGAAGGAAGAATCTGATTAAACATAATTTTTGCCTTGCTCATACCGAAGGCTTCGCATACTTTAACGTAGGTTTCTTCTTTTTTTGCAATATACTCTGCGCGGACAAGACGAAAGGTTCCCGTCCATCCGGTAAGGGCAAAAATAAAAATAAGATTGAACATTCCGGGTCCGATAAAAGCCATAACAACCAAAACCAAAATCAACTGCGGAATGCAGCACATAATTTCCGAAATTCTGACAAATAATTTATCTATAAGTCCGCCGTAAAATCCGCCGACAGCACCGATAATCAAGCCGATACCGCTTCCCAAAAGCGAGCTGGTAACGGCTATTAACATTGAAGTACGGCCGCCGTACAATATTCTTGTAAAAAGGTCTCTGCCCATGTTGTCTGTTCCGAAAAAATGTTCTTTACTTGGATTAGATAATGTCGCTTTAAAATTCGGTTCAAGCGGATCATAGTTTGTAATCAGCGGGGCAAAAGCCGAGCATATAAAAAAAAGAAAGATAACGGTAAAGCCAAAGACGGCAAGCTTATTATTTAAAAATTTTTTAATTCGTTTTTTCCAAAGTTTGGTACCGGCTTTTTTTGCTGCGGTAAATTGAGATACGGTTTTTTCCACCTTATACCTCCAATCTGACGCGCGGATCCAATAAAGCGGTGCTTAAGTCGATTAAAAAACTGATTACGAGCATTAAAACGGCGGTCATCAAAGTGGAAACCATAACCACAGGATAATCGCATGCGGTAACGGATGCGGTCAATACGGGACCTACGCCCGGCCAACTAAAAATGGTTTCTATTGCAACAGAGCCGCCGACAAGCAGAGTTAATCTGAACAATAAAACGGTTACTATCGGCCTAAGGCTGTTTCTGAAAATATGTTTTGTATAAACCTTCCATTCCGGCAACCCTTTGCTGCGCGCCGTTTTTACATATTCCTGATTTGCCGCATCGAGCATTGTGTTGCGCGTATAGCGCATTAAATTGCCGCACATTGGAACGGTCATAGCCGTTATGGGCAATATCATATTGGGTAAACGGTTCAAAAAGCCTGCGGCACCTACCGGAAACCGTCCCCCGCTCGGAAGCCAGCCCAGTTGTACCGAAAAAATTTGAATTAAAATAAGAGCAAAAAAGTATTCCGGCATGGAATTCCCGAAAACGGCAAATGCCCGGCCGACATAATCCAAAATACCGTTTTGGTAAAAAGCGGTAAGCATACCGAGTAAAATACCGAAAACAGTGGATAAAACAAAGGCCGATACGGACAACTCCAAAGACGCCGGCCATTTGGAAATCAAACCGTCACGGATTGGAAATTTTTTTGCAATACTGTATCCGAAATTTCCGTGCAGCATATTGTTCCACCAACGGAAATAGCGGACCATAAGCGGAGCATCCAAGCCCAGCGATTCCCGTATTTGTTGAGCCATTTCCGCGTTATATGTAGTCATATCCATAGTATAAAGCACCGGATCTACACCGGTATTGTTTAATGCGACAAAAATAATCAAACTCACAATGAGAATCATACCGACGGTTAAAGCCGCTTTTTTTGCAACATATTTGAACATGTCCGTTCACTCTCCCTGCAAAATTTAGGCGGCAGATTTGCCTTCCTGCCGCCTAAACTAAAGCCAATCCGCAGTTATCTCAAAAGTAACTTACTTTTAAGATAGCCCGGGAACCGTTACTTTATTTCCCATTCTTCAAATTTATAATCGAAGAAAAACCAAAAGTTTCCCAACGTGTTCTCAGGGATGCTGAGTTTTGAACTTTTCCATATCTGCTGGTTGACGGTATAGACAGGAAGGAAAAAAGCATTGTCCCTATCCATCTTTTGCAGTACGGCAAGCTGTGCCGCTACCATTTTCGGCGTATACGCTTGTTCGAGTTTGGCAACTTCATCTTTAAAAAGATCGCGGGCGGGAATCATCCAGTTCATGTTTTCACGCAAATACATTTGATACCAACTAAGATTATCATATGCGGAAAGACCGAAATATGCAAGATCATGCTTTCTTCCTTCAAAAACATCCCCTACCGGATTTGAAGTATACACTGCTTCGCACTTTACGCCGATTTGCCCCAAGTAATATGCAATTGCATCCATAACGTCAATCGATGTTTGATCTTTGTAATAATAGTAAATCTTTAAAATATGATTAAAATTGTAACCGGCTTGCTGTAATAAAGTTTTTGCACCCTGCGGATCATATTTATACCAGTCTCCCGCATAATTTTTGTCCGATGAAAGTACACCGGTTTGCGTTAAAGAAGCTTGCTCCCCATACAAACCTTTAATAACGGTATTCCAGTCGACTGCCATTGCAATAGCTTTTCTTGTACGCCAATCGCCGATAATATTTTTTTCTTTCCCCGCCGCATCGAAAAAGTTAAACAATAAAAAGCGGAAAAAAATCGTCGGAACAACTTTTAATTCAAAGCCGGGCGTTTTTTGCATAGCGTGATAAGTTTCCGCATCGTTTGCCATAAAAAAATCCGTAATACCGGAACGGGCGGCAATGGAAAAATCCGAAGTAACGGTGCACAAGATTTTTTTGATTTTGGGTGTTTTATCTTTATAGTAGGGATTCGGTTCAAGAATATAATAACTTCCCGGCACATGTTTTTTGATGACAAACATACCGCTGTTTACCGGAATCGTACGCCAAATAGGATCGGTTTTAAAACCGTTGTTTTCAAAGGCGCAGTTTTCATATATATGTTTCGGCAGGGGAGCAACTTGGCACATCAAATCCACAAAAGAAACATAGGGGGCGGTTAATTTTATAGTTAATGTATCGCCGTTTACCTGAATACCCTTTATCCAATTCGTTTTGCCCGTTTTATAATCTTCAAACCCTTCTATGTATTTAAGCGCATTTGTAACATAGGCCCAGTAAATACCGTCTTTACACATACGGCCGAGCGTCCATGTTACATCGTCCATGGTAATCGGTTTACCGTCCGACCATTTGAGATCTTTTCGAATCGTCATAACAATCGTGCATCCGTTATCCTTTATTTCCCAATTTTTCATAATTTCGGGACCCGAAACCTTAAGCTTGTTATCCGCCTGTAAAAGGGTTAACCACATAAGGTTGCCGGTAAGATTGGTATCGGTCCACGGATAAACAAAATCATAACTGTTATACGTATTCCTTTCCCTATTATAAGCAAGATGCAAAACCTGTTCCTGCCCTTCTTTTTTATAAGCTTCATCTTTAGCACCCGCTGCTGCAAGAGGCATAACTGCTACGGTAAGTATAGCCGTCGTCAACAAAAATAACCCGTTCTTTTTCATTTTGTCCTCCTAAAAAGATTTCAGCAATAAACCTGTTCCGACACGGCCGCTAACTGTACGGCACATTCGGCTTTATTCAAAATATATTATCACCTCCTTTTATAATTTCTGTTTACAAACCGGCCATAGCCGAAAATCGTTTTCGGCTGCTCAGCTCCATTCAAAGCCAGCAGTGTGCAATTCTTTCATCAATGCGCCGACATTCTCTTTGAGCATCGGCTTTGAAGGAGCTGCCGCATGACCGGCATCGAGTCCCATAAAGGTAAGCGCTTCTTTAACCGCTCCAATCGCTCCGTAAGAACTGTGGCGAATAAGTATTTCGATAATCCGATTGGCTTTGAACTGCCACTTTTTTGCTTCTTCGATATCGCCCGCTTTGTATGCGTCATATATATGCACGTAATAATCCGGAATAAGATTGTATGTAGTTCCTATGCCTCCGTCCGCTCCCATAATAAGACCGCATAAAAGCGTTTCGTCCGGGCCGTTAATAATGTTGATATCGCCGCCGTTCAGTTCCGAAAGCCGATGCATCAGATAGTAGTCCGGCATAGTATACTTTGCGCCTATAATGTGAGGAACATGTATAAGTTTTTCCATTAAACCGCACACATCCATGCCGCCGAGCATACCGGTCGCATACACAATGATAGGCTTATCCGTATGATCGGAAATCTTTTTATAATAATCTATCAATTCTTCTTCGGAATGATGAAAATAAAAATTCGGCGGTAAAGAAGACAAGGCATCGACTCCTATGCGGTTTGCATGTTCGGTCAATTCAACAACGTCATCCATATTTATTGAACCGATGTGGTCTATAATCTTAGCACGACCGCGGCATACGTCGACGGCAACTTCAGCCATCTCCATCCGAATGTGCTTTCCCAACACGGGGCCTTCTCCGGTACCGCCGCAGATATAAAACCCGTTGATTCCCTTGCTTAACTGCCAATCTATGAGTTTTTGTACCGCATCGACGCGCAATTTTCCGTTTTCATCCAGCGGCGTAACAAGCGCGCTCATGATACCTTTGAATATTTTATTTTTCATATTTTTCGGCTATTCCCCGATAAATGAGAATTTTACCTGTCGTTTCCGAGCACGTATTTGATCCCAATCAACAAAATACACAAAACCGAACTGACCGAGGTCGATTTTTCCGTCTTCAATAACTATGGTTTCAGAGCGGCCGAACAATACGGAACGAAGGTGTCCGTCGGTATTAAGACTCGTCCACGGACCGGGTTCTCCTACGCTGTTGCCGAATTCGACATGTTCGGGACCGGGATGCCTGTATTGCCCTTCTACTCGGCATGAGGGAATCAGTCTTTCCATTATGTCGCACATATCCTGCTGAAGATACTCAAGGCCGAAAAAGGTTTTGTCGTGGCTTTGTTCTTGGATTAATACGGAACAAGTAGTATGGTGCGAATACACTGTCACTTGTCCGTTTTTGATCCCGCTGTCGGCAAGCGCTTTTTTTAATTGTTCCGTAACATTGTGAAATGTCGGATGTCCGCCGTCGGACTGTACTTCCACTGCTGTTTGATAAAGCTTCATTTTACTATTCTCCCTTCAATTATTGTTTCGCCGATACAAGTTTTATGAGAAGTATCGGTCATATAATAGACTACAATCGCCGAACCGTCTTTTCGTTCGGTAGCAAAGGTATAACCCAAATCTTCTGCTTTTCCGCATTTTCTGAGAACGAATGCGTCTTTGGAAGAAAATTCCGGCCGCATTGTATCGACTAAAAGACCTTCTATGCCCTTAGGGTCACTTCTTTGTCCGTAAGTACATAAAAGTTTATCGCCCATAGGGCGGACATGAATGGGGTTCGGGCAGTACAAATCCGTACGAACGGGACGTACCCAATGCTTTCCCATATCATCCGAATATGAAACATGAAGATTGTCGTAATCTCCTACCTTATTGCACGGCCCGACCTTATGGGTGCGCATAAGAATATAAAGTCTGTTATCGGGACTCATGTAAAGGAAGGGTTCAAAAAACTGTACCCCCGCTTTTCCCGGAATATCGCCGGCTTTTTTCCATGTTTTTCCCTTGTTGTCGGAGCGCATAACAACGCAGCCGGTAACGCCGCCTAAGGTACGCATACCGTACAAAGCGGCAAAAAGAGTTCCGTCGGAAGTTTCAAGTATGTTGCCGCGCATAGACAAAGCGCCTTCCCTTGACGGGTCTTTTATCGGAAAGGGACCTTCCCATGTTTTGCCGTTGTCGGCGGAACGCAAGCACAGGGTCCCTACATGAACGGCGGCCCATGTGTCGAACACTATGCGCCCGTATGCCCCGAAAGCTTTACCTAAACTCGCTTTTTTTTCTTTCGGAACAACCTTCCAACGGAAAAAAGTAAGAATAAGGGTTCCGTCGGAAAGAGTGTTTACACAAGGGTCTTGTTCACTCATTTCATCTTCATACAAAACACGGGCTTTTCCCCAGGTTTCTCCTTCGTCGTCCGAAAAGCGCATCATAATCCGAGCGGTAGGATCAACATGCGTCACTTTTTTATATTCGCTCAGCCTGTCCGCCGCCTGCCGATACACCAATAAAAATCTTCCGTTTTTTAATTTTGTAATACTCGGGAAGGCAAGGTATTTTCCGTCTTCCTGTACGATGATTTTTTGTAAAAAGCGCATAGTATGTCCTTTGCAATGATTACAGTACGGGCCGTCTAAAAGCGGTTTTGTTTTCAGACAGCCCGTATGCAATCAAAACCTTATTTTTTTGCCTTTTTTTGAGCGTCGAGTTCCGCTTGAAGGCGTTTTTGCATTGAAGCAATTGTTTTTTCTATATCCTGCTCGCCGTTATAATATAGTTCGCGTTCTTGACCGTATATTTCGTTCGCTTGAGCAAGACCTTCGGGATTTGCCCGTGCATCGGTTTTATAATACGCGGTAATAGGCTCTGTCCAACCGCCCATTACAGTTTTAACGAATTCGGCATCATAAGCGGTCATCGTATGAAGTGTTCCGTCCTTTGCCTTATAGGTTACGAACTTTTTCATAAAAACATTCAAATCTTCATGGCGGTAAGACGATAAAGTTCCCAACTTAGGCCATTCTTCGGTAATCATAAACATAGCGAGCAAAGCCCCGCCTTTGGGGTTCTTTGCCGTCGTCGGAACCGCAAAATACCAATCGAGTTCCGTAGAGTTCAAATTGTTGGGAACCTTTGTATTCGGTCTGGGAATATTAACGACGCCGATTTTGAAATTCATCATATTTTTGCCGTCGGCCGTGCCGAATTTGGCATTCATCATCCATGTTGCCGACCACCAGTTTGAAAGCAGCATCGCAGCCTGACCTTTTGCAAAAGGTACGCGGCTGCCTATTTGCTCCGTTTTAAATGTAGAAAGCTGAATCGCCGATTTATCGACCCTTTGCATTCTATACCACATTTCCAAAGCGTCTTTCAGCCGTTTATCGGTCATATTCGCTTTGTAAATATCACCGTTTGCAAAGGGAGTCCAGCCGGCCATTTTAGCAGGAAGCGTTTCTATATCGTATCCCCATGTTAAATGTACGTTCGCCCCGTACACGCCGTCTTTTGTCAATTTTTTTGCAATTTGTTCGAATTCGGCCCATGTCCAATCGTTTGTCGGATAGGGAATGCCGGCGGCGTCAAACATATCTTTATTGTAAAACACGTAAAAACCGCCCTTTGTATAGGGAAGACCGTAGAGCTTTTTATTGATATAAGACGCTTTGATACCGCTGCCGAACGCATCTTCAAGATCGTAGCCTGCATCGGTTAAATATTTTTCAATCGGCACGTACAAACCTTCTTTAGCGCGCGGAACATAATCACTTGCAGACATCGAAAGGCACATATCGTAGCGTTCCCCTCCGGCGAGCGCGGTATCAAGGCGAACTAAATAGTCAGTGCTGCCTAAATCTACGTATTCGACTTCATACTGCGGATATTTTGCCTCAAAATCGGCTTTAATTCTATCCGCCTTCCCTTCATCGAGATAGCCGTATGCAGCCCAAATAACTTTTTCCTTACCGGCAGAATCGGATTCTCCTTTTCCGCCCGCAAATGCCGATACGGAAAGCAGCAGCACGGCACATATAAGAGCCGCTAAAACTTTGAAACTTTTCATCGTTTCCTCCTTTTAAAAATACTTTATCCCTTCAACCCCGTTGAAGTAATATCTTCAATAATAAAACGCTGTAAAAAAATAAACACCGCTATCACGGGAAGCGACATGGAAACCGCAGCCGCAAGCATTGCCGTATAATTCGTATCATATTCGTTGGTAAAAAACTTAACGGCTAAAGGAAGCGTATATTTTGCAACGCTTCTGATGTAAATAAGCGGCCCGTCATAGTAATTCCATGCGGAAACAAAATATAAAAACAAAAGCATGGATACCGCAGCTTGAGCAAGCGGCAAGGCAACCGTCCAAAAAATTTTCCACTGCCCTGCTCCGTCTATTTTGGCGCTGTCCAGTAAATCGTTGGGTATTTTAATAAAGTACTGCCGCATTAAAAAAGTTCCGAACGGCTGACCGAGAAAAAACGGAAGCCACAGTGCCGTATGGGTGTCCAGCAATCCAAGCCATTTGAAAATCATAAAATTGGGCAGCATGGTAATTTGGGCCGGCAGCATCATTGTCGCCAATTTAAGCATAAAAAATTTATCGCGGCCTTTAAAATTGATTTTTGCGTATGCATAACCGCCCATTGTACAGGAAAAAAAAGTACCGCATAAGGCAAGAGCCGTAACCTTAATTGAATTCAAAAAAAAGCGTATAAAATCAGAGTTTTCCGCCCACACTTTTTGATAACCTGAAAAATCGGGAGGAAACGGAATCCAACGGATAGGAAAATCGAACATGCTCACGGAATCTTTAAATGAACTGGACATCATCCAAAGATAGGGAAGCAGCATAGTCAGCGTAATGCAAATCATAAGAAGGGTTAGCAACGATTTTTTGATAAAGCGGTACGTTTGATATGATTTTGGTTTGTTCATCGTTTTTCCCTTAAAAGTCCCGTTTTTTTTCAATGCGGAAACGCAAAACGGTAAAAATCATAATAAGCGCAAGCAGCATCCAAGCAATTGCCGACGCATATCCCATTCTGTTCTTTTTAAATGCCGCATAGTAAATATAAAAACCCACCGTATATGTTGAAATACCCGGTCCGCCGTTCGTCATAATTTGAATTAATGACCAGTCGTTAAACACAGCAATTACCGACATAACGCTAAGCATAAACGTTGTCGGAGATAAAAGCGGAATAGTGATTTTAAAGAACTGCTGTGCGGTAGAAGCACCTTCAACATCGGCGGCTTCGTAAAGCTGCGAAGGAATACTCTGCAGCGCGGCAAGATACAATAGAGAATAATAACCGACTTGCTTCCAAATCATAAGAAAACCGATTGTGGGCTTTGCCCAAAAAGTGCTGGCAAGCCACTGCGGCGGGTCGGTAACTCCAAAAGTTCTGAGCAGGTTATTAACGGGACCAAGACGCGGATTGAACATGGTAAACCACACTACCGAAATGGCAACCGTGCTGGTAATATTTGGCAGGTATAAAATCGTCCTGAACGTTCTTTTAAAGAAAATCTTATCGTTTATAAGAAAGCCCAAAAGCATGGCAATAAAAATCGTAATCGGAATTACCAACAAAAACTGTAAATTATTCAGTATCGATGCGTAAAACCATTTATCGGTAAACAGTTCGATAAAGTTGGATAGGCCGAGGAATTTTATATTGGAAAATTTTTTGATCATACTCCAATCGGTTAAGCTCATCACAAAAGAAAACGAAACGGAAAAAGCGGTGAATACAATAAAACCCGCTAAATTAGGCAAAATAAACAAAAACCCTGCAAGGTTTTCCCGGCGCTGTATTTTATTCATATGTTTTTTTTTCGTTTTTTGCATCGTTTCCATTACCGTTCCTATAAAATCAATTTTATCGGTAAAATCCGCTTTACCGATTCGCTTTCCTGCCGGTTTCACCCGTAAGCCGCTTGCCGACAGCCCCGCCCGGATGATTCAGCGCGAAGTTTTTATTTTCAAAGCCGCTTAATTCAATCATTGCAGCCTGGATAATATCAAAAAGAACACACTGCACGGTAAAGCTCGCCGTTCCCTGGCAATTATACTTATCGGTTTCTTTTTCGACTGAAAACGGAAGCACGATATCGGCGTTTTGGGCCAGCGTACGTTCGGTGTTTTCCGTCAACGTAATTATGTTCACTTTTTTCGTTTTGCAAATATCCAAAAGCGGCAAAAGTTCTTCCGTCATACCGCCGCGCGAAGCAAAAAGCATAACGTCGCCCTTTTGCAAAAAGCCCATTGCGCCGTGATTCGCTTCCGCCGGAGAAAGAAAACGGGCGCTCCGGTCAATACAGCACATAAGGTGCACAAAGTGGCGGCAGGCAATACCCGAATGCCCGCAGCCGCTTGCTCCGATACGGGGCGCATTCATTAACATTTTTGCGGTGCGGATAATAAGGCCGGGGTCTATAATGCTTTTTTCATGCATAACGGCATTAGCTTCAATATCGAACGCACATCCGATTCTGTCCAGTGCCGCTTTTTCGGCATTCGTTTTCATATTTATTTTTCCCCTAAAACCGTAACCTGTACGGTCCGTTTTCTGGCACGGGTTTGATCGAAATCGACAAAGTAAATTCGCCCGAAATCGCCCAAGTCCGGCAAACCGCCGATTACAGTAATGGATTCGCTTCTGCCTATGAGTGCCGAACGAAGGTGCGCATCCGTATTATGACAGCCGCGTGCATCTTCGCCGTGTTCAAGGGCAAACGCGAGCGCTTTTTTTTGCGGATGCAGATACATTCCTTCACGTTTGCATACGGGAACGATTGCATCGAATATATCGACAAAATCCTGCTGCATGGTTTGAAGTCCGGTCATGGACATATCGAATGCGTCTTCTTGAATGACGATACTGCATGTAGTGTGATGGGAATAAACCGAAACGATTCCTTCTTTAATTTCCGAACGTCCGACAATACAGCGGACATCTTCCGTTATGTCATGAAATGTACAGATTTTATCGTTGGATTGCAGCGTAAGCGCTTCTCGGTATACCATATTATTTTTTCTCCTTACAACAAGCCGACTTTAAATCATCGGCGGCACGGCGGACGGTGGCAATCATATCGACTGCCGTTTTCACGGGGTCGGCGGCATTTACAATTCCGGACGCGGCGCCCGCAGCATCGCTTCCGGCCATAATAAAATCGTACACTTGCTGCGCCTTTGTAATTCCCGCCGCCTGTTCAACCAATATGTCGGCATACACCGCTTTAACTTGCCGGACGGTTTCGCGTACATAATCCAAACTGCTCACCTGCCCGCTGCCGCCTCCTATAAACTCGGAGGGTTCGGGGTTTAAAATATCCGGGTGAAGCTGAGCGACGGCCTTTGCTTCGGCAATCGTATCCGCACAAGCGAATACTAAAAAATCAAGTTCGGCCGCACGTTCAATCGTTTGTTTAATCTGCGGTATCGACATGGGTTTTTCGCAGTGGTTGACGATAACGCCGCGCGCTCCGGCGTCTTTAAGAGCTTCGGGCAATATGTCCGCCATACCGCGCCCCGGCCGCAAAACGTCCATATAGGGCGCAAGGATTACCAAGCGTTCGATACGCTCGGCTACGCGGCGAATTTCGGTTACGGGACAGGTAAAAAGCACGTCTATGTCGTAGTCCCGTGCGGCCGTATCCGCAGCAAGGGCAAGCTCCAATACTTTATCTCCCCAAATATAATTTTTAGTGCCGATTTCAAAAAAGGGAGTTTTGATTACGGGTTTCATAGATACTCCCTTATGCCCTGTAGACGTCCTGGCCGTACTGCCAATAAGTAATCGGCTTTGCAAGCACTTCGCTTACATAGCAGGTGCCCGGAAACAGTTGAATGATTGACGAGGGGCATTGCATGGATACGGGCCCGTATAAGGTTAAGCGGGAAATCATACGCTGCCACGAATCGCCGCCGATAAAGGTTATGCTGTGCATATCGAAATGGTCGCGCGCATTGGCAATATCTCTCGGTCCGATAGTAGCGGCACGCGGAGGCACGGCATACACGTCGCCCGAAGCGCCCATGGGAGCAAAGAGGGAATTTTCGGCAATTGTAAGCGGATGCTGGGTTACAAGGCGCGAACCGAACGTCAAAAATTCTTCAAGAGAATCGGCGGCAAATTCTTTTGTCTGCGGATCTATAAAGGCAATGTGTCCGGGCCAGCCAGTTGCCGAATAACATACGTCGGCTCCTCCTTCTCCGACGTCTTCGATTATTTTTGAATAATCGAAGACGTTTCCGTTCGTAAAAACATGCCAATGATCTATGCTCGGACGCAAATCTTCTCTTATATTGCCGTAAAAATGTGTTCTAAAAGAATAGCCGAGCCCCGCTCCGTAAGTAAGAGGAGCGACGTTTCCTTCTTCATCCGCCCATTCGTCCATAGCGAAGGCGTCTACATTTCTACAGCTTACATTATGCTGATTGCATAAAAAAGCGATGGTTTTATACGCTTCGGGCCACTGGTTGGGAAAAATCATCGTCAAATGCGTATCTTCTTCATCGCTTTTTTTAATGCGTTCAAAACAATCGACAATAAACAAATAAGTGGGATTGGGAACAACCTTTACGGAAAAACCGTGCTCGTTGGTGTACTCCATATCGTCGCGCTTGATATTCCGGCATTTTTCAAGCACCGCAGCATCGTGCACGGGCAAAAAAGCGGCCGGTTTAAATGAAAATTCCTTACTCATTCCATTCTCCTTAAGTTTTTATATTACGGGCTGTGTAAAAAACAACACGGCCTTATGCCTGTCCCGTTTTTTAAGCCGCTCCCGTTCCGCGGCAATGTCTGACAATAAACAAAAGCAACGCTTTTGCTTCCCAAAGCAATTGTTCGCATTCTACATATTCATCCGCTTGGTGCGCGCCGCCGTACACGGAAAAATCTCTGAATATTCCGAAATTAAAGCTGCTTTCGGAACCCGCCGCCAAAAATACTGAAAGGTCGGAAAGACAGGCGCCTGTTTGCCGTACCTTTTTTCCCGACACCTGTTCGGCAGCACGGTGAAGTTCCGCTATGGCTCCGTAAGTATCTTTACTCGGCGCATAGTGAAAAAAGCGGGAGGTGCGTACAAAGTCCGCCAAATGAAGGTCTTTTTTTTCCAAAATCCCGCGCACGTTTTCGAGCGCCGCACTTAACTGAGCTTCAACTTCTTTTTGGCTCTTGTCGGTATATATGACAAAAGAAAGCTCTCCGGAGCCGGCTCCCACATGCCCCTTTCCGACCTGCATACCGATAAAGCGGAATGCGGAACCTTCCATATCGGTGCCGCGGTATAAAGGATTTTCGTGCAGTTCACGGCGGCGCGCGGCGGCGAATTCTTTTAAGCCTTCTTTTACAATGTATAAACCGTCAAACACTGTTGCGGCATTATCGGTCGGATGCCCGAGCGAAAGCTTGAGGTTATACACACAGCCGCCCAAACCGGCAGTCCATATTTCATAATTTCCGCCGTCCAAATTGACATAGGTTTCGGCAGGATATTTTAAACAAGTTGCAAGAGCGCCGTCGCCGCCGCCGTCTTCTTCATCTACATACGAGGTAAAAGCAAGGGGTTTATCGATTTGTATGCCCAAGTCTTGAAGGGCTTGAAACGCAAACATACTTACGGCAATGCCGCATTTATCGTCTCCGGCACCGCGGCCGAACAGTTTACCGTCTTTTACGGTTCCTCCCAAAGGATCAACGCTCCACGCCGAACGTTCGCCGATTAAAACCGTATCCATATGAGCGGCAAGCATAAGCCCCTTTCCTTTTTTATACGTGCAGGTTAGATTCGGCCGTTTGTCCGTTCCGCGGCCGGCAAGGTATTCGGGATGATTTTTTATGCCTTCTACGGAGTCGGGACAATAGATTTCATATTCGAATCCTTTGCGTTCGCACCACTCGCGTATAAAGGCTTGCCCCTCGGCTTCATTACAGTGAGTCCCGTAATTTTCCGTATTGATTTTAACCAAGCGGGAAAGCACATCGAATAGTTCTTCTTTATGCTCGTCCGCATAGCGCAAAACGGCGCCTTCTTCTCTTATTCCCATCTATGTTTTTCCCCGTATATATCCATTGAAGCGCCGTCGATTAATTCTTTTGCGTTTCCGTAAAACACGCATTCGACATCGGCGGCTGAAAGCCCGACGTTTTGCGCCGCTTTTTTAAAAGCCAAGATTTCTTCATACATAAAATACGTGAGTTTTTCGCCTTCCGCAGGAGAAACTTCCCGTAAATGCGGGTCCAAGCTCGGATCTCCGTATAAACCGGGAGGTACCAAATTGATGTACGTACCGTTTTCTTCGATACGGTGCATTCTCATGCGCAGCACGGGCAAATCGCTTCCGAACATTACGCGTTTAGGTCCTACCGCTTCCAAAAGCTTAGTCATAACATGCTCGTTTGTATTGGCGGTAAACTCGAACATTAAATCATCCGCTTCGGCAAGGCGTTCAAAGGCATCTCCTACATCGTCTTTGCAGTAGGCCCGGCCGATATGAGCTATCATCAATCTGATACGGGGAAACTCGCGCTTAATTTCGAGTATTTGCGCTATGTTTACCGGGTCTTTTAATCGCCCCGAACGCGGAATATGAAGCATCATAAGAGCGCCCATTTCATTCAGCTTTTTAAGCTGATGCTTCGGGAAAAAATCAAACACCCTGATTTCCTCTACGGGAATATAATTCGGGGCAAGATTAAGATATGACTTTAAGCCGTAAAAATGCCCTTCGGTGATTTTCCGCTCGACCTCTTCTCCGCTTTGTTCCGGCATGGAATAGTATAAGGCAGGATATCCCGTTTTTTCGACGCACTCGCGGCAATAGTTATTACATGCATCCGCGGTATCCCGGTTGGTACTTGCAAAAAACAAAGGTGTTACTTGTTTCCCGGGAAAAAACAAACGGTAACTTTCCTGCAAATCTTCAATGCTGTTGTCTTTAGCGATCAAATAAGGCCATGCAACAGTACGCACCGGCTCTCCCGGCCGAGGCTTTCCTACGCTGGAAAGCTCGTACAGCCACACATGGCAGTGAATGTCTATCATTTTCGGCGGAAGAAAATCTTTAAGTTCTTCTTCGTATATCCGACGATCCAAAGGCTTCATTTCAAATAAACTCATATTATACTCCTCATTTAATTATTATATGCTCATTTTTTTGATACTGCCGGCAAAGATTTGCAAACAGCTCTTTTTTATCTTCTTCCGGAATATACGTATCGTACGCAGGGCTTATTTTTTTTATACCTTCTTTTACGGAAGCGAATATTCCGCAGCCCGCTCCGGCCAATACGGCCGCTCCCGATACGGGAAGATCGGGCATTGCAGGAACCGATAAGGGAAGTCCAAACATATTACAAGTCAGTTGACTCCAAAAACGGCTTTTTGCCGCACCGCCCGAAAAAACAACTTTTTTTATATCCGTTCGCAGCACAAACCGTTGCAATATCCGCGACATCTGAAACGATACCCCTTCCATAACGGCCCTTGCCATATCGTAACGGTCATGCCCCAAATGCATACCGGTAAAAAAAACATTAAGAGAGCCGGTATCGGCATTTTGCGGATAAAAACACAAACCGCCGCTTCCGACAGGCTTTTGCGCGGCGTTTCGGTCTATTTGTTCGTAAGGAATGCCGCCGAAAACCTTTTCGTTCAGCCACGACAAACACACGCCGCCGTTTGCAAGCGAAGCAAGAGAACCCCACTGCGAACCTGAAGCTGCTCGTGACTGCGCAAAACCGGTTTCAAAATGCGGTTCGCGGAACAAAGTGCAGGCGGCCCATGCGGTTCCTGCTCCTATTAAAACCGTTCCTTCGGATACCGCACCCGCACCGAGCATAGCCGCATATTGATCGTGTGCGCCGGCGACAACACAAACATTTTCATCCAGCCCCAGTTCACGTGCGGCTTCTTTTTGCAAACAGCCGATCTTTTGCCCCGATTGAACAAGCGCAGGCAATTGTTTTTCGGTAATGCCGAGCCAAGAAAGCGTATCGGAATCGTATTCGCTTTTTTTTACATCGATCAGCTGATTGATGCCGGCGTTGGAAAAATCCACACAAGCTTTTCCGGTAAGCTTCATAATTAGGTAATCGGCAACCGAAAGAAACAATGCCGCTTTATGAAACAACTCCGGTGTTTCGTCGCTCAAGCGCTTAATTTGAAACGCCGGCAGTCCGTCGACGGCATGCCAGCCGCTTGTAAGATACATTCGCTCGCTGCCGAACGTCTTTTCGTATTGCAAACGCTGCATACCGCACCGGCCGTCATTCCATACAAATGCGGGACACAGCGGGTTTCCGGAAGTGTCCGTCGGAACAATCGTGCCGCCTTGGGTCGAAAGAGAAAGCGCCGCTACGCGGCCGGCCGTTTCACGGTTTCCGCATGCACTGCGTACGGTTGCAACCAGCGCATTCCACCAATCGGAAGGAAGCTGTTCGGCCGCATGCAAGGCCGAATGAATCGTCGGATAAGTTTGATAGGCACGTCCCAGACAATTCCCGTCGGAAGAAAAAACCGCCGCTTTTACACCTGTTGTTCCGACATCGATACCTATGAGATATTCGTCCATATACGCCCCAAAACTTTTAAAAAAATTATAAACCCGAAGCATATTTCTGTCAATAAAAAATGATTGAACAAATCATAATATTTTTGAACTACGCAAATTATTATAAAAAATCTGTAATACAAGCTATATTTATGCAAAGTCAATCATTTTTTATTTTTTTATGATTGACTTTATGCAAAAACTGCCTTATAGTATAACCCTATGGCGGAACCTCTAAAGAATATTCCTGACAGTAAATATGCACGGCGCGAACGAATATTAATGGAACATCTCCGCCAGAATAGCCGTATTACCATACAGCAAGCTGTAAAATCACTTAATATCTCGGAAGCGACGGCACGAAGATTTTTTACTTTTCTTGAAATGCAGGGAAAAGTTATCCGCGATTACGGAGGAGTTCGGCTAGCCGCACAAAAAAACCACTATTATTTTGATTTATTAGAAAAAATAGATAGTGAAGAAAAAAAGCGTATAGGCATGTATGCCGCTTCCCTTATACAAAGCGGAGATACCGTTTACCTTGACTGCGGAACTACCCTTTCGTACATGGCCGCAGCTTTAGCCGAACGCATAAAAAATGAAGACTTGCTGCCGCTGAATATCGTTACCAATTCCATAGCAAACCTGCAAATCCTTTCCGAAGTGCCGTTATGCAAGGTTGTTCTTACCGGCGGCGTATATAACGCAAACCGCAGAGATTTTTCAGGGCCGCTGACCGAGCGCTATATCCGCAATTTTCATTTCGGAAAAACCTTTTTCGGTTGTGACGGCATATCCGTGGATATGGGGTTCACCTCAAATGAGGCGGAAATATCCCGGCTTAATGCTTGCGTGCTTTCATGCTCCGATCATGCCTACGTTTTATCATCTTCATCGAAGTTCGATAAAAAATCCTTTATTTCTTACGCTGCGCCGGAGCAAATTGATGAACTCATTACCGGCAAAGCCCCGAACGAACAAATTTTGCATGCATTAAAAAATAAGGGCTTGAAAATACACATAGAAGATAACTGATTGAATCAATCAAAAAAAACAAAAATATTATCGAAACAAACACCTTTTTGATTGACAGTTCAATATAATGGCCTTATACTTTTTTATACAAAGATTTTATTAATCCGTTATCTGCAGGGGGAGAACAATGAAAAAAGAAATCAAAAAAATCTTTTCGATTTTATTGTTTGTTTTACTTTCAGCGGTTTGTACTTACGCAAACGGTAAAAAAGAAACTCCGAAAGATGTTGTAACTATTGAAGCCGCTCTCGGTATGGGAGAATGGCTCGACGGTTGGGAAGTTGTGGAAAAGAAATTTGAAGCGGCTTATCCATGGATTAATATTGAAGCCGTGGGCGTCGGTGAGTTGCTTGACGATTTTCTATCCGCCCGAATAGCTGCAAACGATTTACCCGATCTGGTAGAAGTAAACAATAATACGTTGACCAGAGATATGGTAGACGCAGGACTTTTGAGCGATTTAAGTCATTTTGAAGTTGCAGCACATATTCCCCAAAGTTATAAAGATGCCTTTACATATAAAGGAATACTATTCGGTATTACGCAAGGCGCTGCATTCAGCACCATGTATGTAAATATGGATGTTCTTAAAAAAGCCGGCTGGAATAAAGCACCCGCAAATTGGGATGAATTTATTGCCTGCTGTAACGACATAAAAAGCAAAACAAAGGCTGCACCCTTGATAAGCGGAGCCAAGCATCCGACTGCATGCTGGATGCTTTTTGAAAGCATTACGGCAAACGCATGCGGCGATGAAATAGGATTCGGTACATACGAAAAACAAATGCTGAACGGTACGTTTGATTTTACCAAATATCCGAAAATCAAAAAAATGCTTTCCGAAATACCTGCTTTTTTGTTAAAAGGGTCTGCGAGCTTAATGGATGACGACGTAGTAGCGGCTCTCAACGACGGCAGCGCGGCAATGGCTGTAGCCGGCAACTGGATGGCGGGAGCTATTCTTTCAGGTACGGCAGACATTATATGTACACTACCGCCTTTTAATGCAAAAAACGGAAAATCATGGATTACCGTTTCCCCCGAAACGGGGTTCGGTTTATCGGCACAAAAAGAAAGCGATCCGAGAATTGCAGAAGCCAGAAATATTTTCTTTGAATGGCTGTTCAAACCGGAAAATTTTGCCCTAAACCAAAACTATCGCGGTACCGTTCCCGTACAGCAAAACCTGAGCGCAGATTTAATTAAATTGCCCAAACAAATTGCAGACATTCTTCCCGCAATGAACGCGGCAAAGTACGTAACAATGGGGTTTAATTTATGGACACCGCACTTTGCGGATACGGCTTGTACGGCGCTTAGAGATGTGTATGCGGGAAACATGAAAGCCGAAGATGCTTTGATAAAGATGACAAAAACCCTTAAGGCAAGTCATGTAAAATAGCTGCTCGCTACTTACTTATATGAAAAACAAACGCAGCGCTTTTTTACATTTTGAAAGGCAGCAAACATTAACCGGTTTATTATTTTTACTTCCTTCCGTTGTGCTTTGTGTGATTTTCATTGCAGCGCCCTTGTTTTGCTTGGTTTATTACAGCTTTCACGAATGGAACGGAATAACGGACGCGATGAAATTCATCGGTTTGCAAAATTATAAACTGTTACCTTCAACCGAAGGGTTCGGAACGATGCTTGTGTGGACCATCCTATATGCCGCAGGCGTTACCGTATGTACTGTTGTAATTTCTTTTTCGGTTGCCCTTGTATTAGACAAAAAAGGAAAGTTTGTAATAAACCGACCTTTTTTACGAGCCCTTTGGTTTTTACCCTGCTTATTAAGCCCGACAATAGTCGGCATACTATGGAACATTATGTATAACTACAACAGCGGCATTATCAATATAATCTTAAAACGTTTGAACCTGCCTCCGATAAATTGGCTCGAAACGTACGGTATAACGAATATTGCAATAATCATAGCCACGGTTTGGGCCATTATGGGTTTGTGTGTCGTTATATTTTTAGCAGGCCTCCAAAGCATTCCCGATGAATTGTATGAAGCGGCAAATATTGACGGAGCGGCAAACATACACAAATTATTCCGTATCACAATTCCTATGATGGCGCCGTCCATAACAATAAATGTTTTAACGACAAGCATTACCGCATTTAAAATGTATGAGCTGCCGCTGTTTATTTCTCAAGGGCTGCCCGGTTTTTCTACAAGATTATTGACTCAAAGAATCTATTTTTTCGGTTTTTTTGCTAGGGAATACGGCATTGGGGCAGCGATGTCCGTAGTGCTGGTGGTAATCATAACCTGCATATCCTTAATAGAATTTTTTTATCTGAGAAAACGCGAGGAAAGTCTTTAATGCGTAACGGTAAAATATCCGTAAAAATAAAAAAAACATTATGTACTCTTTTCAGTGAAACGATTCTTGCTGTTGCCACTGCAGTTATCTTAATTCCCATTTATTACTTTATTATCGGAGCATTTAAACAAAGATTGGATATTGTGAAATTTCCTTTAAAAATAACTGCGTACATGTTTACTTTAAAAAATTTCGCTTACGCTTTGGATAAGATGAAATATGTGCAAGCTTTACGGAATACGTCAATCATATTTGTCGTATCACTGGGTTTTATAGTACTATTCGGTTCTATGGCCGGCTTTGCAATTGCAAGAATTCCAAGAAAATTATTTTCAATCATTTATTCGGTTCTTCTTGCATTAATGGTTGTACCCTTTATCGGCTGCATAATCCCCTTGGTTGTGCAATCCGTCAAACTGAAAATTTATAATACATTATGGGCGTGTATACTTGTCCAAACCGCTTGGAACTTGCCGTTTGCAATATTTTTATATACCGGCTTTATGAGAGGGCTGCCGCTCGATCTTGAGCATGCGGCGTATATAGACGGATGCTCTGCTTTTAAATTATATTATAGCATTTTTCTTCCTTTGCTTTCACCGGTAACCGCAGCCTGTCTTATACGGTGCGGGATAGGTATATGGAACGACTTTGTTTTAAGTAACTCGGTGCTGAACAGCGCCAGAACGCCAACATTAATGGTGGGAATAAAATTGTTCTTCGGCTCAAGAATAACCGAATACGGGTATGCATTTGCAGGAATTATTTTTACATGCTTTCCGATAATAATCACCTTTATTGTTTTGCAAAAAAACTTTATTAAAGGCTTGACGGCCGGCGCTATGAAAGGATAATCTATAGTAAACGCATTATATTATGGAAGCAAACAAACAAATAAACGAAGAACAAAAGCTGACTGATGTCGTAGAAAATAAAATCATTCGACTGATTACGGCAAACAGTATGAAGCCGGGCGACAAGCTGCCTAACGAATATCAGTTGGCACAAGAATTGGGAGTCGGCCGCAATACACTCAGGGAAGCTATGACACGGCTGGCTGCGCGGAACGTACTGGAAATCAGACAGGGATCGGGAACCTTTGTATCCGAAAAACGCGGCGTTCCGACAGATCCTTTAGGTTTGTCTTTTACAAAAAACGATACGCAGGTAGCATTGGATTTGTTTGATGTTCGGCTTATGCTGGAACCGCAGGTAGCGGCTTTGGCGGCAAAAAATGCCAAACCGAAAAACATTCAAAAACTTACACAAATATGTGAATCAGTAGAAAAACATATTGAAGCCGGTGAAAGTTATTACATCGGCGACGAAGCGTTCCACACATGCATTGCCGAATGCAGCGGAAATACCGTACTGAAAACACTGATACCGATTTTGGTTTCGTCCATTTATATGACCACAAGTTCAACGGGAGATAAATTCAGAGAAAACACATACCGTGAACATAGAAAAATTTTAAATGCAATTAAACGCGCAGATACGATAGGTGCAAGCACGGCAATGACGGCGCACTTAAATACAAGCAGAGAGTATTTGGCGGCAAAATCGGGAAAGGGGAAAATAACAAGTAAAGAAGATACCGATTAACCGACCTTTTACAAAGCACTTATTAAAGCTACGGCCTCTTTGGTTAATTCGGTGATTTTACCGAAGTTTCCCTCTGAAATCAGTTTAGGACTGACCATCCAGCTTCCTCCGCAGGCGATAACTCCATGATACTTCAAGTACTCCGTTACATTGTCTTTGTTGATGCCGCCGGTAGGCATAAAGCGTATATTCGGAAACGGACCATTTAAAGCTTTCAGCGTGCCCAAGCCGCCGTATTGAGAAGCCGGAAAAAATTTAAGTACAGGCAGTTCATAGCGCAGGGTTTTCATAATTTCTGTCGGCGTGCACACCCCCGGAAAGATCGGAACGCCGTGTTCGATTGCCGAAGCCGTTATTTCGTCCGAAAAACCGGGCGTTACCAAAAACTGTGCTCCGGCGTTTATCGCCGCAAGAGCTTGTTTAACATTTGTAACGGTTCCCGCGCCTACAAGCATTTCGGGACGCTCTTTATTGATGAGGCGTATCGCTTCTTCGGCAGCAGAAGTACGGAATGTAACTTCCGCTACGGGTAAACCGCCTGCAATCAGCGCATCAGCCAGTTTTACCGCAGCGGAAACATCGTTAAGCGCCACAACGGGAACCAAACGATGGTTCTCGATTTTTTCATATATAGTCATTTTTTCTCTCCTGTATGGATTGACACTTCGATTATATCACTGTTTTACGGATTATACTACCGTTTTATACCGGAGGCAGATTCTTTTTTTTACGGATAAGATTTATGGTTTCCCGTACACCTTCAAACACCGAATATTCACATTTAAAGCCGAGTTCTTTTTCGGCAGCGCCTTTATCCAAGTTATAGGCGGAACCGAACACTTTGCCGGGTTTTAATTTGATTTGTGCATCGGGAAGCAATGTTAAAACATAATCCCGCACTTCGGAAATCGGGGTTATATCGCCGCCTATAAAAAAGTTGCGGCTTTTCGGGTTTGTGCATTGACTGGCAATAACCGTCGCTCTGGCGGCATCCTCTACATATAACCAACAGGGAGCGGTATCTCCGGCATCGACTTCTCCCGGCAGCCCTTCTGCAGGATTGTTTATAAGATTCGTAACGTATTGCGCCAGTCCGCGCATTCGTGCAATACCGAATACCATGCCATACCTCAAGCCTATGGCTTCAAGACCGTAGCGTTTATAATACAATTCTCCCATGCATTCGCAAAAAGCTTTGGTTGCGCCGTAAACCGTTGCGGGTTTTAAAAGGGCGTCGTTCGGTACCGGTTTTTCACCGTATAAGTTGCGGTACACGTCTTCGCTCGCATAAACGCTTGAAGAACTTGCCCACACTACCCGCTTAATGCCCGCAGCCAAAGCGGCTTCAAAGATATTGATAGTTCCCAATATATTGACCCGCACCGCTTCTGCCCGATCATTTTCTCCGGCCGCACCTAAAAGCGCGGCAAGATGAATAATACCGTCAATGCGATTTTCTTTGAGTATGCGGATTAAAACATCTTTGTCGTCCACACCGCCCTGAATGATTTTAACTTCTTTTATTTCTTCCGGCGAAAGGACTTGTTCTATGGAAGTTTTATTGGGATATAAATCGTAAGCGATGGGATTGTGCCCCTGCCGCTTTAATTGCCGTATAATATGACTTCCTATAAATCCGCATCCGCCGGTAACAAGATAATTCATAAAGACCCCTGCTCCAAACTCACGTTTTTACGGGATAAGCCGTTTTAAAATACGCCTATCCTCAACCGCCCAGCCGCCGCCGTAAATACCGGAAACCAAATAATGCGCAGACAGTATTTCCGGTTCAAGGTCAATAACATTGTCGTATTCGGATGCATGCAGGTTCATCTTTATGCGTCCGGGAACAGGCGGCGCATATTCCAACGGGGCGCGGCGATAAACGACATCGGCATAAACCGTTTCGTTTTTTTCGGGGTGCGGAAGACGCCGCACATGAAGTTCTCCTGCAGGCTGATCATCGCCGTCGCCCAGTAAAATTACGGGTGCCGTAGGATCGGGCACAAATTCGAATTCCGCTATGGGAAAACCTCTTCTGTTGACCCAGCCCGAAATGGAACCGTCCGCTTGTTCGTCAAAGCCGTAAGTACAGTCTTTTTTAGTATAGCCGCATACTTCTCTTCCGTTGGCTATGCCCATAGGGTCGGCGGTAAACATATAAATATGATTATGCGCATAAAATCCTTCATAACGCACCCCTACGGTTACCATCAAATCGAAGGTTTGTATACAGTGATACGACATAGTATGACCGGGCGATGCCATAAACTGAAAAGCCACACGGTCGTTGACTATTTCAAAGGGCATAGGAGGATTACCTGCGGCAAACAGTTTTTTAAGCTTGTTTTTATCGACCCTTGTCATTACAACAAGCGTGTGCAGTTCGCAGCCCCACTCTATCGGATGCGCAGGCGACCACGGCGGGTTTATGCCGCAGTTTTCATCCAGTTTATATTCTCCGAACATCGCTCTATTTTTATCCATACCCATCCTCCTATGCCAGGCGTTTAACCAACTTTCTGCCGGCATTTTTTATAGATCCGTCATAGCCTTCAAAAATCTTAAAAGAAGCGGACAAAATTTCCGGTTCAAGTTCTTTTAAAGGATCGTATTCGGAACCGTAAAGATTCATTACAATACTGCCCGCCGTTTCGGAAGCAATTCTTACGGGAATATTTTGATATACGACATCCGCATATACGGTACCGATCTTCGCAAAATCGGATACGCGGCGCACATGCAGTTCGCCTTCGGGCTGCTCGCCGCCCTCAACCAAAGGAACAAGAGGAGCTTTTGAATCCGGTGTAAAGGCAAAATCGGCAATGGCATATCCCCGGCGATTAACCCAACCCGTTACCGCGCCGTCTTTTTCCTCTTTAAAGCCGTATCTGCAATCCTTTTCGGGAAAGCCCAAAACTTCGCGCCCGGCTAATATCATAACGGTATCGGAATTGTATAAATGAAGATAGGTGTATGCAAAATAGTTTTCGTAGCGGACGGGAGCGGTTACTCTCATATCAAACATACAAGCGTTATGATATGACATTGTATGTTTTTGTGAAGTCATAAATTGAAACGCCACACGATCCCCGGTAACTTCAAAAGGAGTGGGCACACTCCCTTTTGCAAACATTGCTTTAATTTTTTTAGGATCGACACGTGTGATCACCTCAACCATATGCATAGAGGAACAGCCCCATTCTTTCGGATAAGTCGGTGAATAAGGCGGATTAACACTGTCCGGGATTATTTTATATGTGCCGAACATATTTTTTTTATCACTCATAACGGTATACCTCCTTACCGTATTATTATAGATTCATAGGATGATTCTGTCAATTGTTTTTAGATAAAATTATACAAATAAAATCATATTCGGCAGCCGATAAAAAAATAGCATATTTTTATCCGGAATTTCAGTATTACGTGCTCGATTATGCAGCAAATATGCAGTAAAAACACAGCAATCATAACAAAAAGGCTTAATATTAAGCCGATTCCTTAAAAAATTATATTTTTTACATCATTATCATATAAATTTATTGACAAAAGTCATCCTATGACCTTAAAATAAAAGCAATACTTACAAGTTATACTGCCGAAAAAATTGATTAAAACATGGAGGTGTTTTTATGAAAAAAATGTTGAACTTTTTTTTAATTGCCAATGTTATCGCCGCGGCTTTTATCGTTGTAGCATTTGCCGGCTGTAACAAAACAAAAAGTTCCATAGGAACCGGCGAAGCTGCAAATACCGCTCCCATAAAGATTGACATAGCGTCACTTTATACCGAAGGAACGGTGTGCGATGAAGCATGCCTGCGGCTGACAAAGCTGCTTAACGACAGCGGTTTATTTACGGTTACCTACTATAACAATTCGCAACTAGGTTCTCTTTACGACCAAATCGAAAGCCTTATTGCGGGTGCCCCCATTATAGCACTCGGCGGCGGATCGGACTGGGGCGACAGAGTAGGCGTTCCGTTGATGGGAGTGGTTATGACGCCTTTTCTTTATGATAAACTTGACGATGTATACGGTGTAACACATGCGGATTATTGGAAAGACATGCTTAAAGATGCAGAAAAAGCCGGAGTAAAAATTCTCAATGCGCCCATAGTAAGCGGCTCAAGGTACTTTATGGGCAATAAAAAATACGGTACGCCGACTGATTTTGAAGGACAAAAGATTCGCGTTCCGAATTCATCGGCTTACTTAAATGCATTCGAAGCGTTTCATGCTTCCCCCGTACCAATTCCCTTTGCGGATTTGTATACGTCGCTGTCGCAAAAACTTGTAGACGGTTTGGAACAACCCTATGCAAACGCTTATTCGGCGCAGTTTCATGAAGTTGTAAAATATTCCGCCGACATACCGTATGCCACAACCTTTGATTTTTACGGTTTAAACCTTTCGCTATGGAACAATATGAGCAACGCCCATAAAAAAGCTATGGAAGAAGCACTTGCTGACGTATGCGAATATAGTTTTAAAATCTTTGAAGATATCGAAAAAGACGGCAGAAATAAATTGGCCGAAAAAGGAATGGAGTTTTATACGCCGGACGTTGGACAATTCCGCAACTGTTTGCCCAAATATTATGAATTGTGCGGATGGACTGATGAGTTCAAACAAAAAGTAGAAAACGGAATGAAAACACACAGAAATTCAAAATAAACACAGCAAAACGGAGACGGAAAGATCATGCTTAAAAGGATAAAAAAAACAGTATCCGCCATCGACGAAACTTTATTCGGCATAAGCGCCGTAAGCCTTACGCTGCTGACCGTTACCGCGGTTTTTTTCAGATTTCTATTAAACAAGCCGATAAAATGGGGCGAAGAGGTGCAGATGATATTGGTTGTGTGGAGCGTTTTTTTCGGCGCATCCATAGCGATACGAGAAAAAGGGCACATTGCCGTAGATATCATATTCGACACTCTTTCGCCCGCACCGCAGCGCATATGCTCTATTGTAATTTTGGGGATTGTTTTTGTATCTATTGCCGCCATAGGTAAGTTGGAAATAGACAGAACGATAAATTTAATCCAAGCAGGCTTATGTACTCCGGTTTTGCGCATTCCCTCTTACATTGAATATGTCGGGGTTGTATTTGCATGTATGTTAATGCTGGCAGAACACTTATTATACGGTGTTGAAACAATACGCGGCATAAAAAATGAAACGGAGAAAAGCGCATGAATAGTGTGGCTATAACGGCGGCAACGATACTGATGGTTGCCTTTATTCTGTTCAAGGTTCCCGTTTTTGTATCCGTACTGATTTCGTCAATTACATATTTTGTAATTTCGGATACAAGTATTTTTTATGCCGCTCAGCGCATTACGTCGGGAATAGAAAGCGTATCCCTCTTAGCCTGCCCTTTTTTTATTATGGCGGGCGTATTGTTCAATTATACGGGAGTAACAGACCGCTTAGTTGATTTTTGCTCTTTGGTAACGGGACGAATGAGCGGCGGACTTGCTCAGGCAAATATACTTTTATCGACCATTATGGGCGGTATGAGCGGCTCATCCGTTGCCGATGCTGCTATGGAAGCAAAAATTTTAGTTCCGCCTATGGAAAAATCCGGTCTATCAAAGCCTTTTTCTGCCGTGATAACAGCTTTTTCTTCAACGATTACTCCGCTTATTCCACCGGGGATCGGCATGATTTTATATGGCACTCTTTCGGGTGCTTCCGTCGGCAGCCTTTTTATGTGGGGCTTGGGAATAGGCAGCATTATGTGCGTACTGATGATTCTTTTTACCGAAATTATTGCAAACAAACGCGGTTACAAACCTTACCTGAGTAAAAGAGCAAGCGGAAAAGAAATAGCGTTATCCGTAAAGCGTTCTTGGCCGGCGCTTATGCTTCCTGTAGTTATCATAGGTTCTATAAGGGTAGGAATAATTTCTCCGTCTGAAGCGGGTGCCGTTGCAGTAGCATATTCTTTTGTTTTAGGACTCGTATGGAGACAATGGAATTGGAAAAAATTCAAAGATGCCATGCGTGAATCGGCGGTAGCGACGGGCGCGTTAATGTTAATTATAGGAACGGCCGCCGTTTATTCATGGATATTAACCAAAGAACAAATACCGCAAAAATTGGCTATGCTTATGCTGAATTATATTTCCAATCGGTTTGTCTTTATGCTGACGGTAAATATTTTCCTTTTATTCGTCGGTATGCTGATGGAAGGAGCCTCGGCAACCATTATTTTGGCCCCGCTACTTGCGCCCGTCGCCCTAAAATACGGAATTAATCTTGTGCATTTCGGCATGGTAATGGTTTATAACATGTCCATAGGCGGTCTTACGCCCCCTGTAGGAACGCTGATGTTCGTTACCTGCGGTGTTACCAAGTGCAAGTTAAAAGATTTTTTGACAGAAGCGATGCCGTACTACATATTTATGATCATTCTGCTTACGGCAATCACTTATGTTCCGTTCAGCTTCGGTTTTTTATACGGGTAATGCACGACATTGCACCGGCCGCCGTACGGTTTTATATGATGTAAGCGGTATATAATACAGAGGATACATATGGAAATACTAGTACTTGAAGCGAGTACCTCTTCGGCAAAAGCGATGCTGTATCACACTGCCGATAACAGCTTTGAGGTTACCTCGCAGCCTTACGGAAAAAGTTGCGGAGACGGTGCACTGCAAAATGCGAATGCCGTATATGACAACATGATTGCTGCAGGCAAAAAATTGTTGTCGGGCAGAAATGCGGATATTATTGCCCTTTGCGGCGTGTGGCATTCGGTTATGCTGTGCAAACAAAATATGGAACCGGCTTCCCCCGTTTACCCGTGGTCATACGGGGGTGCAAAAGATCTTTGCACAAAATTGCGCAAAGACAAAGACTACACGCATAATTACTATCAAAAAACGGGCTGCATGGTAAATGCGATATACCCCTTTTTCAAGCTTCTCTTAATGAAGGAACAGGGCATCGATTTGTCGAAATACCGCATACTGGGACAGGGCAGCTACAATAATTACCGCATGACGCATAACAAAACGGTAACGGATTGTATGGTATCCGGCAGCGGGCTGTTAAACATACACACAAGGGAATTCGATAAAGATTTACTGAAAGAACTCAGCGTATCCCTTGATCAATTCGGAACGCTTACGCACTATAACAGCATAAATCCTCTTTGTAAAGAAGCTGCCGAAGCACTGGGTGTAAAAGAAGGAACACCCGTAATTTCGGCCAATTCCGACGGAAGTTTAAATCAAACGGGAGAAGGCGCTTTGCGTAAAGGCATTATGACGATTTCCGTAGGAACAAGCGGCGCCATCCGCATGAGTGTCGACAGCCCCGCATTGCCGAACAAACCGTCTACATGGTGCTATCTGGCTTTAAAAACTCTATTGTCGGGGGCCGCTACAAACGGCTGCGGCATTTGTATAGATTGGTTTTATAATCAGGTAAACAAAAAAACGCTTTCATACGATGAGCTTGAGAGGCACAATTGCATTAACGAAGCTTCTCCGATATTTTTGCCCTTTATTTTCGGCGAACGCTGCCCCGGCTGGAAGGATGAACGCAAGGGCGGCTTTTGCGACCTTGTTCCCGCTCACGGCCTGTCCGATATGTATCTTGCGGTTCAAGAAGGCATACTTTTTAACTTATATCAGTGTTACCGCATATTGGTCGGCTTAAACGGCAAACCGGAACACATAAGGCTCTCGGGAGGCATACTGCATTCCAAAAGCTGGACGCAAATGTGCGCCGATATTTTCGATCACAAAATGGAAGTCGGTTATTCCGAACATTGTTCGCTTTTAGGCGGAGCGGTAATTGCAATGGAAGCGCTCGGTATACTCGACGATGTGCAAAACTATATACCGAAAACGCAATACACTGTTGAACCGGACGAAAAAAGAACGGAACTGTATCAAAAAAGATTTCAAAGATATAAAGAGCTGTATAATACAAGGCTGTAATAAAAGCAAGAGGTAAAACGTATGGAAAAAATCAAAACCGCAATTATAGGATGCGGGAAAGTGGCCGCCGCACATGCCAATTCATATAAAAAAATACCCAACGCATTGTTGACGGCCGTTTGTGACCTTGATGCCGAACGGGCAAAAACGTTTGCGGATACATACAAGGTAAAAGCATATACGGACATTGCAGCAATGATTAAAGAAGAGCATATTCAAGCGGTAAGTGTTTGCACTCCGCATCCGTTTCATGCAGAAACGTGCGTTAAAGCGGCGAAACAAGGCTGCAGCGTTATAGTCGAAAAACCCTTTGCCGTAACAAAAAACGATTGCCGCATGATGATAGAAGCAGGAAAACGCAATAATGTAAAAATAGGCTCTTTGTTTCAGCGGCGTTTTTATGAGCCTTGCAAAAGGATGAAACAAGCTATTACAGACGGAAAAATCGGCAAGCCAATACTGGGTGACGTTACGATGCTCGGCTGGCGCGATAAAAAGTATTACGATTCCGACCCGTGGCGCGGAACATGGAAAGGCGAAGGCGGCGGCGTTCTTCCGACGCAAGCATGCCATCAATTGGATTTACTGCTTTGGTTTATGGATGATGAAATCGACGAAGTATACGGAGTGTGGCGCAATTTTAATCATCCGTATATAGAAGTGGAAGACACGGCGGTTGCAATCATCAAATTTAAAGGAGGCTCTCTTGCAACCGTTACGGCAAGCAATTCGCAAAACCCCGCACAATACGGTAAAGTCAGGGTACACGGAGATAACGGCGCTTCCGTCGGCGTGCAAACCGACGGCGGCTCCATGTTTATTGCAGGAATGACTTCCATAACGGAAGCTCCGTTTAACGACATGTGGACAATTGCGGGAGAAGAACAGTTAAAAGAAAAATGGAAAAAGGAAGACGAAAAAATCTTTTTTGCACATAATCCGACCGAATATTATCATCAACTGCAACTGCAGGACTTTATCGATGCGGTACAAGAAAACAGAGCTCCCTTAGTAAAAGGAGAAGACGGGGAAAAATCTGCAAGACTCTTGGAAGCGATTTATGAAAGTTCCGCTGCGGGTAAGCCGGTTAAGTTCTAAAAAAACAGAGGTTACAGATGAAAGAGTTTTATGAAAATCTGTTAAAGGATGTGTCCATTCCGCGTTTTTTTAAAGTTCACCAAACTATGGAAAGCACTCATGTGGAAAATCCGTATAAAGCGACACTACAAGCAATTGCCGCATGCACGGATTTTCCGAAAATCAAAGCGGGCGATTCGGTATGCATAGCCTGCGGTTCCAGAGAAATTGCCAATTTAAAAGATATTGTACGAGCTGCGGTAGATACGGTTAAAAGTGCCGGCGGAAAACCTTTTTTAATTCCGGCGATGGGTTCCCACGGCGGAGCGACCGCCGAAGGACAAAAAGAGATTTTGCTGACATATAATCTTTCCGAAAAAGAGGTTGGAGCGCCTATTCGTTCCTCAATGGAAACGGTGGAATTGGGCAAAACAACTTCGGGGTTAGCCGTCCGCATCGATAAACATGCCGCCGCTGCGGATGTTATTATTTTGGCAGCCAGAATCAAACCGCACACCGATTTTCGTGGCCCGATAGAAAGCGGCATTATGAAAATGATTTCCATAGGCATGGGAAAACAATACGGCGCAAGTATTTGCCATTCTATGGGTTTTCCGCAAATGTCGCAAAATGTCAAAGAAATTGCCGATGTTGTAATTGAAGCCCGTCCCAACATTGCCGGAATAGGCATTATTGAAAATGCTTATCATCAAACGCACTCGATAACCGTACTTTCGGGCAGGCAGATAGGAGAAAAAGAACCGGCTCTTCTTACAAAAGCAAAATCGCTTATGGCAAATATTCCTTTTGAAAAATGCGACACGCTCTTTGTAAATGAAATAGGAAAAAACATAAGCGGGCCGGGCATGGACCCGAATATAACGGGACGTTCCGCTTTTATGGGAAGAACCAAGCCCGATTTTGACAGTATAGCCGTTTTTAATTTAACTAAGGAATCGCATCACAACGCAAACGGCATAGGAAATGCCGATGTAACGACCGAGCGTGTGTACCGGGATTTTGACATGCGCGCAACCTATGCCAATTCCATCACATGCATGGATCCGTTCAGCGTCAAGATTCCCGTTGTTATGCCGAACGATAAATTGGCTATGAAATATGCACTCAGCATTGCTTACAAAGCCGATCCCCTGCAGGGACCGAAGGTCGTGTGGATTCGCAACACGCTCAGTATGAACAGCTATATGATATCCGAAGGACTGCTTGATTCGGCACAAAAAATTAAAAACTTAAAAATCATGTCTGAACCGGAGGAAGTGACGTTCGATTTGGACGAGAACATTATTCAACCCGATTGGACATAAGGAGAACTTGTTTATGAATACATATACCGTATTGGCAACGCCGCGCTCGTTTGCCGCAAAAAACGATGCCCCCATAAAACTGCTGGAACAAAACGGGTGCAGGGTTATTCGTTTAAATCCGGCAGCGGGCGATTTACGCGAACAGCTTTTGGAATATTTACCCGAAGCCGATGCCGTTATTGCAGGCTTGGAAGCCTACGATAAAGAACTTATATCCGCGGCACCTAAACTCAAATTGATTTCCCGATACGGAGTGGGCTATGACAATGTGGATTTAAAGGCGGCAGCCCAAGCGCATGTAAGGGTTTCGATTACGCCAGGTGCAAACAGCGACTCCGTAGCGGACATGGCAATAAGCCTTATGCTGTGTGCGGCACGAAACATTTGTCCAATGGTTGCCGCCGTACGGGCGGGTAAAAAAGAAAAACCCGTATCCGGAGTGGAAATGTGGAAAAAAACGCTGGGCGTCGTCGGTACGGGAAAAATCGGAAAGGGCGTTATCGAACGCTCTTCGGGTTTTAGAATGAACATATTGGCGAGCGACACGTATAAAGATACGGATTTTATCAATTTGCATAAAGGTCGTTATGTTGAACTTGATACGCTCTTTAAAGAAGCCGATTTTATTTCTTTGCATATTCCCCTAACGGACGAAACAAAAAACTTAGTTGATGAAAGAAGACTTTCGCTTATGAAACCGACAGCTGTTTTGGTAAACACTGCAAGAGGCGGCCTTATCGACGAAAATGCCCTCTATACGGCACTTAAAGAGGGTTCTATAGGAGCGGCGGCCTTGGATGTTCTTGCCCTTGATAATCCTGCGGAAAGCCCGCTTAGAACGCTTGACAATTGCATTATTACGCCTCATGCGGGAGCCGCAACCGCCGAAGCAAGTTACAATATGGGCATGACGGCCGCACAAAACGTTATAGACGTACTGGGCGGAAAAACTTGTACATACTTGGTAGAGGTTTAGCGGTTTATCAGGGCATTTTCTTTCGTTGACAAAAAAAGCGCCGGCAGGTATACTTATACGCGATATGAAAAAATACCTAAGCGTACTTTTTGCCCTGTTTATAATCGCTTCGTGTTCTCAAACAAGCTATAAAAGTCCGCATGAAAAAAGAAAATTGGAAGTAAAGAATACTCTGGGAACCCCTGTTACCCTTACCATAAAAGCGCGATACAACAGTGTCGTTTATTTTAACGGCACCATATCGGCAGGTGAAACGAAAGTCTTTCCCAGCGTGCCGCTTTGCACAGCCGATCCGAAAGAAACCGACAACTGGAAAATTGAAGGGCTTAAAGACAACATCGACCCCACACTATGGAAAATAACAGCCAAACCTTAATAATCTTGTGCGGCGTATAAAGACGGGAACTTCGGTTCGCGTCTTTTTTTTGCCCAGCGCACCGTATAAAAATTCCGCTCAGCGGCTTATGCCTTTTTTTTGGTCGCTGTCCATTTTGGTTTTCCAGACGACGGCTTTCTTTTTGGTTTCTTCGGCATCTTCGCTTTCGCCGAGGTTAAGCTGGATTCGCCTGAGCGCAACTAGATAGTTTATGCCGAGCCGTATGTCGTCCAAACGGCGGGTCGAAAGCTCGTAACGGTCGCGGTAACCGTCGGCCGCTTCACCCAAAAGTTTTTTTATGAGCCTGAAATAATAGACCGCCGTATCGTAATCGGGATTGCGCGGATCGAAATAGATTTTCGAAGCGGCTTTCATATCCAGCATGTTTTTTACAACCGTTGCAAGACGGCCTTGCAGTTCGATAAAACTCCAGCGCCATTTCGTATTGTCGCCGTACGCATCGATAACAAGACGAATGGCAAGGCCGAGTTTGCGGCTCAACTCGTAACGCTTGGCCAACGGAATATTCGCAATTTGCGCGACTTTATCTTCGTAATCGGAAAAGGGCACATCGATTAAATTCGAAACGGTTTCTTCCAAATAAATAATCGCTTTGTACAGCGCTTTGCGCCCCTCGTTTAAAGCATCCAAGCCCTTCGTCGATAAAATCTTTACGGAAAGATTGTTTATAAGTACGTACAGCGTCGTAACGTAAATCATATCTTCGGCGAGCAACATGCGTTTATACGAACTTCCCGCACTGTCTTTTTCCATTAATGCAAGAAGATTTTTTTCTTTTTCGAATACTTTATCTATTAAATCTTTATAAGGCTGCATTTTTACCGCGAAGGCTTCCCTGCTTTCTGCCGTAATTTTCGCCATCTTATCCTCCGAAGCTTCCGTAACTCTTTAACAAAGTGCGGGCATGTTCGAGCGACACGGAACTGACCGCATCTCCGGAAAGCATGCGCGCGATTTCTTCAACACGCTTTTCGCCGCTCACTTCGCAAACGCGGGTAGCCGTAATGCCGTTTTGCACCGACTTTTCTATCTTAATTTGAGTATCGGCATAAACGGCGATGGCGGCAAGGTGCGTAATGCATAAAATTTGCCGATCGGCGGCCAAACGTTTTAAATGGGCACCGACCGCAACGGCGACTTCGCCTCCGATTCCCGTATCGATTTCGTCGAAAATGAGCGTATCGGTAATATCCGAACGATTTAAAACCGTTTTTAAAGCGAGCATGACGCGCGACAATTCGCCGCCCGAAGCTATTTTTGCAAGCGGCTTGGGCGGATTGCCCGGATTGGCCGAAATTAAAAATTCAATGTCGTCGATTCCGTAGGGGCCGCATTTTTGATCATCCGATACGGCTTCTTTTTGTTCGATATGCACGCAAAATCGGCTGTTTTTCATGCCCAAACCGGCAAGCACGGCTTCAACTTCTTGAGCCATTTTATCGGCAGCCGCGCGCCTTTTTTGCGAAATAATCGTTGCATCCTTATATGCCTGCCGCTCCAAAACGGCAACTTCGTCGGCAAGGGCTTTTTTATTCGTATCGGCGTCGGCCAATGCTTCAAGCTGTTCGGCCGCTTTTTGTGCGTAAGCAATCACTTCGCTTAAGGGGCTTTGAACGGAGGCCGCATACTTTTTTTTCAGTTTGAAAAACAGGGCAAGCCGTTCCTGCACTTCTTCCAAGCGGGCGGGATCGAACACAAGCGCCTGCGCATAGGAGCGCACTTCCCCTGCAATATCGCTCAATTCGTAAAATGCGGTTTCCATGCGTTTTGTAAGCGTATCGAGCGACGGATCCGAATGAGAAGCGTGTTCCAAGTGCACGTTTGCTTTTTTAAGCGAAGAAAGCACATTGTCCCCTTCGCCGTTTAAAAGATTTGAAAAATTTTCTATTTCGCCGTACAGTTTTTCGTACTGCGAAAGACGGTTTTCTTCCTGAACGAGTTCGGTTTCTTCGCCTTCACGCAAACGGGCGGCCGCTATTTCGTCGCAGGCAAAACGCAAAAGTTCGATCCGTTCGGCTCGTTTGCTTTCCGACTCATCGGCGGCGGCCAAAAGATTGCGCTTTTCCACGAGTTTTGAATACAGCACGGTAAAGCGTTCCACTTCTTCTTCGATTCCCGCGTAGGAATCCAAAAAATGCCGGTGTTCGCCCGTGCGCATTAAAGATTGATGTTCATGCTGCCCGTGAATGTCTATAAGCCACGAAGTCAATTCGGCAAGTTCCTGCCGCGTAACGGGAACGTCCTGCACCCAGGCGGCGCTTTTGCCGCTGTCTTTTACGAGGCGGCGGATAAGGATCCGATCGTTTTCGGCTTCAATACCGCGGTCGGAAAGCCATGCGTATACGCCTTTTGCACGCGCGTTGAGTTTAACGGTACCGCTTACGCGCGCTTCACTCGCGCTGGCTCTGATAAGTTCAACGCCGCCTTTTCCTCCGAGTAAAAAAGAAATCGCGCCGATTAAGATGGACTTTCCCGCACCCGTTTCGCCGCTTAAAACGGTAAAGCCGGAACCGAATTCCAAAGACACTTTGTCGATTAGCGCAAAATCGTTTATGTGAATATCTTCAAGCACGGGGACCTCCCGACCAATTCAGTTTTGAGCGGAGCGCCGCATAAAAAACGGACGAGTCGCAGCCTGCAAGACGCACGGCATATTCGGCCATTTTTATAAGGATACGGTCGCCCGGTTTTATCGGCGTATGCACTTGCCCGTCGCAGTTGAGCATAAGATCGTAGCCGCGCGGAGGCAGTACGGTAACGGTAAGCTGCGTGTCGGCCGGAAGCACCAAAGGCCGGTTCGAAAGCGAAAAGGCCGAAACGGTATTCAAAATCAATACATCGAGCCCCGGATCGACGATGGGGCCGCCGGCTGCGGCCGAATAAGCGGTTGAACCGGTTGACGTGGACACGATGAGCGCATCGGCCTTGAATTTGCCGAAAGCGGCGTGTTCCGTACGGATATCGACTTCAACCGTTTTCGACGCCTGCGACGCGGACAAAACCGCATCGTTTAAGGCGCAGCCCGAATACACCGTTTTTCCGCCGCGCACAATGTCTGCCCGGACAAGAGAACGCTTTGCAAAACTCATGCGCCCGGCAAAAAAATCGCTTAAGGCGGAACGCCAATGCTCCGGCTGAATGCCGGCGATAAAGCCGAATTGCCCCAAGTTGATCGGAACAACGGGCTTCCCGCTTGCGGCACAGCGGCGCGCCGCATACAGCACGGTGCCGTCGCCGCCCAAGGTTATGGCGCAGTCGTACGTATCCGCCGAAAAGGGAACGTCGGCGCCCGAAAAATCGGAGCGCACAAGGGTATGCCCCTCTTCCGTTAAAAACTCGGCTATACCGGCATACAGGTTTTCGGCGTCTTTATTATATGTATTTACAACTACTATGCACGTCATAAAATACCCGTTGAGTGCGCCCCGGCGGCACTAGGGCAGCGTCGCCAGCACTTTTGCAATCTTTTGCGCCTTTGCCGAACCGAGCCGCGGATACAGCGGAAAAAGCGCGCAGCGCAAATAAAGCGAGTCGGCTTGCTGGCAGCCGCCGCACAGATTGTTAAAAACCGACACAACCGCATTTTCGTAGGCCGGCTGTATCGTTATGTCTTTTTTTTGCGCATATTGTTTAACGTCTTTAAAAGAGCCGGAAAGCACAACGGGAAAAGAATACACGGCGCAAACCGCGTCTTCGGCCGCTGCCGAAAAAGTCTTATGCCTTCCCTGCATAAGGGCGCGCAAATATATTTCGTACATTTCTTTGCGGATCTGCTCGTTGCGCCCCGATTCTTTAAGCTGAACATAGGCTAAAGCGGCATTTATATCGGGCAAAAGATCGGTCGAAGGCGCCGCTTCGGCCAGCTTATGCAAAACCGACCAGTTACGGCTTTGCGGCGCCATGAGCACGGCCCCGCCGCCTGCGGTAAGCATATCGCGCTCTTCAAGGCCGAGTATCGAAAAAATGCCGAAAGTCCCCGCCTTTTTGCCGCCGGCGGTTGCGCCCGCGCTTTGCGATATGTCTTCAATAATCGGCACATTCAATTCAAGCAAACTCTGAAAATCCGGCAACTGCCCCAGTGTTTCATGCAAAACAAGAACACGGCCGCCTTCGCGCATGCCTTTTTCAACAATTTCGGCGGTTACGAGCCCCGTACCGGCCGATACGTCCAAAATAATGCAGTTAAAACCCGCTTCCGTTACCGCCGAATACTGCCACGCAGGCGCAAGAGCGGAAATCATAACGGAGGCGCCGTTTTCAAGCGCGAGCGCGCGCAGCGCGTATTTTAAAGCGATCGCCGGGCTTCGCACTGCAAACGCACCGCTTATACCGAAGCTTTCTTTTACCTGCTGAATAAGGCGCATATTAAGCTCGCCCGGCCCCAATTTTTCTTCAACCATGCAGGTTAAAACGGCGTCCATCTCCCTTCTGCGGATCGTCGGGCTAAAAGTTTCTATTGCCATCAGTTTTGTGCGCTGATAAGCTTTTGCAGCTCTTTAGGATCAAACAGCTTGCGTATGTTGAGCACAATCAAATAGCCGTTTTGCTGCTGTACTACCCCGTGTATATATTCGGAACCGATGCCGGTAAGCATTTGAGGCGGGGGCTTTATATCCGAAGCATTAATCATCACGACACGAGAAATTTTGTCTATAATAATGCTGATTTTTATTCCGTCAAGGTTCAGAATAACCAAACCACCCATTTCGGCGTCATAGTCTTCTTCCGCAGGTTTTTCCAGGCGGAAGCGCTTATGTAAATTGATTACCGGTATAATCTCTCCGCGCAAATTAAAAATTCCTTCCACATAATGCGGAGCGTGTGGAATAGGACGGACGTTTTGAATGTTTACAATCTCTTTTACGTCCATAATGTTTACACCATAGAGTTCTTCGCCTAATTGGAATGTTACAAGTTGAAACTGTACATCACTGACTGCCATAACACCTCCTATTACAGGCTAACACAGAATGGGAAAAAAAACAAGTAATAATCAGTACATATAATCGGTAAAATATTTTAACAAAAAATTTACAAAAAAATTCACGTAAAATATTGACACAACACAAAAAGTATTGTATTATTGTTTTTGTAATAATTACAATTTTAATATAATTATTACAGACTACTTTTAAGGAGCTATAAGTTATGGAAAACGGAATGCCTTTGCTGGGAGATAAACTTCCTTCCCTGGTTGTAAAAACCACGCACGGGGTGAAACATGTACCCGAAGATTACAAGGGAAAATGGCTCGTGCTTTTTTCGCACCCTGCCGATTTTACTCCCGTGTGCACGACCGAATTCGTATCGTTCCAAAAACACTACGATGATTTCAGAGCGGTAAACTGCGAGCTTTTAGGCTTATCGATCGACCAGGTTCAATCCCACATTAAATGGACTGAATTCATTAACGATAAATTACACACGAAAATCGAATTTCCCGTTATTGCCGACGATATGGGAAAAGTTGCCGAAAAACTGGGGATGATTCATCCCGGAAAAGGAACGAACACCGTCCGCGCCGTATTTGTTGTCGACCCGAACGGCGTACTTCGTTTGGTTATTTATTATCCGCAAGAAATAGGCCGCAATATGGACGAAATTTTGCGTTCGGTTAAAGCGCTGCAAACAAGCGACAAGCACGGAGTTGCCTGCCCCGCAAACTGGCCCAACAATGAGCTGATTCAGGATCAGGTAATTATCCCGCCCGCTTCGGATGAAGCGACCGCAGCAGAACGCCGCGGCATCGCAAACGCCTTCGACTGGTGGTTTGCCTATAAAAAAATATAAAAAAGACTCAAATAAAAAAACGTACGCCCGGAATCGAACGGTTCCGGGCAATTTTTTTTATAATTATAATCTTCCGAAAAAACAATTTTTCCCTTCAGTTCCCGCAAATCTTTTATCTTTCTGTTTTGAACATATTCTTTTAAGGCCGGATCAGTTTTTCGATCGTTTTGACCATCGGTTTATACCGCGCGAGATTCTTATTGGTAAAATTATCCCACGCCGTGTACATGTGACCGAGCATATTCGGGTTCGTCTTGTATAAAAGCGAATAGTCGATGAGAGCGTTTACCGCTTTAATTCCCTTGAAACTTGTCGGCAGAACACGGAAGCCCTTGTTTAAAAAATAAGGAATGGAGCCGTATCGTTCCAGCTCGTCATAGTGCCAGTCGCAGATGATGATGTCCTTGGGAATAAGGTCAACGGCGGGATCGGTGCCGTTACACGAGCTTTCGTATTCGCTCTTATAACCGCTTTCTTCATCCTCGCTGTTGATGAGGCGGTCTCCCCACATATACATTGTAAGTCCCCGTTTTTTGACACAGTGATCGTAGAGTCTGTTCACGGCACCGGCGAACAGCTCGGCCTTATCTTTTCCGCGGCAAAGAGGGCAGGCATCTTCACCGATCAAAAACACCTCGTCCAAGCCGACATGTATTTTTTTTACCGAAAAGACTTCGGTAATTTCGTCGATTAAACCGAATAAAATTGTGTAAACTTTTTCATTGGAAGAACAGAGGCTTCGGCAATAAATACCCTTATTACCGGGGTAGAGGCCCGGCGTTTCGTCCAGTTCGGGGTAGGCTCTGAGCATGGCAAAGGTTTCGTTTTCCCACGATTGATGGCCGAGACAGTTTATTTCGGGAATAAGGTCGATGGAAAGCCTGCGGCATTCGGCGGCAATTTCGCGTGCGACGGTTTCGGAAAGCACATAGTTGTTATAGAGTTTCGGCTCGCTTTTCCATTGATAGTTGTAGCCTATTTCGAGAAAAAGCGTGTTGATTCCCCGTTTTTGTAAATCGGGCAGTTCTTTTATGAGGTTTTTGCCCGTTTTGTCGGTATTTACAATTGCGTGAAAAGCAATGACGAATTCGCGTTTCGGCATGGTGCTTTTTACGCTTCCGTGTGCTGCAGCGGGCATGGTGCCCTTTGTTTGAACGTAAACAGCCGACTGTAAAAGTACGAGCTGCAAGAGTAAAAGTATACGTTTGGTGTTCATATTTGTTTTCTCCTATAAAATCATTATGTAATAAATACAGATTCTTGTTCCGTATTAGGAGTTTTTATTTCTTTACCAGCACCATCCGGTGTTCGCACGATATTTTACTTCTGTACTGAAGTCATATGTATGAACAAATTTACAATATAATCCACCCGTTTTTCAAGAGTCTGGGAAGAAATCCTGTATATAAGGCATACGAATAAGGCAAAACACAAAAAAAAGGCTGCCAAAAGTCACCTACTTTCGGCAGCCCTCTTTTTATTCATTAAAAAACTTTTTTGTATCAGCGGGCATCTTTTAATGCAAGCTTTGCCGCTTCAATCAGAGCCTTGCTTGTCATCGTCGCACCGGAAACGCCGTCGACTTCAAAAGAATTCGCTTTAACCATAGCGGCCGGAATCACATCAAAGGCAGGATCGCTTATACCGGGCGTTTCGCTGTGGCTTACAACCTTAACGGCGGCGATTTTTTTAGCCTGTACGCTTACTTCAACCGTAACCGGACCGTTCATACCCTTTGCTTCAGCGGTATACACGCCGTCTTTATACACAATATTCGATTTTTTTGCCTTTTGTGTATCGGCACCCATTTTTTTAGCCGATGAAGCCGAATATTTACTTGTTATGCCCTTGGACGCGTTATCGGCTGCAATTTTTCCGGAATATAAACAGGTGGACAACACCGTACCCGTAGTGGGATATTCATTGTTTACAAAGTTGCCGATTATCAATTCGCCGGTTGCGTACAAGTTGGGGATAGCTTCGTTTTTCGCATTTAAAACTTGGGCTTTTTCGTTGACTTTTAAACCTTTTATCGTTCCGATTATTGTCGGGCGCACTTCGACGGCATAAAAGGGTGCTTTTAAAACGGGAGTCATAACCTTGTTTTTGATACCGAAGTCTCCGTCTTCTCCGGCCGCATATGCCGTATTATAGCTTTCAATCGCCGATTTAAAGTTTGCCGCATCGATATTCAGTTTTGCAGCCAAAGCTTCAAGGGAATCAGCTTTTACGCTTAAGTTTTCGGCAAGCGCCTTTTCCAGATTTGCAACAAAAGCGGGATTCGAAGAATCGAAGATTCCGTATGCGAGCTTATCCGTTATTTTGTTTAATTCTTTATGAACTTCGGCATAATAGCGTTTTTCGTTTACAAAGCGCTTTCCTTCTTTATTGACATAGACAGCCGTTTGTCTGACCAAACTGCCGATGTCGCCGACATAACCGTAATAATCGTTCATGCCCCAAATACCGAGAACACCGTTGCCCGTAAGCTGTGCTCCCGCCGCCAACGCCATAGCGATGCCGTCTCCGGTATTTCCCGTTCCGCAAAACGCAACATTGTCTGCAAATTCTTTATTATACTTTGCCATCAATTCTTTGCTTTTTGCAAAACCGCCGGTTGCCAAAACGGTTTTTTGGGCAAAAATATTGTATTTTTTTCCGTCTTTTTCGGCAACTACACCCTGTACCGCCCCGTCTTTTATAATCAATTCTGCGGCACGTGTATTTAAAAGTATTTCAACACCGCTTTTTTCCAACAGCTCTTTGAATTTTGCGACCATAGCCGGACCTTCACCGTCGACGGTAAGACACAAAAGCTGCGGATAATTGGGCGTACCGGGAATCAGTCTTTCTTTGCTGAAAGGCATACCCTTTTGCAGTAAATCATCAACTACGCTGCCCGATACGTCAAGCATCGCTTGGAAAAGTTCGGCGTTGAAATTTTCCGCACCGGCTTTTTCTTTGTAATAATCGAACATTTGCTGAGCCGTTAAGCCCTTGCCCGTTGCTTTGTTTAAAGCCGAATCGATCGACCATAAAAATCCCTTGGCTCTGATTGAAGTTCCGCCGAGGCCGGGCATTTTTTCAAGTAAGACAACCTTACCTTTTTCACTTAATTCCAATGCACTCATTAAGCCGGCAGCTCCGCCTCCGACCACTACGTAGTCCGCATTCAGCGTTTCGGCCTTTGCATTTGAATTCGTATTGCAGCTTAAAAAAAGCCCCGCAATACACAGAATGCCTACAACCGATGAAAAAATCTTTTGTTTTTGTTTCAAAATACACCCTCTTGTATCTGTGGATTGGAAACCGTTTCAAAATTTGTCTGCTTTTGAAACGATTTAAAAATATAGATGAGCAGTATAAAATATTTGTTGTGAGTTGTCAATAAACCGCCTCACCCCAGCAACATGCGGTCGTTAAGGGTGCCGTCGGTGTTTTCGAATTTTTTTAGGAGATCGGCAACTTGGATATTCTTTTTTTCTTCTCCGCTTACGTCGTAAATAATGCGGCCTTCATGCATCATAATAAGGCGATTGCCGTAGCGGATGGCGTTTTTCATATTGTGCGTTACCATAAAGGCGGTAAGCTTGTCGCGGTGAATTATTTCTTCGGTAAGGTCGAGCACTTTTTGCGCCGTTTTGGGATCGAGGGCGGCGGTATGCTCGTCCAAAAGCAGCAATCTAGGCTTTTGGAGTGTCGCCATAAGCAGGGTCAGTGCTTGGCGTTGGCCGCCCGACAAAAGCCCTACTTTTGCACTCATGCGGTTTTCCAAACCCAAGCCCAAGACGGCAAGTTTTTCGCGGTACAATCGGCGTTCGGCGCTACTTATACCCCAGCGCAAGGTGCGCCTTTTGCCGCGGCGGTACGCGAGGGCAAGGTTTTCTTCTATCTGCATTGTCGCGGCCGTTCCGCGCATGGGGTCTTGGAACACGCGGCCGAAAAAGGCGGCTCTCTCGTACTCTTTTAACGCGCTTATATCGCGGCCGTCCAAAACGATCGTTCCTTCGTCGGCCGTATAGACGCCCGCTATCAAATTCAGCAAGGTGGATTTTCCGGCTCCGTTTCCGCCGATAACTGTAACGAAATCGCCGGGCGCCAAATCGAGGCAGAGGTCGTGCAGGGCTTTTTTTTCGGTAATCGTTCCGGCGTTAAAGGTTTTGGAAACATGTTGAATACGCAGCATTACGCACCGCCCTTTTGCGATATTTTAAACAGCTTTTTCCGCACAAAGCTTTTTTTGATAACGGGAATCGAAAGCGCAAGGGCGACGATACAGGCGGTTAAAAGCTTGAGGTCGGTCGATTTCATGCCGAGCTGGAGCACAAGCGCAATAATGATTCGGTATACGGCGGAACCGAGCACAACGCCCGCAAGCGTGTACCAAAAGGCAATCCGGTGGCCGAAAATAACTTCGCCGATGATAATCGACGCAAGACCGATAACAATCGCTCCGGTTCCCATGCCGACATCGGCGTAACCCTGACTTTGCGCAACCAAGGCGCCCGAAAGCGCGGTCAGTCCGTTGGACAGAGCCAAACCGATAAGCTTCATGTTTTCGGTATGTATGCCCTGCGCGCGCGCCATATGCTCGTTTGTGCCGGTCGCCCGGATCGCTGAACCCGTTTCGGTGCCGAAAAACCAATACAAAAGCGCAATAAGCGCAGCCGAAAAGACGGCGCCGGTTATAAGCGAACTGAGATTTTTTCCCGCACCCGTTAAATCGGAAAGCCGGTTCATAAGCGTGGCAACTCCTAAAAGCGGAATGTTTGCCTTGCCCATAACTCTGATGTTTATCGAATATAAGGCGATCATCGTTAAAATGCCGGCTAAAATACCGGGAATTTTCAGCTTTGTGTGCAAGAGAGCCGTTGCCGCTCCTGCAAGGCAGCCTGAAGCAAAGGCGGCTAAAACCGCTAAAAAAGGATCGACGCGGGCGCTTATAAGCACAGCGCCGACCGCGCCGCCCAGGGCAAAGCTTCCGTCGACGGTCAGGTCGGGAAAATCGAGCACTTTAAAGGTGATAAAAACGCCTAATGCCATAATGCCCCACAGGATTCCCTGCGAGGCGGCTCCCTGTACGGCGAGTAAAAATCCCATACCGTAATCCGCTCAGCGCAGATCCGACGGAATCGCGATGCCGATTGCCGAAGCCATATCTTCGTTTACCGTCAAATTAAAGGAACTGACGTATTCGATGGGCATGTCGGCGACTTTCTTTTCGCCGCGCAAAATCTCGGCAGCTTGCCGGCCGGTTAATTTTCCCAATTCGTAATAGTTTATGCCGTAGGTTGCAAGACCGCCGCGCATTGTCGGCCCTTCTTCACCGCAGATAACCGGAATCTTCGCTTCGCGCGCAATCATTCCGACCGTGGTAATACCCGCGGCAACCATATTGTCGGTGGGAACGTAAATCGCGTCAACCTTGCCGACGAGATTTTGCACCACTTGCTGAATTTCGTTCGAATTGGAAACGGTCGCATCCGTGTACGCAAGGCCGATTTCGCCGCACGTTTTTTTTGCGATTTCAACTTGAAAAATCGAATTTTGTTCGCTCGAATTATACAAAAGCGCAACCCGCTTTGCGTTCGGCGCCAATTTTTTCAAAAGCTTTATTTGCGCATCGACGGGAGTTAAATCGGAGGTGCCGCTTACGTTCGTCCCGGGCTTGGTGTTCGATTTTACAAGCTTTGCCGATTCGGGATCGGTTACCGCCGTTACGAGGATGGGAATCGTATCGGTGAGGTTCGCAACGGCTTGCGCGGCGGGAGTCGCAATCGCCAAAATAAGATCGCAGCGGTCGTTGATGAATTTTTGCGCTATCGTTTGGCAGTTTGCCTGCTCGCCCTGCGCGTTTTGATAATCGATAACGACGTTCGAACCGTCGGCATAGCCAGCTTCGGCAAGCGCGTCTTTAAAACCCTTATATGCGGCATCAAGTGCATCGTGTTCCACCAGCTGCAAAACACCTACGCGCGGCAGTTTTTTTTCCTGATTTCCCGAACCGCTTTGATTTTTGGAACACGCGGCAAAAAAACTTACAAGCAAGAGCGCACACAGCGCAACAGTGATTTTTCTTTTCATACAACTCCTCCTATTTGAAGCCGGCGGCGCCGTTTCAGCCGCGAGCTTCAAAACTTTTCCCGGTTAAGGACTTTTTTAATACTTTGTACTATATATAAAACGTTCGGCGCAAGTCAAGAGATAAAATACGTATGTATTTTTCACCGCGCTTTAAGAGAAAGCGTTTGCGCCAATATGCAGGCGCCGCGAACCGGCTCGTACAAACGTTCATGCACGCGGACAAAGGGCAAAAGTTTTTGTATACGTTCGGCGGTACGGCACGAAAAATCTTTTTCGTGTTCGAAAATACCGCCTGAAAACACGGCACCGATGCGCTCGTTTTTGCCGCCGCCGAAAAGTTTATCGTATGCGCTTTTTGCAAGCAAGGCAAGTTCGCAGGAAGCGCCGTCTATAATGTGCACGGCGGCGGCATCTTTCAATCGGGCGGCTTCGAATACGGCCGGAGCAAAAGACGCAATACGGGCTTTATCGAATTTCGTATATAAAAACGAAAAAAGATCACGGACATCGGAAGCCGCATAATGCGCAAAAAGTTTTTCGGTTAAAAGCGTTTTTTCCGCACGCCCGTCAGAAGCGCGCACTGCAGACCGTATTCCTTCAAGCCCGATCGCAAAACCCGAGCCTTCATCGCCGATAAGATGACCCAAGCCGCCCGAGCGCGAAGAAGTCCCGTCAGGGCGCAAAGCGGCCGCAATGGAACCCGTTCCGCTTATAACGATTAAGCCTTCGGCCTTACCCGTACCTCCCGCGAGGGCGGCGAGCGCGTCGGAACACACGTACACGGGACATGAAGCGTTCATTTCGGCAAAAAAAGCGCGGAACGGCTCCTTTTCGTTTTCCTTGCTTATGCCGGCGGATGCAAAACAGCCGGCGGAAAAATCATCGAAGCCGATGCCGCTTTCTTTTTTGAGCGATTCGAATAAAGCCGATACGGCGGCGCAGGCTTTTTCAAAGCCGACGGCGTATTGATTGGTGGAAGAACCGCATACCGTGTACAGAATTTTGCCTTTTTCATCGGCGGCAGCCAAACGCGATTTCGTTCCGCCTCCGTCGATACCGAAAAAAAGTTTTTTCATAATTCAATCGGCGTGTTTTGCATGAGCGTCGATTGCAAAATTGATGTTGCCGCCTCCGGCTTTCAGCAATTTTTCCGCTTCGGTTTTATCGACTCCGAGGGAAGCCATAACGATTGCCGTGCGGATTTTTTTCCCCGATTCTCCGAAAACTTCAGCCGCCCGCGATTGACCGCAGCCGGTTATTTCGTTTATCAAACGCTTTGAGCGTTCTTCCAGTTTTGCATTTACGGGCATTAAGTCTATCATAAAATTATTGTACACTTTGCCGAGCTTTATCATCGCGGTTGTCGTAATCATGTTTAAAACGAGTTTTTGCGCCGTTCCCGATTTCATACGTGTAGAACCGGTAATTATTTCGGGACCGACGGGCAAAAAAATCGGAAAATCGGCGAGCTCGAAGGTTTTTGAACGCTCATTGCAGCTTATTGCGCCGACGGGACTGCCCAAAGAACGGGCATACTTCATCGCACCGAGCACGTAGGGTGCCGAGCCCGACGCCGTAATGCCGATAAGCATGTCGGAAGAAGAAAAAGCGGCGCTTTTGAGCTGCTCGACGCCGTGGTTTTCATCGTCTTCGGCGCCCTCTATCGAACGGCGGAGCGCATCATCTCCCCCGGCTATAAAGCCCTGCACCGTATCGGCAGACACACCGTAAGTCGGCGGACATTCGGACGCATCCAAAATCCCCAAGCGGCCTGAAGTTCCCGCTCCGATATAAAACAATCTCCCGCCTTTTTTCAAAAGCGGAACAAGGCAGTCAATCAGCTTCGTCAGTTCGGGAATCGCACCTTCGACCGCATACGGAACTTTTTTATCTTCGTTATTGATAATCGTTAAAATTTCCTCCGTAGACTTCGTGTCGATTTGATACGAAGCGGGATTGCGCTGTTCGGTTACGGGTATTACCGTCATACATAAACTCCAATTAAAAATTACGGTATTAAGACATGTGCGTCTTGTTGTGCAAGCAGTATACCTCAATACACGCATTTTTGTATAGGACTGAAAAAAAATTTTATTTTTTATATCTAAAAAAATAAAAAAAAATTACATTTTTTCTTGACAAAACAGCATGAATGCTCGACAATAATCGCATGGCAAGTATCTCCTATTTGCTAAAAGAATCTTTTCCCGATTGTTCCCCGAGCGAACAACAGGCGGCACAGTTTATACTTGAGCGGCCTGCGCAAGCCATGCGTTGTAATATTTCCGAATTGGCCGAACAGGCGCAGGTAAGTACGGCGGCAATAATCAGACTGTGCAAGCGGCTGCATATAGACGGTTTTAACAGTTTAAAACTTTCGCTTGCAAAAGACGTGTATTCACCTGAAAAAACGGACGCTTTTTTGCCCGATTTTAACTTTGAAAGCAGTTCATCTATGGAAACAATCACTTCGGCTTTAATACAAACCGCGACAAATAATTTCAATAACGTCGGAAAACTTTTGAACGAAAAAACCTTATTCAATACGGTTGCGCTTATATTAAAGGCCCGTTCAATTCAAATAGGCGGTATCGGAGCCTCGGCGGTCGCCGCAATGGATTTGTATCAAAAGCTTACCAGACTGGGAATATGCGCGTTTTTTAATCAGGAAACTCATATGCAGCTTACGGCGGCCGCAACCCTTTTGCCCAGCGATATGTTTTTCGCTTTTTCTTATTCAGGCGAAACAAACGATATTCTTTTACCGGTGCAGTTGGCAAAAGAGCGGAACGTACAAGTTGTCGCCGTAACGCGCGTGGGAGAAAACAGTCTTTCCAAACTTGCCGATTTTATATTCGCCATACCCGACACCGAATCCTTATCGCGGCACGGAGCGACGATTTCACGAATGAATCAATTATTGATTATCGATATTTTATACACGGCACTAATCACGCGGGCTATGGAACAAAGTCTTGCAAACATTGCGCGCACGAGAAAAGTGATTTCGGAATTAAATAAAAAAACGTTGAAAATTTAAATTTACAATTACGCAGTTGCGCGGATTGTAAAAGATAAAAAAGAGATGTTTTTCTATAACAGGAGGAAAAATATGAAAAACAAATTATTTTCAATCTTTTTGTTTTGCTTCATTTTAATGCCGCTGGCATTAACGGCCAAGGGTTCCGGTGAACAAAGCGGTTCCTCAGGCGAAAAAGCGGTATTGGAATTTTGGACATGGCGTACGGAGGATGTCGAATTTTACGATAAAGTAATTGCCGCTTTTCAAAAAAAGCATCCGAATATTACCGTTAAACAAACGGCTTTAAAGAACACCGAATACAACACTATTTTAACCGCATCGCTGCAAGGCGGCGGCGGACCGGACGTATTTATGGGAAGAGCCTACGGCGGTTTACAAGTTCTTGCAAACAGCGGCTACCTTATGGCGCTCGACAACATCATTCCCGAGTTGAAAGACTATTCGGAACCGGCAAAACAGGGTGCACGCAGCATTACCGACGGCAAGATATACGGCTTGCCCGCATTAAGTCAGGCGATTTTTTGCTATTATAATAAAGCCGTCTATAAAAAACTCGGTTTAAAAGTTCCGGCAACATGGGCGGAATTTATTTCCAACCTTGAAACCTGCAAAAAAAGCGGCATTGTTCCGCTTGCAAACGGTTCGAAAGACGGATGGACGGTCGAAACGCTTTTGGGCGGCGTAGGCCCCAACTTTTACGGTGCAAACGACTTTTTTAACGCCGTTGTAGCAGGAAAAACTACCTTTGAAGATCCGCGCTTTGTGGAAGCCGTAAAAAAAATCGGCGAACTGCGCCCCTATATGCCCGAATTATTTGCCGGCGTGGGCTATACCGATATTCAAGGCTCATTTATCAACGAAATGTCCGCACACATGATCGGCGGCTCTTACGAAGCGGGAACTTTCAGATCGCAAAATCCCTCATTGGATTTCGACGCATTCCCCGTTCCGGGAGTCAAAGCCGGTACACAGTACGTAACCTTCTATGCCGATATGAACTGGGCCGTAAATGCCGGAACGAAAAATAAAGAAGCCGCATTAACGTTCTTAAAGTTCCTCGGTTCGACTGAAGTGGGAAACATGCTTATCTCCGAATTGAAAATGGTCAGTTCGGTTCCCGGTGTCGATACAAAACTGGATCCCTTTGTCGGAAAAGTTATCACACTTTTGAAAAACAGCACCAGTTATATCTTCCTTGTTCCCTTCCGCTATGAGCAGCCGACAGGTTCGGCTTTATGGCAGGCAGCCGGACAGGGCTATTTGGCCGGAACATTGACGGCGGAACAAGCTTGTAAAAACGTGCAGACGGGTATCGCCTCATATTACAAACCGTTCCAAAAGTAAAATTGTCGTCCGTATACCGCAATAAGGTTTACGGACTAATAGCTGCGAGGGGCTGATCAAAAAGCGATATTTTCGGACAGCCCCCGTATTATCAGCTTTGTGAAATTCGGCCTTTATCCGAACAAAAACGGGAAAAGGCTCGATTTTCATTTAACGAATAAAGGAAAAAGTATACAGTGGTTTACACCTCACATACTTGATATTGATATGATAACAAAAAAAACAAGAAAATTTTTGTGGATTTCTCTTTTTGTAACGCCTGCATTGGCTATCGTTATGATATTTATTTTATTGCCGCTTTTTATGAGCTTGTTTAACAGCTTTTTTGAATGGAATCAATTACTGCGCGGCAAATTCATAGCATTTGGTAATTTTAAAAAATTATTTTCAACCTTCCCTTATAATGAACGTTTTTTCAACGCGTTAAAACATAACGGAATCTGGTTTTGCTGTACCATGCTTATTCAAAACAGTTTAGGCTTGCTTTTCGGTTATGCGCTCAGCCGCCGCATTGCAGGACACGATTTTTTCAAACGGATATTTTTTATCCCCGTACTTTTTTCCATTGTCGCCGTGGGCTTTTTATGGGGAATGTATTTAAAGAGCGACGGTTTGGTAAACAACTTTTTAAACCTTTTGGATTTGTCTTCTTGGCGCAGAGCATGGCTCGGAGATGAAAAAACGGCAACCTTTGCCATAATCGCAACAAATATTTGGCGCTGGGTGGGTTTTCCCTCCCTCGTTTTTCTTGCGGCCATAGACGCAGTCGATCAAAGCTGTCTTGAAGCCGCCTACCTCGACGGTGTAACCGAGCACACCTTATTTTGGAGAATTATTTTTCCGCTTATCATTCCTTCGGTAACCGTTATTGTCGTATTGACCGTCATCGGAAGTTTAAACGTTTTCGAACAAATATATACAATGACCGATTTAGGCGGCGGACCGAATTACAGCACCGATACCATCGGTACGCTTTTTTACCGCACCGCCTTCGGTTCGGTGGATACGGGAAACCCCGAAATCGGCATCGGAAGCAGTATTGCCGTTATTATTTACATACTGACCTTTTGTATCTCTCTCGTATCCGTTGCGGTCGGAAAAAGCAAGGAGACTCAAATATGAACACGGATTTCCGATTTTCAAATGCATACGTTTTAAAACGCATCGGCATCATATGTATTTTAAGCCTTATGATTATCTATGTTATTTTAATCGTCTATCCCTTGTTTAACATGATTATTTCATCGCTTAAACCGACACGGGAAATTTTACAACATCCGTTTGCCCTACCCCAAAAACCCGACTTTTCTTCATATAAAAAAGTGTGGATAGATATGGGTTTTGCGACTTTTTTTGTAAACAGCATTATCGTTACCGCCTCATCGATGTGTATGGTTTTGCTTTTCGGCTCAATGGCTTCTTACGGCATAAGCCGCTATTCGTTTAAAGGAAACACTTTCTTATACATGATCTTTTTAAGCGGCATTATGCTTCCGTTAAAGGCGGCGATTATTCCGTTGTTTATGATTATAAAAAAACTCGGCCTTATGGATAATTTTTTGTCGGTAATTTTGATTTTTACGGCAATGGGCATTCCCTCTACAATATTCATTTTATCGGGATTTTTAAAAGCGATTCCGATGGACCTCGAATATGCCGCACGCATAGACGGATGCAATGACTTCGGTATTTACGCTAAAATTATGATGCCGGTAATAGCGCCGGGTATTGCCTTGGTTACGATTTACAATGCCGTCCCTATTTGGAACGACTTCTTTTTCCCGCTCGTTTTTTTACACAGCAGAAAATTAAAAACACTGCCCGTAGGTTTAAGTACCTTTTTCGGTCAGCACAGTACAAACTGGACGCTTTTGTTTACCGGCCTTACCGTTGCAATCTTACCCATGCTTATTATGTACCTTTTTATGAGTAAATACTTTATACGCGGCATGACCGCAGGAGCCGTAAAATAGAGGAAAAGACACTTTATTAAACGGCAGGAGTTAGTTATGGCACTTATTCACGCACAGTTTTATTCTCAATCGCTTATGCGCAGCGTACCCTTTTGCGCTTTTATCCCGATAGAAAAACCCGCACAGGGAGAAGACGCGTTAAAAAAAAGCGCACAATTTCAAAAAGGTTTAAAAACGCTGTATTTGCTTCACGGTTTATCCGGCTGCGAAACCGATTGGATTACGCTGACCGGCGTAAGATCGTACGCGGCAAAAAAAAATCTTGCCCTCATTATGCCGTCGGCCGAAAACCGCTTTTACATCGACGGCGCTTTGCCGAATGAACGGTACGGAACCTTTGTCGGCGAAGAATTGGTAAATGCGTCGCGCGCACTGTTCAATCTTTCCGAGCGGCGCGAAGATACTTTTATCGCAGGCTTATCGATGGGCGGCGCCGGAGCGATCCGCAGCGCATGTTTGTATCCTGCAACCTTTTCCGCAGCCGCCGGTTTATCGTCGGCATTTTTAAGCTCGGTTCATCTTGCGGGGAACAATCCGTCGTTTTCACAAAAATGGGCCGACAGCGTATTCGGCAGCGTCCAAAAAATGGAACAAACTTATAAAAATGCCGTAAAATCACTCAAAGAAGGAACGAAGCGCGAGCTTTACCCGCACTTTTATTTGGGCTGCGGTACCGAGGATTTTTTGATCGAAGCCAATAGGGATTTTCATTGCTTCCTTTCGGAAAACGGTATCGAACACCGCTACGAAGAAAGCCCGGGCATTCACGACTGGAACTTTTGGGACGCCGGCATAAAAAAAGTTATCGACTGGCTCTGCCCCGATGCGGAATAGCGGATTATGCAAGCGCGCGGATTGCCGGAATGGACAATATAATTTACTTGAATAAAAATTATATTGCAGGGGTGTCTGATGAATTCGGCGCAGAAATGCATCGCCATCCTGTTTTGGAAATATATGCTTCCTGCGACGGTAACAGCCATGTATCGGTCAACGGCGTCCTTATAAGCGGACAACTAATAACAATAGGAGCGGGGGCAGTCCATGCGATTGCGGATTCGGGAAAACGGGGTATTGTCCTTTTTATCGACCCCTTGTCATCTTACGGTTATTCGATACAAAAAAATATTTTAGGATACAATCATTTTAATATATCGGAAAGCACTGTCATAAAATCGGAAATACAATCTTTACTTAAAGATACTTCGGAACAAAATATCGATAAAACAGCCGATTTGATTCTCAATGTGCTTAAAGGCCGGCAGATTTTAAGACCCTTTGATACTGCCGTTTTAAAGACAATCGATCTTTTGGATAAGGATTGTATCGAATTTGATATGGATACAATTGCCGACAAGGTCTGCTTATCGAAAAGCCGCTTGGCGCACCTGTTTTCGGAACAAACGGGAATTACGCTTAAAACCTATATTCAATACAAACGAATAGAAACGGCTTGCAAAAGAATAATCGCAGGCTTGAATATCACGGAAGCCTCCCTTGACACCGGATTTTCCGGATCTTCTCACATTGCCGCATCGAGTAAAAAACTTACCGGTATGCAGCTGCGCAAAATGCTAAATTTATAACCGGCATACGAAAAACAGCGACTTTTTGAAAGTAATCCGAGCGGATAACCTGTATACTTGTATTTAAACGCCGGATATATGCATTAAATAAGGAGGTGTTTTATGAGTTTGATGGACTATTTTGCAGTTCATGTTGTTCCGAAAGTGTACAGAGGAAAAGGAGCTTTTCATCCTGCGGAAACCGGAAAATTGACGGAAACGGTAAGCTGTGTAAGAGAGTACGATGTTAATATCTTTTTTATCCGCAAAGGTAACACTCTGATCGCAATAGATTCCGGGTACAAAAACCACCCTGCTCTCTTGCCGGGGTGTAAAAAAATCGGAATCGATCCTAAAGCGGTTCAGGCGCTGTTTCTTACACATGCAGATCCGGATCATGCAGGCGGCTTGGATATTCGTTGTGAGAATTGTTTTATTAACGCCGAAATTTATCTGGGCGAAATTGAAGAAAATTATCTGACAAATACCATATATCGTAAAAAAATCGGCCCGTTCGGATTAAAAAATTCCGTGAAAATAAAAGACAATTATCACCTTCTTAAAGACGGCCAAAGCGTTTCCGTCGGTGATTTGACAATTCAGCCGTTTTTAGTTCCCGGTCATACTCTCGGGCATTTAATGTATTTAATCGACAACGAACTGCTTTTTACGGGAGACTCCATTGCGCTGAATCAAGACGGCGGATGGTGTTTTTTTGATCTGTTCAACTACAACAGTGAAATGAATATTAAATCCTTGAAAGCATTGAAGGAAAAACTGGATTTAAATAGAATTAAGTATGTATTTACTTCCCATAACGGATTTACGGATAAAGTGAAGGCTGTCTTTGCGCATGTCGATGTTATTCCGAAATGGAATGAAAAAGGATTTATATTCGATAAAACAGCCCCTTATGATTGTTTTGCCGACTGACAATACAGACTTTTTTTTAACTGTGTGCTATAGTAGCGCATTATGAAAACACTTAAATTGGTGCTTATCGGCATTGCCCTCGGTATTGCAAATATCATTCCCGGCGTATCGGGCGGAACCTTGGCGGTCGTTTTCGGTGTTTATGCTGCAATAATCGAATTGATTTGCCCGAACATAAAAAAGATTTTTTCAATGTGGAAGTTTTGGCTTCCCCTCGGCGCAGGTCTTGCTTCGGGCATTTTAATTTTCAGTAAACTTATAAACCGCTTTTTGCTGCTGTACCCTTCGGCGGCTTTGTGGTTTTTTACGGGTATTGTTTTAGGAAGCCTTCCTTTTATTGTATCTCAAACCTATTATAAAACGTGCGGCATACAAAATGCACACGCAAAAGCCGAAAATTCCGCACAAAAAATACCGACAGGACGCATACTCTGTGTATGCGCGGCCTTTATTGCCGCCTTTTCCCTTATGATATATCTGAAATATGCAAAAAGCGGAGATTTTACATCCGAAGCTCAAACGGCCGTAAATGCCGCCCTTTGGATAAAGCTGTGCCTATGTACGGCTGCCGCCGCCGCCGCTATGATTATACCCGGAGTTTCGGGCTCTTTTTTATTGGTTATTTTCGGTATGTATAATACCGTTATCCGTGCAGTAGCGGATTTAAATATCACCCTGCTTATTCCCGTTGCCTTAGGAGCGGCGGCGGGACTTTTAGGAGGAGCCGCCCTTATACGGCTGCTGTTAAGAAAATTCTGCGCACAAACCTACGGTGCAATTTTGGGCTTGGTCGCAGGCTCCCTTATCGTATTGTATCCGGGAATCCCTGTAAAAAACGAAATGTTTTTTTCCGCTTTGCTTTTTATCGCCGGTACGATACTTTCATATATGAGTTCACGCGGAAAAAACAGCGGGCGCAAGGGCGGGCGATAAAAAGAGGTCTTTAAGTGGCGCTTTACATACAGCGGCGGCTTAGGGCGAGTAAATTCAAAAAACGTTCCATCAGCGCAAACGACTGCGGCGTAAGGCTTGCTTCATCGTCGAGCATCGTATGCATAAGCCGCCACGTTCGGGGAAGTTTTTCGCTCAAAAGTAAAGCCTGCGCGGGATCGATTCCTTTTTTGCGCAATTCTTCGGCGGGAGAGAGCGCGGCCGTAATTTTTTTTTCCGCAGCGGCCCCTGCCGAAAGACCCGCCGACAAAAAGCCCGCGCCGTGGGCGGCGACGCCGCGGTTCATAACCGCTTGCGCAAAGTCCCTATCTTTTTGCAGCTGCCGCATGTACACCGCCGCTTCGTCGGCCGGCAGTACGGTAAGCGCTACGGCCGGAATTCCGCATGCCAAAAAGCCCGCATTATCGCCGTAAGGCACGGGAACGCTTATCCACTTCCCTTTTGCGGCTTCTTTTGCCAAAGAACAAGCATGTTCAAAAAGCGCATCGAAACGTTTGGCAAAGCCGAGCGGTGCGTTCGAATTTTTCCCGGCAGTGGAAACGGCAAGCACATCGCCGCGGCCGCAGCCGTCAAGGACAAAAACGTCGTCGTTGACGATTCCGAGTTTTCTAAAAAGAGATGCGAGCGCAAAGGCGCCTTGGGCTTTTGCACCGGAAACCGAAGAAGCGCCCAATTCTTCACCGTCGGTAAAAAAAATGCGCATATTGTGAATGCCGCCGGGCAAAGGAATTTCTTTACGCATCAGGCGCTCGGCAAAACGCAAAACCTGAAACACGGCAGCCGAATTGTCGTTCGCACCGGGCGTAATAAACGAACCGTCGGGTGCAAGCGCTCTGTCGTAATGGACGAGTACCGTTTTTATTTTAAACAGTGAATTATAAGCGCCCGAAGGGAAGCGCACGCACAAATGGACGCAGTCCCCCGTTGTAATCGGGTCAAAATCAATCTGCGCTTTTTTCAGCAGATTTTCCAAAAAAGTTCTGCGGTCGCAGCCGGGCGCAATAAAACCGCCGAAATCGTCGGGTAAAAAAGACATAGCTTATAAAAAAGGACTTCATTCCGCAAGGGGAACGAAGTCCTGTGTCCGCCTCAGTAGGAAGCGCTTGCGCTTTCTTCGGAACGGTTATAGGAGGGACGCGGACGCGGATTGCGCGGTCTGTCCTCCGCCTGATTAACGCGGATACGGCGGCCTTCAAATTCGGTTCCGTTCAAACCCGCAATGGCGGCTTCCGCTGCGCCATCGTCGGCCATTTCCACAAATCCGAAACCTTTTGATTGTTCCGTATAGCGGTCTTTAATTACAACCGCCGATACCACTTCACCGTACTGCGAAAAAGCATTTTTTAATGAATCTTCCGTAGTAGCATAATTCATGTTTCCGACATAAATTTTTTGAGCCATTCTCATTCCTCTCGCCCGCTCAAACGGGCATGTAATTGCGTACTGCCAAGACAGCAAAAACTACGTTCGCTTGAGACTACTGTATGTAACCGGAAATAAAAAACTGAAACGGTGGCAAAACAATTCGAAACAGTCATTCAGGCACTGTATAGTTTTAAAGAAAACGTATGTTCTTTTTAAAGCGTACTACGACTTTTGCCTGCTGTCAAGTAACTATTGCCCTATTTCGTTAATTTTATTACTATTTTAGTATGATAAAAGCTCAAATTCAGGATCCGGAATTGCAAAAACACATAGCCGGACTCGAAAAAGACGGTATGACGGTTTTTATAGCGGCCGACGGACTTTTCCGCGGCGCGCTTTTTCACGGCACGACCTTTGTCAACCAAATGCGCAGCCAGCACAATTTGGGTATTTTGGAAACGCTGGCGCTCGGTCAGGCAAGCTTGTGTACAGCCCTTATGATTCAAACGATGAAGGGCCGCGAGCATTTGAAATTCCGCTGCGACACGAACGGACCGCTTGCCGGTTTTTCGACGGAAGCCGATTCGACCGGATATGTACGCGGCTATCTTTTGCAAAACCCCATTCCTATCGACAAGCCCTTGGAAAGCTGGGACCTTGCGCCGTTTTTCGGCGAGGGCACGATAAGCATCAGCCGCACAAAAGAAGTTCCCGGCGCAAAAAAGAGCGAAGTTCAAACGGGCGTGGTTGAAATAAAATACCGCAATATCGCAAAAGATTTGACCTGGTACTTTCTTCAGTCCGAGCAAATATACACGGCGTTTAACACCGGCATTCAATTCGACAAACAGGGACGCGTAATCGGCGCCGGCGGTTTATTCGTACAGGTTATGCCCGACACGGGCGGCACGGCGGGAAAAGGCAAAATCGGCGAAAGCGAACGGGACAATTCAATCGCGCGCATGGAAAGAGCCTTTTCGGCATGCCCGCCCTTGGGGCAATGGTTCGCCGAAAAAGGAAAACGCGAAGATATAATCTACGGCTTGTTCCGGGAATTCAAACCGCAGGCGGTACTCGAGCGCGGCATCATTTTCGATTGCCCCTGCTCGAAAGAGCGCTACATCGAATCGATACGCGCTATGCCGAAAGCCGAATTGGACGACATAAAGCAAGGCAAGACCGATCCGCTTGAAGTCGTGTGCCACAACTGCGCGAGCGTTTATAAGATTCCGCTGAGTGAATTGTGATCGTTTGAAAACGCGGCCGAAAGGTTTATGTTGAGTTCCGCCGTTTGCGCCGTAAGGTCGGCGATATGCCCGCTGCGCAAATAGTACACATAGGTGCGCACGAGCGAAAAATCCTTATTGCGCATAAGAGATACCGCGCGGCGGTACACGGCAAGCTGCGATGCGTGCCGGCCGGGATCTTCGTATGCATCGGTTTTAAAATCGACAACGGTCAACGTTCCGTCTTCACTTTCATACACAAGGTCGATTTGTCCGCGTATAACATCGCGCGAGCCGGGTTCATATTCTTCCGCGGCAAGTTTAAAGGCGTATTCGTTTTTGCGCCACAGTGCGTTTTTTGCTTCGCGTCCCAAATCCGAACGGATAAAATTTTCGGCCATAAGCCGCGCGGTTTCTTTTACGGTTTTCAGCTGCGCTTCATTCAGCGCCGACACGGCCTCGGCAGGAAGACGCACGGGAAGAGCGGTAAAAAGCGCTTCCGCATACGCATGGGCGATTGTACCGAAATGATTGTAACCGAATTCACCGTTTGCAAAAGAAGCGACGATTTCATCGATTAAGGGGGCGGAAGCTGCAGCGGACGGAGCTGAGGCGGATTCCGGCTGCGGAACGGAAAAAGCGGAAAGCCCGGTATCGCTTTCGGGCGGCGCAAGTTTCGACGGACTTACATAGCGGCCGCGCAAAACGGGCGTTTGTACGGCGGAAGCTCGCTCGTAAAGCGGACGCAGTTTTTTTTGCACCGCGGCAAGACTTTGCCGTTCTTTGGGTGCGGCAATGTTTTTCAGTTCGGCACGGCTTAAGGCGGGAATCGGTTCAAGCGTAAAGGGCACATTCTTTTTTACGGTGCCGCTTTTTTCATCGAAAAAAGCGTATATAACCGGAAATAAAAAATCGAAAAAGGTCGTGCCGCCGGCATAGTCGGGATCGGCGGCGGCCTTTTTGCGCGCAACGGCACACAGAGCGCCGATGTGAGTAAAAAGTTTAAGCGTTTCGTCATCGGGTTTTTCTTTTTCGAGCAGTTCTTTTGCATCGGCGCTCAAATAATACGAGCCGCTTATATACACTTCTTTTTCGGCGCGCGTAAAGGCAACATACAAAAGACGGCGCAGTTCGGCCGCGGCTTTTTGCTTTGCCGAAACGGACATTAAATCGAAAAAGATATTTTTTTTACAGTCTTTAATTTTGTCGGGCGGAGGAAAATTCAGCGAGATCCCCCATTCGTCGTTTGCGTACAGCAAATCCGTATTCCGTTCGCCGCGCGCTTTTGCCGAAGCGCCGCAGATAAACACGACGGGAAATTCAAGTCCCTTGCTTTTATGAATGCCGATAAGGTGTACCGCGTCGGAACGCTCGAGAGGAATATCCATGTCGTTAAGCCGCCGATTATCCGAAAGCAGCGCGGCAAGTTCGTCTACGAAACCGCCCAAACTTTTTCCGCGGCTGTCGGTGTTCCGTGCAATTTCGTACAGATAATCGTACAATTCCGAAAACAAGCCGCCCTCTTTCGTCCACAGCGTTTCATAGCGGTAGCCCGCGCGGTACCACAGCGTATCGACCATATCGGCACAGGACAACTCACCCGAACGGTCGCACAAAGTTCGGTATAATTCGGCGCCTTTTTCAAAGCGCGCACGTTCTTCGCCGGTTAAAGATCCGGCATTTTGTATTGAAAAAAGACAGGGAAAAGATGCGACATTTTTTTCAGCCGAAGAGGCACACTCAAGAGCGCTTTGTTGCGGCAAACGCACAAAGGGCGAAGTCAGCACTGCGGCAAAGGCATGTACGTCCTGCGGATACGCAATTAAACGCAAAAAATAATATATATCGTTTACGGGCGCGTCGGAAAAAAAATCGGCGACGGTTTCCGACGCATACGGAATTCCCTGCAAGCGCAGCTGCGCTTCGTACAGGGATTGGTTCGAATACGTGCGGAACAGGATTGCAATATCCTGCGCTTTGTACGCGCCGCTTTTTACAAGAGATGCCGCTTGAGAAACGACGAATACGGCTTCGGTTTCGGCATCGCTTAATTTGTCGGACACCGCATTTGCCGTATCTTCGTCGTTTTCAGTATTTTTTTCGCTTTGCAAAAGACAAACGTGTACGGGCGGCCGGGAGTTTTTGTACACGGACGCTTCCGTGCCGGTTTGCGCATCCTCGGCGGGAGATGCGGGTTCGGGAACGGTAAGCGGCGTATATTCGGCTTCGAACGGCGGAAAAGGGATTCCCGGCGCAAAGCGCTCTTTTTGCAAAAAGACCGAATGCGGCAAAAGCGCGGGATCTTTTCTGAGCGAGCCTTCCTTTGCCGCTTGACCCGCTTGCTCCGATTGACCTGTTCCGCAATAGCCGCCGAACAGCGCGTTGAAGGCGCCGATCAATGCGCTCGAAGAACGGTAGTTTGAAGAAAGCGCCGTATCTTTCGACGCCAAATCTTCTTTAAGTTTTCGGAATACGGACACATCGGCGCCGCGGAACAAATAAATGGATTGCTTTTCATCTCCTACAAAAAACAGTTTGTCGGAACACAGCTCATCGGGACGCGGCGCCGAGCGGGCGGTTCTTTCAATTTTTTCGGCAAGTAAAAAAAGCATGTCGCGCTGCTGCTCGTTATTGTCTTGGAACTCGTCTATCATAATCGCGTTGAGCCGTTTTTTTTCGGCGCAGCGCACGGCCGGCTGTTCAATCAAAATGCGCAGCGCAAGGGATGAAATATCTTTAAAACTCAACAAGCCCGATGCGCGCTTTCGGTCGTTGACTTTTTTTTCGAATTCCTGCAAAAGCGGTACGAGGGAACATAAATCGCCGAAATGCAAAAGATAATTCGCGCAAGAAGTAAGCAAATTGTACGCGGGGCGCAATTCATTCAACGCGTCTTTGTACCTTGCAGCTCTGGCGCTTTTTTTTTGCAAAATATACACGGCCGACGCGAACGAAACGATTTTTTGCGCAAAGATTTTTTCCGCCTCTTTCTTTTTTTCAAACGGAATACCGGCATCCGCTATCGTGCTCATATACTCGCCGACGGTTTTTGCATCCGTAAGATTTTCTTCCAGCTTTTTTAAAACGGCGGAATCTTCATCCGTGTCGGCAAGGACGGGTGCACAATCGTTTACGGTTTTAACTACCCCGCCCCATACGCTTTGCACCGCGGATCGCTGCTTTTGCATAGCGGTTTCAAAATCAAAGGGGCGCGCGATAGTCGAATAATTCAAAACGGCGGCGGCAAAAAAATCGGCGGCGGTTTTATCCAAACTTTGCACGCCGAGCAGGGATTGCAGCGACGGATTATCTTTATGCCCTAAGGTAAACGCGAGCGCTTCTTTGTTTACGAATTCCCTTATGCGAACGTCGTCTACCGAAAAATCGGGACGAATACCGTACAGGCGGGAAGCCGTTCGGAGAATAAAAGCGCAGTAGGAATCGAGGGTTTGAATGCGCGCTTTATGGAAATTTTCCAAAGCGGCCTTTGCGTGCCGCGCGGCAAGGGAATGAGAGTCTTCCGATTCGACCAGCTTTTTAAGCAGCGCATAAATACGGCTGTACATTACGGCCGCCGCTTTTTTGGTAAAAGTCAGCGCGAGAATCGTATCGACGGCAAACCCCTTGTCGACAATCAAGTGAGCAAAACGCCGGGCAAACACAAAGGTTTTCCCGGACCCCGCACCGGCGGCAACGACGCAATTCGCCTCGTTCATAACCGCGGCCCTTTGTTCTTTATTCAATCCCCGTTCCAAAAACGGATGCAGGAACGCACGTTCGTCGGCGCGGATCATCTTTGCCTCCCGAGGCTGTATACGGTGCGGCACAGCGTCTTGTACCGGCAGGCGGCACATGTTTTATACGGAACGCGCTGTCCGTTCGGCAAACGGTGCAAACGTTCGGGGTCGGTAAAAAGAGAAAACTCGGGATCATTCAGCTCGTTTGCATAAACGAGCGCAGCCTCTTCGAGCAAGGCAAAGGTTTGTTCGACCGGAGAATGGCCGTTTTCACCGACAAAATTCCGTTCAATTATACTCGCCTTACGGTAAGGATTCGTTTTCTTTTCATCGAGGGCAAAGGTTAAAAAGCCGACGACCGTCGAAGGCTTTTTTTGATAAATGCTGAAAAAGCCCGCACCGCCCACCCAAGGTTTTCCGCCGCACTTGCATTTTTCGTACAGGTACATATAAGCGGCAAGCTGATAATTTTTGAATTCCGTGTCGGGCAGTTTTAAACATTCGGAAACGGACGGCATGACGCTCGTTTTAAAATCGACAATGAAAATATCGCCGCCTGCGGCTTTTTGCAGCACGCAGTCGATCTTCCCTTCGAGCAGCCGGCCGCCGCAATCGAAGGACAGCGGCTCTTCAAGCGACACAACCGTGTAGCCGGAAAACCACAAAACGAATTCCGTAAAAAAAGCGGTGAGAACTTCGGCAAGGGCGTCTTCCTGCATTTTAAAATTTTCAATTGTGAGCGGACTCAATTTTTTTTGCAGCGAACAGGATTCCGGCAAAGAAGCGATAACGTCGTGCGTAAACGACACAACCGCTTCGCGCAGTTTTTCGGGAAGACTTCCGTTTTCGGCATAAAGCGGGATTTTTTCGCTTTGCAGCTGCGACAACACGCGACGGATTATTTCGTGAAAAAGCGTTCCGGCGGAAAGATCGTCGATAAGCGACGCTTCCGGATCGTATTCGGCGATTTTCAAAACGCGCGAAAAAAGCCATTGCAAGGGACAGGTAAAAAAAACGTTCAAATTGCTCGGCGACACGCGGATTGCACCGGGTTGCGCGGAACGCACATAAGCATTGATGCGCTTTTTAAGTTCCGGAACGGAAAGAGCCGCAGCCTCAAAATTTACGGATCCGCTCACAGCACGTGGAGCAAGGCCGGACTTTTGAGTGCCTGCCGAAACGGTAACACTGCCCGGCTTTTTATCGCCGGATACAGCCCACGATAAAAAGCCGTTTTTTTGTACCGAATACAAAAATGCGGGGAATGAAGCACGTCCGTGCAAAAAATTCTTTTCCTTTTCAAAAGAGTCCGCCCCGAGCGCACCGGAGATTTCAGATGCGGCACGATTCGTGCACGACGAAAAAATATTGTGCGCAATCGTATAGCCCGAAAAAGTTTTTTCCGAACAGCTTACGCTCATGGGGTACTCCGAATGCAAAGCATACAGGCGCACAAAAAGCGCGGACACGTCCGTATCGATCGCACCCAGATGCGCACGCTTTTCATCGGACAAAAAAGAAAGCGGGCGGTACACAAGCGTTAAAGAATCCTGCGACGCGTTTAAAATAAAGTGGCGTTTAAAAGGCGCGCCCGCGGCCACCTTGTAAGAAAATACGTTCACGCCGCCGCCTTGACTTTGCGCAAGATATTCTTTGGAATCCAAAACGTGCACAAAAAAATCGAAGGGGTCGGCGCACTGCGCCGCATCGGGATAGGTTTGTTCTATATCGATAAGAGAAGCGAGTTCGCCGATACAGCGCCCGATCACAAGGTTCGCTTCGGCGGAAAATTTTTGCGGATCGAAAAATACGGAACGGAATGCAAAATAGCGCTCGCGCAGTTTTTGAAAATTCGGCGCACCGCGCATCGACGCAACGGCTTGCTTGAGTTTGCGGTACAGCGCAAGAGCGCGTTCTTCCCCGCCGTTTTTTGCGAAAGCTTCTTCCCACACATCGATGCCGCCGTACGAACACAGGCAGTTGTTTTTTATGCCGAATTCGATAAGCTGATTTGCAGCGGTTTTATCCTTCCACGGGAATGCATTTTCCGAAAGCAGGGAGCGCAGCGAATCGAACGAAAAAGATTCGTCGGCGCAATTTTTAATCAAAGCAAAAAGCCGCCCGGCGGGATACAGGCCCAGCTTTTTTCCCGAACGGAGTTTAACGGGAATATTGCGTAAGCCGAATTCGCGCAAAATGTACGGCGCAAGGGTTTCCAAGTCGGGAACACTGACGGCGATATCATCCCAGTCCAACAGTTCCGCGGCATCCGCATTTTGATTTTGTACATTTTGATTTTGCGGGTTTTGATTTTTTGCCCGATTCGAACAAAATTCTTCTATACGCAAAACCGTCTCCCGCAGTTCAGTGCGCGCGTTCGGATACGGATAAAAACCGCACACCGAATCGTCAACGGGAAAATCCGGCACGGGAATAAGTTCGATAAAAGGCGACTGTTCCAAAATCGGGCGGTATTCTTCAAAATCCTGCACAATTTCCGGATACACGATGACATAGCGGCGGCCGCTGTCTTTAAGCGGAGGCTTTTCCCATGCCGGCTCAAACAGATTATGCGAATCCAAAAAAGAACGGTAGCGTTTTTCCAATTCGTGCAAATCGGCATCTTCGGCATCACTGAGGATGCCGGCGTCGCTGAGGATACCGGCATCGCCGCGGTCTTCGGCGTCGCCGGAACGTTCGGCACCGGCGAGTTTACGGCGTTCACTGCGCTTGCGCTTCCATAAGGCAAGGCAGGGTACAAGCGATGTAAGCCAATCCGCAAATACTGCGGGATTTGAAGCGTATTCGCTCGGTACAAGCGACGAAAAAAAAGGCTTTTCGGCATTTTGGCGTAAAAGCTGCAACACAAAAAGTTTGCGCAAGGTAGACGGAATGCTGTTTTTATCCTGCTTTTCGGCGCGGACGGCTTCGCTTTTAAACTTGTCCCACGCGGTAAAACGCTCGAGCGCAACGGCCCTTTTTAACCGAAGCGCATAATCCGACCACGCGGAAGCGGCTATGTCGGTCGGGAATACAAAAAAAACCGCCGGGTCGTCTATGTACGCTTCGAGCGCGCTCTGTACCGTTTGCATAATAAACCGATTATATCACATTTTCGGCTCGGCGACAAAGGGGAAAACAAAACGGAATGTACAAAAGATAAAAAAAGAAGATGAGGTTGCCGCAAAAGTCGGTTACTTTTGCGACAACCCGTCGAGTTAAAAAAGGAAACTGTCTAAAACTTTTATTTTACATATTTTACGACACGGTATACGCTGCCCGGCGTATAACCTACCGCCGCCTTCCATGTTGTTACGCTCGCAGGAGCAACGGCAATACAAGCACGTGCATCGCCGGCACGATGTTTCATTGCGGCAGTCATAATATTCCATGCGCCTTTTTTATCCGCAGAACCGTCAGGCTTCCATGTTTTTACCAAGTCTACATCGTAATACGCAATTTGAATGCCGTCATACGCATTTGTTTTACTCAAATATGCAACGTAGGGGGTTGTACCGTCTATCGTAAGCTCTACCCGTGAACCGTTTTCCGCAATAACAACGCTTTTTTCGAAAGTATAAGCGGAAGCTCCCGCATTGGCATTTGTGGATTTTACATAGCAAATCTGTCCTTTTGTATTGCGGAACACAATGTGCAAATAACCGGCAGAGTCGAATTGTGCGGCAAAATAATCCGTTGCGCGCCCCGTATTGGCATCGCCTGCGGGAAGTACCTTTTGTACTTTCCAATGTGCAGCTGTCTTAGGCTCTGCTGCGTTTGCCCGTGCAAGCCGCAGCGTACCTTTGTCGACATCGGCATAGACGACGACCGGTCTGTTTGAACCGTCCAAGGCAATAGCGCAGTATTCGGTAGTACCGCCGGTACGTCGAAGCCCGTTTTCGAATTGTCCGGCAGCACCGTCCACCAGTTCAGCAACAGAACCGACTCTCTTTAAATTAGGATCGGGTAGTACATCCGGGAGGGTACTGCCGTCCAAATCGACCCACGCTATTTCACTGCAATTATTGCCGGAAGGCAATGGATTGTACGGTCCGCCGATAAAGTTTATATCCGTATCCGTTGTTCCCGACTGAACCGTTGAATACTTAACGGATGCCGCCAAAGTATCGTAATACGCTATATGTATGTTATTATCCTTCCTTGCGATACGGAAGTTCTTAAACTGCTGTAATTGCTTTTGGTGATAAAAAAGTTCAAACCGGTATATTTTTCCGCCCTGCTCATTATAAAAGCTCAATTCCGGCGCATTGGCATCATAACAATACAAGCCTCCTGAGCCATAGATGCTTGCGCCCCAACTTGTCGCAAGACCTCCATGATAATTGGCGGAATATAAAATATTTACCGTACCCGAATCCTTTACGCTTATTGCGGCTTCCTCCGGCGGATCATAGCCGTAATAAACGGATTGAGGCGCGCCGCCTAACTTTGAGTAGTACACTTTGGATTCGGAATAATTACTGTACGCTGCATATAAATCTCCGTTTGAACCCATTGCCATACTCGGATATTTCGGATTATTGCTGCCTGCAAAATCCTCATCGTCTTTCCATACATCGATAGTCAGATCGTCAGTCCAATATTGAGTTTCCGGACGGTTTTCAATATTCTGCCGGTTATAGGGCTTGCTGTTGTTACTCTTATTGTTAATAGCTTCTATCGCCGGTTTTGTTCCGGCACCGTCAGGATCAACAGTAATAACAATCGAACCGGACTTTGCATTTGCAGGAAGTGTAAACTTATTACTTGCTACAGCTTGTTCACTCGCTATGTTCGGAATCTTAGCTTTCACGGTTGCGCCTGTTCCGCCGAGATTAAATCCGGTAAGGGTTACCATATCGCTCCGCAGCAGATTATATGCACCCGATGAGGAACGGTTGGTATTATAGGTATCTGGACGTTCTAAGCCCGTAATAAAAGGCACGACGTTTACATTCGTTTTTGCTTCGTTTGCATTATAGCCGTACACAAAAACGTCGCTTACATCAACGGGAACGTTGTTTTCCAGCGTTACCTTATTGCCGGATACGCTTGCGAGGCGGGTAAAATATTGCTTTTCACCTTTTGTGAACACAACAAATTGTCCCGGATTTTTATCGGTAAAAACGTCGTTTTGTGCAGAGTTTTCGTTTGCTCTGGTAACGCCCGTTACGGCATTAGGCATATTCGCTTTACCGTCCGACGATACGGTTGTTCCGTCGTGTACGGTTATTTTAATTTCTTGTGCGAGGCCGACATTCGTTGTTTTTTCCGTATTCCAATCCAAAGTCCATTTGACGTAATAGCCGAGATAATCGGCACCAAGCTTTTCAACGGTCAATACGGCACCGTCTGAAGCCATAGTTCCCGCCGTCCACTTAGGACCGGCACCGGAAAGCGTAGCCGACAAGGTTTTGCCGGGTAATACTGCCGTAACCGTATGTATCTTAATATTGTCGTAGGCAAAACCGCGCAAAGTAACTTTTCCCGAAACGGACGAATAACCGTTATTATCCGACGCATTAGCGGTAAGGCCTGTAACGGGAGCAATTTCCACGTGTCCGTTTTCACCGCTGCCCTCATACAAAGAGTTCAAAGAATTATCGTTCGAATCTTTGCCTTCTCCGTTCCAATAGAACGGAAGCACGACTACCTTAGGCGCTTTATCGTCAATCGCATCAAAGAGCGTATTGATTTTAATTTGGGCAAAAGAGCTCTTTTCAAGCGGGGTTGCACCGGTCAGCGTACAACCGGATGCGCTATCCCACAGTTCCAAAACCAATTCCGTTGTCGTTCCAACCGGAGTGTTGCCGATTGTTTGCAAGTCGGTTGTGCTCAACGATATGGTCCCGCCGGAGCTGATATTTTTCATATTATGACCGGTCAAAACATTACCGGCATATTTCAAATTATATTTTACCTGTCCTTCACCGCCGGTAAATGCAACCTTTATTTTCGAGTTAGTTTTATCTTTAAATGCAAATTTGCTGCTTGTAAAAGTTCCGATAAAATCGAGATCGGAATTTAAAGAACCCGAAAGAGCTCCGTCGGAGGACTTTTCCTCGCCGCCTACGTTGGTAACAAGCGTTATCGAACTTACTGTGAAAGCCTTATTTTTTACCCGCACGTCTTTTTGAGCAGAGTAAACGTTTCCGCTGTTATCGGTTACGGTATAAGAGAGTTTTCCTTTGCCGTCGGGTATGGCTGTTAAATCGATGTGTCCTTCCCATCTGCATAAACCGTCGAGCAGGCGGTATATTTTATTTGAAGCATCAAGTTCGGTCATCGTTACACTTTGCGAACTGCTTCCTACTTCAAGCTTAGCGGTCACCGTTTGAACGCCCGAGCCGTTATCGTTTGCAACGCCGGAAACGATCCAATCATTGCCGCTGACGGCTTTTACTAATATGTCCGGTTTGTAAAGAACATAACTGTATTTTCCGCCGGAAGCAAGAGCGGGAGCAAAGGTCACCTTATTACCCGAAAAGCCTGGGGAATTCGTTATACTTACGATTGTGTTCCCGACAAGCATTTTCAACCCTGCGGGATTTGACCGTATAGCGTTTGCAAGAGAGGGACTGGTGATTGAATCCGTAGAAAAGGTACCGTTTGCAACAAAACCCGTAAATGTCTTGCCGAAATCGCCGACGGGGTTATCCTTATCGAAGCGGAACAAAAAGGAACTTTGTGAAGACAATTGTTGAGCATCTTTTTCCCTGATTACTATGGTAACCGAAAAGCTGTCGCCGGACATACTGCTTATATCGAGCGGGAGGTTTAATTCATAGCCCGATTTTCCGCCCGAAGTATAATCCGTAAGCCAGCCGGCCGGGACGGCGGTGTACCCCGAATCGGGAGCACCCGCAGCTTTTTTTTGATACTTTGTTTCAACGGTGCCGTTTTTAAAGGTAATCTTTACGTCCTGTATTCCCGACGGATCGGTCAATTTTGCCGTAAGTTTTTTACCGTTTTTAAGCCACATATTCATGCCGTAATCTTGCGGCGATGGCGTGCCCGATACATTATCGATTTTTACGTCGGTAATTAACGGTGCATCTTTATCGACGATTATTTTTCTTTTTTCCGTCCATTCGCCCCACACATTGCTCGTATTTTTTGCACGAAGCTTAAAATAGACGGTCTGATTTTGATCGGTTGCATGATTAAAAGCGTTGTCGGCATTTATACTGATTCTCCAGTCCGCTCCGTCTTGGCCGGCTCCTGCACCGGTATCAGTCGTAACGGATAATCCGTTCCCGCCGTTATACCAGTTGGTTGAACCGAATGTTCCGTCGGCAGCATTCGCAAAGCTTCCGTCGTGCGAAAACTGAATATACACTCCGCCTACGGCTCCCGCTCCGCCTTTCGGAACGTTTGCAGTACCGAAAATTTGTATCGTACCGCCCACAGTCGCACCTTCTTGCGGCGAATTCACTTTTACAACAGGTTTTGTTCCGTCGGGATCAAAGAGAATCTGTTTTTCATGTACGGCTTTATTCCCTATTTCGTCTTCCGTAAAAACATATAACGGTATTTTTTTATATGTACCGACGGCTTCACCGTGTTCCGATGAAGGAACGTTATCCAAATTGATGCGGATGCTCCACGAACCCTTTGTCGAAGTATCCGAAGGTTCATCCTTCATTATCTTCCAGCCGGTAGCAGTATCTACCGTCGGCGCAGGAGTCTTTTTACCCAATATGTATTTGGTTTTTTCGGGATTTACTCCGGCCCATTCATCGCTGATGCGCCCCGAAACGACAATGTCTCCCGCTTGCGGATCGGTTTCTTCAGGATATACTATTTCAATTGTCGGCCCCGTTTTATCGACGGTAAATTCGGTAGTGTCCGTATCGGTTGAACCCGAACTTGTTTTGGCTAAAAGGTGAATTTTATGAATTCCGTCCGAAAGAGCGCTTATAGTAACACCCGCTTTTTTGTATCGCGGATCGTTCGGGTCGGAATTGACCTTTGTAAGAATCTTTGACGGATCGGGACTGGCGGCATTTACCGGCGCATCTATGTTGTAATACACCGCACCGCTCGCATCTATGCCGGTAACGTCTGCTTCTATATCCACAGTTGTATTTTTAAAGCCTTGCACGCGAATCGGTCGTATTCTCGGACCGCTTCCGGCAGCGAGGAAGTTTATAATATAAAATCCGCCGTTTACCGAATTGGAATCGTCATATGCTTGAAATTTATGCGACTCTTCGTTGATAGTATCCGTTCCTTTAACCTTTACGGCATAGTAGCCTTCACCCCAAGAAGGATCGAATGTACATTTTACGCGTAAATTCTCTCCTTCTACCGTAATACGGCTTATATCCGCAGCCGTCATCGAGGGAGAGCATTTAAAAAGCGATTTTTCAATCAAATGCGTACCGGTTTTAAAACAGTCAGCCGCATCGCCGGTTCCGTCCCATTTCAACAAAACGATTTCGATATTGCTTGCTTGATATGCCGCAAGATCGAAGCCGGCCACCAACGGAGTATTGTCTTTGTTGCGGATAAGCTCCACCGAAAATGCCGTTTCGTTTCCGGATTTAAACAACATTGAAGTGGCAGCGGAAAGATTTAAGGACGGTACTGCAGTTAGATTCTTTACACCGATAACCTTAAATCCCGGAGATTTGCTCGGCTCCAGTTTAAAGGTGCTGCGCTTTTCGCTCATTTTTACCATTTTTTCTTTAAGCTTAGCCAAAGCAGCCGTGTCGTTGCGTAAATCCCGTATTTTTTTATCGTGGTCATTTTTATTCGACCCTTTTTTACCGGCAAAATAATCGCTGATGACTTCGGGGGTGTAGCCTTTTGCTATGACGTCGGTGTAAATGGCATCCCACTGATAGTACCAATCGGCTTTATTACCTTCGCCGGAAGCGTTACCGCCCTTATATTCGCGGGCATTGTCGTACAGATACAATGCTCCTTTGATAGGCTTCGTTGCATCCTGCGCCTGAAAACCGTATAAAGCATCCGTGGGAGTATAAACGGCAACCTGCGCGTTTATATTGTTGCCGACAAACATATTGGTCATATCGATCGGCGGCGTTGCTCCCGGAACATGTACATTCAGTTTTTCAACGGTATTTTTTTCACCGGCTTGTCCTACGACCGAAAAGACTGCTCCGTAACCGTCGGCCTGATCCGATGGCGAAGGTACGGCGCTTTCGTTTATAATCGTCGACGGCCTTTGCACGATAAATACCGGAGGCGTATTGTCTATTTTATAATTTTTCGTAAATTTGGACGTTTTACCGCCGTTGTCGGTAACGGTAACGATTGCCGTGTATTCCCCGTCGGGGATGGGATAGATTTTTACGAGTTCGTGCCCGTCTTCCGTACCTGTAGAGTCGTTGGTAATATTTGCAGTCCACGTTGTACTGTATGAACCGGGAGACGAAAGTTTGGCTTGAACAGAATACGGTTTTTCTTTTGTATCTATATTTTCAAACACAATCGAAACGGACTTTACGCCTTCGTCGTCTTTTGCCGTTCCCTTGAGTACAAAACTTCCGCGTATGGGTGTTTCGCCCGCATCGGGGTAGGTGATTTCGCCGTTCGGACGTTCAATATCCACTCCGCCTCCCAGCGCAATCTGCTGCGGACAAGCCGAGTATAAGATCAGTACCGTAAACAATAGTGCGGAAAACAACAGTCCGCCTTTTGTCCGAACATTTTTATTTTTGAATAAGGTATTTTTCATAATACACCTCCTCAGGTTTTATAAAACTTTAGAATATTCCTACACGGTAGAACACGCAAGCGGAAGAAAACGCTCACACTACTTTTGCAATACCGCCATCTCGTAATTCGCATTTGTAAAGTATGCGGCAATTACCTTATTTTCATACGTACCGCCGGTAGGCGTACCTTGACAAATCGTATACTGCTGAATACCTTCGGTTGCGGGTACCGTCAGAGCAACCCAGTTGCCGGTAAACTTGCCGTCAACAATGCCGTCTTTAACAACCCCGTCGGAACCGATACCGTCTTTAAGCCATGCAATACGGGCGGCATTTGAAGAACCGAGGAAACCGTTATGGTAATAGCTTATGTACGGCACTTGCTTGCCGTTTTCTTTACGTACTCCCATTTTAAGGTAAGAACCCGGATTCATATATGTATCGACCGTCGCAATCTTAAAGTCACCGGAATTCGGTTTAGCCGCCCCCTTAACCTTAGAAGGAGCAAGATATGCATAACGCACACCGCTCCTGCTGCCGGAATAGTAGCCGATGTGAACACCGTCTTGCTCATCAATGACAAGGTCTACATAAAGCGGAGCTCCGCTGTCGATAACAACCGCATGATCCTGCCATGTACTTGTAAATCTGTCAGCGCTCGTCGGCTCCGTATAAGTGCCGGTGCCCATATCGCGGTAGCTGTATATAAGCTGAGAATGCGCCGCATCGTACCATACGACAATAGCCCGATTTGTGGAAGTAAGCCCCACGGCGGCATACGGTCCGCCTTTTTTTGCGGAAGTATTATTGGCAACGACTTCATAACCTTTTGCCGAACCCGAATTATTCGGTTCTGCATCACTGCCATCCGGTTCAATATTATAGCTCAATCCTCCTGTAACATTGGTTGAGGACTTTACCGTACCGTAACGGAATTTCACGGGAGCATCATTTGCAACATTTTTATCAAAATACACGAGCGCCAACCTTGCAGGATCAGATGAGGTGCCGTGGCCTCTAACCGCCATTTTCGGAATTTGTACACGGTTTACATCATATACTCCTCTAATTGCATTATTAGAATTTTCAAGACGACGTTTTTGCCCATTAGTAGAATAAGCGTATGCTCCTACTTGCGCTTCTTGGAAAAAGAGCGTAAAAGCCGTGCTGTTACCAGCTCTATCCGTATTTGTTGCACCGAGATAGGGTTTTCCGCTTTCGTCATAAGCAATGGCAGTGTTATGATATTTACTGTAACACTTTTCCCAGTCATTATTTTCCGTTCCATTAATCTTAGTTGACAATCTCATAGCATCGCCATTAGTACCAAAACTTTTTAAATTACCGTACGTCAAATAGTATTTTGAATCTTTATCCATCACAAATTGCGGACTTTCCAATGCGGCATTGTTGATAAGAGGGATCATCTTCCATACAAAAAGTTTGCGGTTTACGTTCAAAATATTATTATTCGCGTTATTCGCTTCAATGTTGTACGGCTTGGTTATCTTAACCATATTGTTTATCGATTTTTCTGTACCGACTTCTACCGAAAGTTCACCGCTTGTATGCAATGCTCCTATAGAAAGCGCGTTAAAATTTGTTCCAAGACTTTCTGTTTCGAGCTTAACCGTTCCGCCGGCAAGATTAAAGCCTTTTACTTTAATCGTTTCTCCCATCCGTACCGGATATTCGCCGGTCGAAGCGCGTGAAAAAGCCCCTTTAAAGTTGCCGTCGGCATTCTTTAAAAGCGTTTCCACTTCCGTAATAAAGGGCACGATGTTTACCCTTACCTTTGCCCTATTCGCTTTGTAATCATACATATAGGCTTCGTTCGCTTCTCTGGGAACACTGTCTTCGAGCGTTACTTTATTGCCGTCTACTTCTCTTATACGGGTAAGATATTGCGTTTCATCCTTTTTGAATGCAACAAACTGTCCCGGTTTTTTGCCGCCAAAAACGGTATGCTCTGCAGTAGTAGCCGTTGCTCTGCTTACCGAAATACCTGTTGAAGGCATATGCCCGTCCGAATCGTCGGAATTATTTGTTCCGTCGTTTACGGTTACTTTAATCTCTTTACCAAGACCCACGGGCGCTTTTTCGCTATCCCAATCGAGCCGCCATTTAACGTAAAAGCCCAGATAATCGGCGCCTAAAGTTTCAACCGTAAGTTCAGCTCCGTCCTTAGGCGTTACACCGTCCGTATTAAACATCTTTTTATCGGAAGTCCACGTGTCGCCGCTCCTTGTTGCCGTAACAGTCAACGACGAGGCGTTGGGCAACACAGCTTTAATATTGTCTATCTTAACATTATCATAGGCAAAACCGCTTATGCTTACCCTGCCCGAAACGGAAGAATACCCATTGTGAAGCTCGGCGATCTTTTCAATTTCTACGTGTCCGTTTGCGCGACTGCCCGCATATAAAGAGTTCAGGAAGTTGTCGTTTATATCCTTACCGTCTCCGTTCCAATAAAAAGGCAGAACTACTACTGCGGGCACTTTATTGTCAATCGCTTCAAAAAGCGTCATGATAGATATTTTTGCAAAGGCGGAATCCGTCCCCTGTGTAAAATCATGCGCTTCATCCCACAGTTCAAGAATGATTTTCGTCGGCGTGCCGTTCGAATTGCCGATTGCAGACAAATGGTTTTTTAAGTCTATTTCACCGCCGGTTGCAATATCGGTAAGGCCTCCCAATTTTGTACCGTTGCCTTTTTTTAACTGATATTTTACCTGACCTTGTCCGCCGGTAAACTCAACTCTTATTTTGGAATTATCTTTATTTTTAAAAGCAAAGCCGCTACTTGTAAAGTTCGCCGTAAAATCAAGATTGCTGTCTTTGTTTGATTCTTTATCCATATTATCGCTTACAGCCGATTTCGGTTTACCGCCAATATCGGTTTTAAGCGTAATCTTCCGGACGGCGATAGGTTTGTTTTTTACAACTACCTCAAGGGGTTGAACTTCGTGTACATTATCTTGTTCATCATAAATCTTGCAGGAAAGCGTTCCTTTGCCGTCTTTTAAGGTGCTTAAATCGATTTCTCCTTCCCAACTGACTTGACCGCCAAGCTGTTTTGTTATTTTAATGCCTTCGATCGGAGCAATGGTAATGCTTTTAGCGGATTGTCCTGCAACGGAAACCTCTGCTTCAATCTTTTTTATACCCGAGCCGTCATCGTTTGCAACGCCTCGCACAAGCCAATTTCCGCCGTTGTTCCGTATAACATACGGTTTTTTATACAAAAGACAATTATACGTTCCCGCTCTGTCAAGACCGGGGCTAAAATGTACGGTATTCCCGCTGACGCTTGTCACCTTTACGATTTTATCGTTAATCAAAAGATGCAATTTACTGTAATCGGGACTCGGGTCGGGCGCATGTTCTTTTACTTTTTGCGCAAGCTCTTTGTTAGATACCGAAGACACTCTGAAGCTTCCGCTGTATCTGTGAATGAATTCACCCAAATCACCGGAAGGAGGTGTAATATCAAAGTTGAATTTTAAAGTTTCTTCCCATGATAATTCTTTCGGGGTATTTTCAGCTATTTTGATTTTTACGGTTATTTCGCCTTTACGTTTAGCGGCCGCACCGAGAGCACTCAAGTTAAGAGGAATTTGCAACGTATAATTTTTTGCTCCCGGAGAAGAAGGCGCATTGGCAGTATCTTCGGCAATCCAGTGATTCGACAAGGCTTGCGACAAATTATATGTTTGACTGCCCAATAATTCCGGCGACGAAATCGTGACGCTTTTTATTCCCGATTCGTCAAATAAAGAACCCATAAGTTTTTTTCCGTCGGGAATCCACATACCCGGCGTATAATTTATTGCATGCGGGTCTGTCGGCGTACTTCCGACCTTTAAGGGGATCGGGCTGCCGATGGTAGGATAGGCCTTATCGATGGAAATTTTTACCGGATTCGACCACGGGCCGTATTTATTGTTATTCTTGTTTTTAGCACGAAGTCTAAAATAAACTTCCCAGTTTTCTCCGTTCGGATTGTTAAACTCTCCGTTTTTATTCACTGAAATTTCCCAATTCGCTCCGCCGCTAGTACCGTCAGTACCCGGTACTAGCTGCCCGCTTCCGCCTTTATACCAATCGGCGTCATACTGATTCGGCGGTACAGTAACAGTAGTACCGAACGTTCCGTCGGCGGTATCGGCAAAATTTCCGTTTTTTGAAAACTGAATATATACTTCACCCACATCTGCAGGACCGTTTATACGAGTCGCCGCCGTGCCGAATACTTGAATCATGCCGCCCAAAGTTTGATTTTGCTGCGGAGAAAGTATTGTGACAATCGGTTTGTCGCCGTCCGAATCGAAGCGAACTTTCTTTTCGGTAACCGTTTTGTTACCTATTGCATCTTCTGTTAAAATGTACACGGGAATATCGTACACACTCGGCTTTCCCGGAACCGGATCACCGTGAGTGGCAGGAGCAGCCGAAAAATCATCCAAGTTATACGTAAACTGCCATGAAGCCGCAGTAGTTTTATTCATATCCTGCCAGCCTGCAGAATCGACTGTCGGTACGACAGTTTGCTTTCCTATGATGTACTTCGTACCGTCCTTGTTTACGCCGGCATATTCATCGGTAACGGTTCCCATAATCGTTACGACTCCCGCCTGTTCGGCGTCAGCCGGAGGATAATTTAAAACCGGTACGGGAGCTTTTGTATCTTTAATAAACTCTAGACTGGCCGTAGCTGTCTGGCCTGCGTTATCTTTAGCCCAAAAATGAACACTGCGTTGCCCGTCCGCCCCTGCCGAAGCAATCGGAACAAGCGCCGCGGTTTTCCATTCCGTTCCGGAAGTATGTACAAGGGGATTATCGCCTGAGCCCGCAGGAGCATTCAGTTTATAATGTACTTGTTGGATTAAGCCTGAAGAAGAAACATTGGCAATTACATCAAAATCGTCTTTTATATACCTCGAAGGAGCTCTGGGAACTACAATAAGGTTATTGTCTGTTAATTTGAAATGAATAACAAAAACGCCTCCGGGCGAATTATTGTTGTCATACGCAACAAAATCGTTGTCTTTGGTGTCTTTTCCTTCTACCTGTATTACATAATGCCCCTGCGAAAAGGTGTTGGGTAATTTCCATTTTACGGTCAATTTTCCGCCGATAGCAGGTTCGACAACATGGTCATTTTCATCCTGTGCCGTCAAGTCTTCAAATTTTAAAGAATAAGCAGGAGTAACAGACTGCACTAAATTCAATGTTTTTTTATCACCGGAAACCACATATGAAACTTCATTACATTCATACATGTTGATTACAATTTTGCTTTGCCTGTATGCATTGTAATCGGAACTTTCAACCAATTCGTCACCGGTTTTATTCCGAATAAGATCGATAAAAACCGTAGGAGGTACCGTCCCGTTAAAAAACTGTATGCCGGGAGTCAAATCGGGTTTGGAACGAGGCAAAGATAAAGGAAGACTGTCCGAATTGGAAACTTTAAAACCGGGCGACTTATTCGGATCGAGCGTAAAAACGGAAAATTTTTGATCGGGGCCGATTATTCCAGCGTTGGTCATAATACGAGCATTTTGTAATATCTGCTTTACGGCTTGCCCTTCAGGATCAGTATCGTTATATAATTTAGTTAAAAGCCGATCGGTTTTATTTGACGAAGAAGCCGAACCCTTTTTACCGGCAAAATAATCGTTTATGATATCGGCGGTGTATCCTTTTTCCAAAACGGAACGAATATCCTTGTCCCGTACATAATACCATTCAGAAGTATTTCCCTGCCCTTCTTCTCCGCTCCCCCTAAAAGAACGCGCATTATCGGTTAAAAACACATGCGCTTTAATTTTCGGACTGCCGTTGTTTGCATTGTATTGATACAAAGGATCGATAAAGTCGGGACCATTTTTCGTAGCGGTAGCTATTTCTTCGTTTACGTTCTTTCCGACAAATTTTTTCGATATGCTTATGTTTGTACCGTCAACTTTTAGAGTAAGATCTTCTATTTTATTCTTATCTTCCGCCTGCCCTACGACCGTAAAAATCGAACCGTAAGGATCGGCTTGTGCGGCACTTTCATCGTTTACAATAATCGTCGACGGCCGCGACACAATAAATACCGGAGGCGTATTATCTATTTTATAATTTTTCGTAAACTGCGACGTTTTATTGTTGCTATCGGTAACGGTAACGATTGCCGCGTATTCGCCGTCGGGTATGGGATACAGTTTTACGAGTTCGTGTCCCGGCACCGTTTCCGTAGACTCGTTATCTATATGTGCAGTCCACGAAACATTGTACGCGCCGGGATTTGAAACGACGGCCGCAAACGGACCTCTTTGCTCCTTTGTTTCGATATTTTCGAATACAATCGAAACCGCTTTTACTCCCTCGTCGTCTTTTGCCGTTCCCTTGAGCACAAAACTTCCGCGTATCGGAGTTTCGCCCGCATCGGGGTACAAAATCTTGCCGCTCGGCGGCAAAATATCTACACCGCCGCCCAAGGCAATATGCTGCGAACAAGTCGAAGTTGCCAACGCTGCAAAAAGGAGTGCGAAAAACAATAATCCGCCGTTCGTCCGACTGTTTTTATTTTTGAATAAAATATTTTTCATAATATGCCTCCAAAAGTTTTAGTTGGAAGTTTAGAATATATTAACGCGTACACCACCGCAAAGATGGGGCATAACCGATTTTATCGACACAGCATTTACATCGGTCGGAATAAACCACAGCTGTCCTTCGGTAAAGAACGAAAACGAGCTAAAATGTTTTCGCTTATACAGTTTTACACGCGGAAACTCCAGTTGAACCAAACCGGCCGAAAGCACTTGCGGTTTTCCGCTTTGCGTAGTGCTGAACAGCGAAAACTGCGCACCGACCGCTATGTTCAAATACAGCCACTGCCAATCGGGTCCCAAATAATAGCCGAAGGGCAATTCAAACACGTTCGCCAAAAGCTTTACCGAACCGACATGCCCGCCGTAACGGATTTGCTGCTGCGGGAGCTTTTGCATTTTATAAAACCAGTCGAATTGTTTTTGCGTAAACTGCCCGTAATGCAACTGCAGCTTTACGTTGTCGTCAAAAAAGCTTAAGCCGACTCCCATATTCCACAGCGTTGCGCCCCAAAAACCGAGTTCAAAATGCAGACCTTGTATGAATTTGGGCACGCCGTATGTCGATTTGTCGCCTTGTCGGAGCGCGGCGCTTGCGTTTTGCAGTCCGACATTGTCCGAAGCCAAGCCGGTAAACGTTATGCTTCCGTTATAGCGTCCGCCTTCGCCCGGAGAGATAAGCGTTATATTCGGAACGGTTTTATCGATTTTTACAATCGTTCTGCATATCGCGACCTCTTTATTTTCCATAACGGCACGAACGAGCAAAAAGTGATTGCCTTCGGCCATATCTTCCGTTTCGATCCGGTATTGCCAACCGTCTTTAAGTTTTGCCGGCACAAAGGTACGCCCGTTGTTAAAACTTACTTCAACCGATTTGAGGCGCTTTCCCGCAAAAAGCCGCTTTGCGTCCGCAGATGCATCTTTTGCAACAGCGGCGTCTTTTTCCGCTTGCGAAACCGAATAGCCGGCGCTGCCTTTTAAGTACGGACGGTCGATTGCAAAATCGCCCATCGCAAAATTGTCGATCGTAATCCACGGGCCGTTTTCTTTATACTCTACGGAAACACCGCTTGAAATGGCCGTTTGAGTTGCAGGAATAATTCCTTTTATTTCGATTTTGTGCGTACCTTCGCCTATAAGTTCGGGAGTCAGCCGAAATGCCGCGTAGGAAGTTTTTGACACATCGGATGTCTCTATTTGCTTTCCGTCAATGAACAGCGATACTTGTTGTATGTTTGACGACGGATCCGTACGACCGTACACGTTGAACTCTCCGCAGAGCGTTTGGCCGTTCAAGGGATACAGCAATTCGATTTTATTTTTATCGGCCTTTCGCATCACGTCGAAGTTTACGGCCGCTTCGTTCGTATTGCCGGCCTTATCAACGCCCGATATTTCCAAATTGTAGCGACCTTCCGGCAGCGAAGAAATATCGACGGTTTCGGCAATAAGCAGTTCCGTCTTCAATTTGATTTGAGCAAGAGATGCCGGAACAGCCGTATTCGAAAGACTTTTTATTTTAAGCGTTACGCCTTCAAGCGAAACACTGTCCCACGCCCGGCCCGATATAAACAGATCTTTATCGAGTGTCGAACCGACCAAAGGATATTCGATTTCCAAAAGCGGCGGACTGTTGTCGGTATTGATTAAGGTAGACAACACCGATTCCTGGCCGTATTTGTCAATCGTTTTAATGAGGACGACATGGGTACCGTCGCCGATAACCTGTGTATTGAGCGAATAGCTCCATTTTTCCGTTCCCTCGGCGCGTAAAAAACTGCTTCCGTTATTTACCGAAATGTATACTTCACCGATACCGTTTCCGTCGGAAGCCGTACCGTTTATTGTTATAAAACCTTTTACCGTTTCGCTTATATTGGGCGAAGTCATTTGCACCGTGGGCTTTTCGAGCGACACCCTGATTTTGCGTTCAACCGGCGCGCTTTTTATACCGTAAATATCTTCGCCGTATATGCTGATCGTATGCTCGTTATCGGTTAAAGACGAAAGAGCAATCGGAATCGAAAAGGTGTGCTTGACGTCGAGCGCCGTATACGGTTTATCGTCGATTTTATAGTAGATTTTTGCCGGTGCGTCGTCGTCATACACGATACCCGAAACGGCAAAGTCGCCGACGATAACTTGATTTTCAAACGGCAAATGTATTTCAACAACCGGAGCATCGGCGGATGTGTCGATATCGAAATCGTATTGATTGATGAGCTTGACGTTTCCGGCATTATCGGTAAAACGGAACTGCATGTTTTTGCTTATCGGGTCGGCTGCAGTTCCCATAACGATGTTCGAAAGCGAAGTATGCGGAAACTCCTTCCACGCCGAGTTTTTATCGTCGGCTCTGTATTCGGCCTTTACGCTGCCGAATTTTTCGCCGATCGTAAAAGCCGCAGTTACCGAACCGTTTACCTTATCGCCGCCGGCGGGCATAACCATGCGCACATCGGGAGCTTCGGTATCTTTTATAAAGATTGCGCGTTCAAAAGTTTTTGTACCCGCATCATCCGCCGCGGCAAGCGAAAGTAGAAGCGCTCCGTCCGGGAAACTTTTTACGTCGAGCGTTTTTTCAAAGCGGCTGTCGAGCGTTCCGGTTAAAACTTCATCCGAAGACGCAGACGACAGACGGTATTCTATCGGCAATCGGGAGCCGCTTACGCTGCCTGAAAAGATGAGCGAATCTTTTACATAGGTTGCGCCTTTGACCAGCGTTATGCCGGGGATAGCCGTATCGGCCAAAATATCGATGCTTTCACTCGTTATGTCCCGGCCGTCGCTTGTGTGCAGCGTTACGCGCACATCTTTATACATGCCGTCATGTGCCGCGGCAATTTTTACAAGGTTTCCTTCAACTTCACAGGAAAGGTCTGCCGAGCCGGTCAATTCGGCACTTTCAATTTGGGCGCCGCCGGCCGAATAAAACAAGCCTTCCAAAGCCCCGCCCGTGATGAGCGCGGCGTTTTCAAGCCGGCTTCCGGCCCATAAAAAGGCGGTAAGATCGCTCATTTCGCCCGACTTGCCGCTGTCTGCAATGCCGATGAGCAGCTTTTGTCGTACCGTACGACCTGCCGTATCGGTTGCGCTGACGGATATTGCGTATATTCCCGCATCCGTTTTGTCGTTTACGCTCGGGCGCACGACGAATTCGGTTTGTCCTTCTTTTATAACAAGCGGTTTTTCTTCTTCGCCGTTAAAACCGACGAGCACTTCGCGCAAGCCCGCTTCCGCTTTTATGTGAGCGGCAGTTGAAACCCTGTTTTGCGCGCCGTACAAGGGGATAATCGAACCGCCCGATTCGAATGCAATGACAGGAGCTTTTCCCGTCGAAGAAAACTGAACACTGTGCACGTTTCCGGTCGTTCCGTCCGCATTCACGGCGTACGCAAAAAGCGTATGTTTTCCGACGGTAAGATTTTCTTCACTTGCAGTAAAGGCAATCGAATCCGAAGAAAGCATAAGGGATTTTTCTTCACCCCGGTCGATTCTATAGCGGATTTCCGATGCCTTGCCGTAGGCCAAACCTGCGATAAAAAGGCTGCCGTCTATTTTTTCATCCGTCTTCGGACTGACGATTTCCAAGCGGGGCTTATCTTTCGCTTTATCGATTTCAATCTTTTTTTTCTCGCGCACAACGTTTCCGGCAACATCCTTTGCCGCAAATTCGATAATAACCGATTTTGCATTCGTGCTCGTAAAGTCGAATTCTTTAACCCAATAATCGTTGCCCGGCGTTACGGCAATCTCTCCGCTTTCTTTTCCGCATACCCATGTAAGGGATTCGAGCCCCGTACCGTCGGAAGCGCGGCCCGCAACGGAAAAAACACTCGGGAACGTTTCGTTTTCATTGTCCGGATATATGAATGAAAGGGTCGGCGGCACATTGTCCACAAAAAACAAAAAGGTATAGATTCCCGTCGAACCCTGTTTATCGACCGCTTTAAACCAGCATACGTTCGGTCCGTCGGAAAGCAGTTCGGTTTTTACGGGAATTTTAAAAACCGAGCAGGCCTGTTTTTTGTCGTACGACAGGCGTACTTCTTCAAATCTGTTCCCGTTATCGAGCGAATAAAACAGACGGTCTATGCCGTTTCCGTCTTCAACCGTTCCTTCAAGCTGCACGGTGCCCGACACTAAAGTGCCTTCACCGGTATTCGTAACGCTTGTAACGGGCAACCGCCTGTTCAAATTAAAAGAAGTTTTTATGCTTTTTCCGTCTACGCCGTTTACGTCGGTACCCCACACTTCAACTGTGTGCATTCCTTCGGCTAAAGACACCGTATTGAGCGCGTACGACCAAAACTCGGTACCCTTTGCCGTATAGATTTGTTCGGCATCATCAACCCTGAGCGAAACTTTGGCAACGGCGTCGTCGTCATAACAGGTCCCGATAATATCCACGTTACCGGCTACGTCAGCTCCCGCAGCGGGAAAGGCAATCGAGGTAACAGGCAAATCCGAATCGGGATCTATGTACATATTAAAAGGGCCCGCATAACCGACATTGCCGGCAATATCACGAGCCGTTATAAGAATATTGTATTTCCCCTTTTTTTTCGCCGAAATATCTGCAGTTTCCTGCCAGCTTTCCAAAGGAACAAGTTCGGTTTCGGTTATATCTCTGGAACCGAATGCATAGATAGCGCTAAGCGCACAGCAAAAGAAAACAAAGAATGCTACTCTTTTCATAAACTCCCTTTACTAAACAAGTGTCAACCCAAAAAGATTTTAGCGACAGCCGTTCATAAAGAAGCACACGCTGCCTGATAAAAACATCGACTATCTTCTTTATCGGCATGCGTTTTCGAAACCTTTATTTTGAAAAAGGCGCGAAAACCCACCGCACACCCAAAAGAAATCCCGAAAAGCAGTGCGTAGCAATCAAATAATTCTGTCATATTTTGTACTAAAATCTTTTTACCTAAATGCTCTAAAGCGTTTGAACTCTATCATACTGATAAAAAAAATGCAAGAGGAATTTAAAATAACAGGCACGGGAAAAATCATTCAGTCTTTTAATTTGGGTAAAAAGTCTTTATAGATTCCCGGGGTGGAATCGGCGATTAAAACGGCGCCGACCGTTTTGGCGTAAAATTCGGCAGGCCCGATGCCTCCGATAACGGCGTATACGTAGCCTTCCGCTCTCATCGCATGCAGCGACGCCAAGAGCAGCGCCTTGCCGATACCCTTACCCTGCTCTTCGTCCAATACGCGCGTCGGTCCGAAAAAGTCGGGAGCGGTCGCGTTGTAGCATGCGTAGCCCAAAACGCAAGCGCCGCGCGTCGCAATAAAACACGAAACGGGCAAACGCGAAAAGCATACGTCGCACTCGCCTGCGGCGCTCAAGCTCGAATGTTCTTTTACCCACTCCACAATACGGAATTTATCCGGCACCATCGCACGCCGTATATAAATATTGTGGTCTTCTTTTAACCGTTTATACAGGCCTTCGGTATTCGGCAAATTAAGCAAATTAACAAGCATATCCGCCATAACAGCATCCTCTTTTTTATTCGGCCATATCGATCGCGGGAATTGTCAAGCCGAGCCGGCCTTCGCAGTTTTCACCGCGTTTTAAAATATCGGTAATGCATGATAAAACACTGTTGCTGTATTCGTAGGCAGCGATGCCGCACACGCCTCTTTGCAAAAGATTTTCCGAAAGGCAGCCCAAATCGTAGGGGTTGCGCAGCGCCGCGACGAGCATGGGTTTGCCTAATTCGGCGAGCGCGCGGACTAATTTAAGCTGACCGCGTTTAACATGACCGTTATACGTTGCCGCGGCAATCGCACTTGCATTTTCGGCTTGTGCGCGGATTTTTGCGATTTCCGCATCGTCCGGATCGATAGAAGTGTCGGCCGCAGTGCCGCCGAATTCTTTTTGCATATGGGAAGCAAAGCTTATCGACGTATCCACGTCGTTCGACACGTTCGTAATAATAAAAGGCTGCGGACCGGTAAAAAACGGATTTTCCCCGAAATCGGGAAAGCGCACCGCGGCCGACGGGTACGCGGTAATCGTTTTTTTTCGCAAACCGGCGATTGCCTTTTTTATTTCGCTCAAGCGTTCGCCGCTCAAAGAGTCTGCACGCGGAAGTTTTTCTTTTAAAGCAATTATCTTTGAAAGCGCGCCGTCTATAACTTCGGCTTTTATGCGGCCGTTTTCGCATTCTTTAAAAACTTCGTCCAAAGAATCGCGGGCGGTTGAAACGGTATGCGAAATAAAAATCAATTCGATTCCCGCATTGATTGCGCCTACGCAGCTTTGCGGCGTCCCGAAGAATTTTTGTACCGCTTTCATTTCCATACAGTCGCTTATAACCAAGCCGGAAAAACCGAGCTCTTTTTTGAGTAAATCGGTAACGATTTTTTTCGACATCGTCGCAGGCACGTCTTTATCGATTGCCGGAAACACGATGTGGGAAATCGTAACCGCGCTCAAAGGCGAGTGCACGGCCTTTGCAAAGGGCATAAGTTCGACCTTGTCGAGTTCCGCGCGCGTTTTACGGACGGTCGGAAGCGTCAAGTGCGAATCGACCGAAGTATCGCCGTGGCCGGGAAAATGCTTTGCCGAACTCAATACGCCGCCTTCGGCCAAGCCGCGTATCATTTGAATGCCGAAACGCGCAACGATATCGGGATTGTCGCCGTAGCTGCGCACGCCGATAACCGGATTGTTCGGGTTTGAATTAACGTCCAAAACGGGTGCCAAGTCGAAATTCACTCCGCAGCCGCGTAAGATTTCGGCGGTTAAAAGCCCCGCCGTATAGGCGTTTTTTTCATCGTCCGTTGCGGCCAAGGCCATAGCGCCGGGCACGTTCAGCTCGTCTTCGGCCAAACGCGACACTGCCCCGCCTTCCTGGTCGATCGTAATAAAAGCGGGAAAACCGGTTTCGCTTTGAATCAGCTTTTGAATGTCGGCGCACAGCGTTTTCATTTGCGCAAGGCTTTCGATATTGTGTTTAAATAAAATAACGTTTCCGACCTTGTATTTTTTTACCAGTTCGATAAACTCGCCGTTCATGCTTGTACCGGGAAAGCCGCAGACAAACATTTGCCCGATCTTTTCGCGCAGCGTCGTTTTTTTCACAACACATCTCCGTACATAAAAAATTTTTTAACCCGCTTAAAAAAAGCGTCCGCTTCTTTTTCAAACACCGCTACAACTTCTCCCGCCGAAGACGCACGGCGCAGAATCGAACTTCCGGCAAGGCGGTCAACGGGCATAAGTTTTGCGCCCTCGGGAACGGGCAAAAATGCAAAGTCCTCCGGATACTCGTTTTTGATTGTAAACAGCAGTTCCAAGCCCGTTTTAACCGGCTCGAAGGTTTTGCAGTCGGTAATAAAAAGCCGAACACCGCGGCACAGGGTACCCGAATGTTTTGAAGAAACCGGCGTAAAACAGGTATTCATAAAATGCACACCCGAAAGTTTTTTTGCGTTCATCGCATCTGCGAGTTTTTCCGCATCGATAAAAGGCGCACCGACCGTACTGAAAGGGCTTGCGGTTCCCCTGCCCTCCGAAATATTCGTACCTTCAAAAAGCCCGATGCCCGGATACAAAAGTGCACATTCGAAGCGGGGCATATTCGGCGAAGGCGGAACCCACGGCAAACCGGTTTCGTTAAAAAGCATGCCGCGCGTCCAATTTTTTACGGGAACCGTATGCAGCGCACAGCTCATCGCCTCGCTTTCGTGTACAAAACGTGCAAGTTCTCCGGCCGTAAGCGCATAGCGGATCGGAAGCGGATACATACCGACAAAGCTTTCGTATTCTTTTTGCACGAGAGCGCCTTCGGCTTTAAAACCGCCGAGCGGATTTACCCGGTCCAAAATAATAACTTCTTTGCCGTATCTGCAAGCCGCCTTGAGCGCGCAGATCATCGTCGAAATATAGGTATAAAAACGGGTCCCGACATCCTGAATGTCGTACACAAGCGCATCGACATGCTCGAGCGTCGAACTCTCAAAATCCTGACCGTCTTTTCGGTACAAGCTGTATACGGGAATGCCGAATGCGCTTTGCGAGCCGCCCGATTCCACGGGAGCGCCCGCTTCTTCGCAGCCGAACAGACCGTGTTCGGGCGCGAACAAAGCGCCGACCGTATAGCGTTCGGCGAGGATTTTCCATGAGGGGACAAAATCTCTGTTTATGCCCGACACCGACGTAATAACGCCGAGTTTTTTGCGCGCAAAAAGAGAATCAAAGCCGTCGATTGCATCGATTCCGTTTAAAACCATGCATAAAGTATATCCCGATTGAAAGTTTTTGTCTACAGAGCGGCTAAAACATGAAATATTATTTCCGAATTTATTGACAATAAAAGCCTTTGGCTGCATAATTTCGGTATGGACAGATTGGACCGCATACGGCACAAAACGACCAAAACCGCCGTCGGCTTAATGAGCGGAACCTCGGTTGACGGCATAGACGCGGTATTGCTCGACATAAGCCGCACGCCCCCGAAAGCTGAAAACCGCCGTAAAAACGCAGGACTGTTCGGCGTATCGGACAAATGCCCCGAACTTCCCGAATTGACGGTAAAAGAGCGCGCTTTCATTACGTTTGATTATCCCGAAAAAGTACGACAAAAACTTTTGACTTTGGCGGCCGGAAACACGGGCGGCAGCGAAGAACTGTGCGTGCTTAATTTTTATTTGGGCGAACTGTTTGCGGACGCGTGTTTTGAAGTATGCAAAGAGGCCGGCGTATCGATCGGTTCGGTAGACTTTATCGGTTCGCACGGACACACGGTGTTCCATGCGCCGCAGGAAAGGCTCGTGTTCGGCAAGCGCATAAAAAGCACGCTGCAAATCGGAGAAGGCGCGGTCATTGCCGAACGCACGGGCTGCGTTACGGTGTCCGATTTTCGCGTGCGCGATACGGCTGCAGGCGGCTTCGGCGCGCCGCTGGTTCCGTTCAGCGAATACCTTTTGTACCGCGAACGGGGAAAGGTTATCGCACTGCAAAATATCGGCGGCATAGGCAACATAACGATTTTGCCTGCAGACGAAAATATAAACGGCATTATCGCATTCGACACGGGGCCGGGCAATATGATTATAGACGGCTTGGTACGGATTTTGACCGGCGGTAAACAAAATTACGATAAGGACGGCGCGATCGCTTTGCGCGGAAAAGTCGATGAAAAACTGCTCGGCTTTTTAAAAAAAGATCCGTACCTCTACGAAGCGCCGCCGAAAACGACGGGGCGGGAGCATTATACGGCCGATTTTATACAAGCGTTTTACCGTAAGGGCAAAAAGCTTAATCTTGCGCCGGAAACAATTGTGCGCACGGCATCATATTATACGGCTTTTTGCATCGCCCGTTCGCTTACGGACTTTAAACTGCCGCAGCCGCAAAAACTTATTGTCGGCGGCGGCGGAAGCAAAAATCCGGTTATTTTGGCGCACTTGCGCGAACTGCTTCCGCACTGCGCGGTTATGACAAACGAAGACATAGGCAAAAACGGCGATTCGAAAGAAGCGTGCGCCTTTGCCGTTCTTGCGCACGAAACGCTGTACGAGCGGCCGAACAACGTTCCTTCGGCAACGGGAGCGCGCTGCTTTGCCGTTATGGGTAAAATCAGCTTTTAGACAACAAAAAACGTCGAGGTGAAAACGTGACCAATATAGAAATCAAAGTAAAAAGTATTTTCGACCAATTAAGTAACGCGGAGCGCAATGCGGCTCAGTATTTTTTGAACAATGCGAACAGCATATTCGACAAACCGATTGCGGTGCTGGCAAAGGAATCGCAGACGACTCAGGCCGCATGGGTGCGTTTTTGCAAAAGTTTGGGATTTAAAGGCTTAAAAGAATTAAAAAAAAGTTTTTTCGTTCAAATACAAATGCCCGCGTCGGAAAACACGCACGAAAACTATACGGTATACAGCGACATAAACGGCTACAAAAGCGTTGAAGAAATAAGTACGAACGTTATGCAAAGCGGCATATGCGCGATTACGGACACGGTAAAACTCATCGATTCGGCAACGATGGAAAAAGCGGCAAAGGCGATTATGAAAGCACACAGCGTTAAACTGTTCGGTGTTTCGGCGTCGGCCCTTGTTGCCGAAGATTTTTACTACAAGCTGCTGCGCATCGGAAAAAACGCTTGTTTTTCAAAAGACAGCCACGTACAGCTAACCTACGCGGCAAACATTTCGCCTGCCGACGCGGCGGTGATTATTTCGCATTCGGGCGCAACGGCCGAAATTATAGAAATTCTCGATACGGTAAAAAAACGCGGAGCCGTCGGCATTGCCGTTACGCGCTTTTCCAAAAAAAATTATTTGAACAATGCCGACATCATTTTGTATTCGAGCGCGCCCGAAATTTACCGCAGAAGCGGCGCGATGAGCAGCAGAATAGCGCAGCTTACCGTTATAGACGTTTTATTCAGCACCATTGCGCACCAAAACTACCGGGCTATAGAGAAAAATCTTGAGCAAAGCTACCGTTCGTGCCTTGTTCATAAAAAGAAGTTTTAAAAACGGGACTTATCGCGCTTGTTAAAATCAATCGGCGCCTTTTCGGATTCAGCCTTTTACCGAACCGAGCGTCAATCCTTTTACAAAATATTTTTGCAAAAAAGGATAGAGCAAAATAATCGGCAGCGTGGAAACGATAATAACCGCAGCTTTTATGGAAATGCCGATAACCGACATGTCCGCACTTCCCGCCCCGTCGCCCATAACGGCGGTTCCGTTTACGATATTGCGCAAAAACAGCATAACCGGAAACTGGGACGATTTTAAATAAATCAAGCCGTTAAACCAGTCGTTCCAAAAGAAAACGGCGGTGTATAAGCCGACCGTCGCCAAAGCCGGCGTCGAAAGCGGCAAAACGATTTTTATAAAAATTCGGAAATACCCCAATCCGTCGATGAGGGCGGCTTCTTCAAGCTCGTAGGGGAAGGCTTTAAAAAAATTGATTAAAATAATCAAATAAAACTGATTTATTGCAAACGGAATAAGCATTGCAAAAACCGTTCCCGTCAAACGCAACGACGACACAAGCAAATACGTCGGGATTAAGCCGCCTGAAAAAAACATCGAAAAAACAACCAGCTTTGTAACAAAACCGGTGCCGTGCAAAAACTTTTTTGAAAGCGGATACGCAAACATCGACGTAAAACAAAGCGAAATCAAAGTTCCGAAAAACGTATAGAAAAACGTATTGCCGTAAGCTTTAAAAAAGTTCGGATACGTAAAAATCTGTTTATACGCGGCAACCGAAAATCCTACGGGCAGCAGCGATACCTTTCCGTTTATTATCGCCGCCGGATCCGAAAAAGAAAGGGCAAACATATATACAAAGGGCAGAATACAGGCCAGCACCACCAGCAGCATAATAAGAAAAAGAATGCTGTCAAAAACTGCCGTGCCTCTTCGGTTTATCTGCATACACAACTCCGCTGATTTTATCAGTAAATACTTTCATCGGTTAATTTTTTGCTCAGCGCATTCGCCGAAGCGACAAGACCGACGCCGATAATTCCAGTAAACAAGCCGATAGCGGTCGCATACGAATAGTTTTGATTCGCCAATCCGGTACGGTACACCAAAGTCGCGATAATATCGCTGACATCCGCATTGTTCGGCGTATACATAAGCAGTATTTTTTCAAAGCCCAGATTTAAAAGCCGGCCTATTTCCAAAATAAGCATAACCATAATCGTCGGCAAAATGCACGGGATCGTTACGTATATTATCTGCTGGAATTTATTGGCGCCGTCTATTTTTGCGGCCTCATACAAATCTTCATTGATGCCGGTAATCGCGGCCAAATAAATAATCGCCGTCCAGCCCATGTATTGCCACGTGTCGGTAAACACATATAAAATTCTAAAGTATTCCGGTTCATTCATAAAATAAATCGGCTGCATGTTAAAAGTCTTTTTTAAGATAACGTTTAAAATACCCGTACTGGGAGACAAAATTTCGCCCATCATCGCAATGACGACGACGGTCGAAATAAAACGGGGCATATAAGAAATCGTTTGAACGGCTTTTTTAAAAAACAAATTCCGTATTTCATTCAAAAGAAGGGCAAAAATAATGGGAATCGGGAAATTGATAACCAAATTCAATACAGAAAGACCGATCGTATTCCGGAACGCGCGCCAAAAGGCAGGGTCTTTAAAAAACATTTTAAAGTAGCGCAAGCCGACCCATTCGGAACCGAACACGCCCAAGCCCGGACGGTAGCGCCTGAAAGCCAGAACATTACCGAACATGGGAATATATTTAAAAACGATAAAATAAATAAAAGGCAGTATCATCATCGCATACAGCTGCCAATATTTGTGTATGTACCGCCGCGTTTCAATTTGCCGCATAAAAAACCCGTTTGCCCTGAATAATCGTGAACGACGGTACGGCGATCGGAAAACCGCCGTACCGAAAAGAATCGGTAAAAGTTACGTAAACTTACTTTCTGCGATGGCTGTTGTACAGTTCAAGATATTTTTCGATTCCTAAGTTATTCATATCTTTCACGTAAGTTGCCCAATTTTTTTCAATATCTCTTTGTCCGGTAATAAAGTCATTTGTCCATTTTTCAAAGGCGTCCAGCAAGGGTGTGCGCAAAATACCGGCTTCTTCGGAAACGACGTCGTCAAAAAGCGGCGTAGGCGGAATGGCTTGGATCGCGTTGTCCATTTTTTCCACTTCGGCATTGATTCTCGCATAGTTTTCATCGTACTTTGTCATTTCTCTGCTGTTTATCCATACGAGTTGAGTTACGTCGGAACCGCAGCCGTACTTTATCTGCATCGATTTATACACGCCTTCGGGCGCTTCGACGATGTCTTTCGCATAGGTAATTTTGCCGTCTTTTTCGGTATAGGTAACGCCTTCAACACCCAAGCACCACAGTTTGGCGCCTTCGTCGCTGAAAAAGATATCGTCTACCGCACGCACAACGGCTTCAAAATCGGCCCGCTTTGCGGTTTTCGCGGGAATCATAATGCCGGCCTGCGTTCTGCTCTTAGGCTGGTGGTGGGCGCCGCCGGGACCTTCAAGCGGCGGATACATTTGCAATTTAAATCCTTGAATCGACGATTTGCCGGTAACGCCGCCGATTTGGTCGTAATAGGCGTACGTTGCAACGGCTTTTCCGGTTGCAAGCTTTTGCGCCCATTTATCGCCGTCGATAGGATCGGCCATTTCCGGATCGAGCAAGCCTTCTTTGTACAGTTTTGCAAGATAGCTTACGTATGATTTATACATATCGCTTGTGGCGCCGGCAAAATAATCGCGGCTGTCATAGTTCCAACTTAATACGCCCGTACCGGTGGAAGAGTTTTTCCCCAAACTTATGCCGTACGAAGGCATGGTCATTCTGAACAATACGCGCGGCCCGGCTAAAATCGTCAGCGGGTAAGAGTCGGGATTGTCCTTTTTATATTTTTTCAAATACACGTACAAATCGTCGAAGGTTTTCGGTTCGCTCAAATTATATTTTTTCAGTATGTCTTCGCGTAAAATCAAACCGCCGTCGTAAAAGGGCGTATCGAATAATGAAGGGAGATAATAGTATTTTCCGTCTTTTAAGCGTATGGAATCGACGTCTTTTTCCATACCGAATTTTTCAACCTGTTTATTGAAATTCGGAGTCCAGTCGCGGTAATCGCTGAGCGCAACCAAGGCGCCGTTCATAGCGAGCGAAGCGTTTTCGCCCTGCGTGGTACGGTACAAAATAACGTCGGGAGTATTGCCCGTATTCAGCGCAAGAGAAACCTTTGTGCCGTAATCGGCAATCGGGATCGGTTCGAAATTCAATTTCGTATTTGTGCGTTTTTCCGATTCCTTAATCGTAAGCCAATCGGCTTTAAAAGGAAGCGTTGCGTTATCCGAATAGTATAGCGAAATTTCGACGGTTTTCCCCGAAGACTTTTTTTCGCCGTTTTTTTGTACTCCGCCGCAGCCGATAAAGACTAAAAGTGCAATGAACATAACAGTATAAACTTTATAACTGAGTTTCATATATTCCTCCGCGTCAAGCATACCCCTACATTGTAATCCTGTCAAGTAATTTTAATTCACTGTTAAAGTAAAAAAACGTTATTTTATTTCATTCAAAATTCACGCAAAAAGATCCTCCCGGGAGGCTTGCATGTTCCCCAATGCGGCCTTATAATGAATTGTCTACAAATTATTTATTTTCAACGCATACGGAGAGTATACTGTGATTAACGAAAAAGAATTATGGGATAAATGCGCGGCCTTCCACGGCCACGTATGCGGAGGTTTGACAATCGGCTATAAGGCGGCATTGTACGCAATCAAGCTGCTCGATTTGACTTTTTCGGAAGACGAAGAAACGGTTTGTATTTGCGAAAACGATGCGTGCGGAGTGGACGCAATTCAGGTTATGCTCGGCTGTACGGCCGGCAAAGGCAATCTTTTGTTTCATATGACGGGCAAACAGGCCTTTTCGTTTTATAACCGTAAAAACGGAAAATCGGTACGGCTTGTTTTAAAAAAGAGACCGAAAAACATGAGCAAAGAAGAATCCTTCGCCTATTTTCAAACATGCAAAAGCGAAGATATGTTCGATGTAAAACCCGTGCGTATAGAACTTCCCGAACCTGCGCGTTTATTCAATTCGATGCAATGTGAAGAATGCGGCGAAACGGCTGCGGAAACCTATATTGCCGTACAAAACGGAAAACACGTGTGTATAGACTGCCGCAAACAGTACAGCCGTTTTGCGGTATAACTTTTTATACCGATTATTATTGATTGTCATACGCTCAAAAGGCGCTCGGGCGGCATTTCGTCAAAATAGCGTGTAAAGCGCTCAAGCATGGCGCGATGATCTTTTTGATTAAGCACCTGTGATTTTATGTAATGCGAAAACGAAACATTATCGCAATAATAGGCAAAAAAACGCTGTGTACGCGTTTTCCAAAAATCCGCGGGCTGACGTTCTTCCAAATCGGCAATAAAATCTTCGGCGATCTTTACCAAATCGATTTGAAGTTCCGTGCTGCAGCCGCCCGGTTCCGCAGCGCACGTGCCGGCTTCTTCCCCGTTGCGCCGGACGGCTTCCTCCGAACGTTTTAAAACCGAAAAAATCCACGGCTTTTGTACGGCGGCGCGGCCGATCATAAAAGAATCGGAAAGCGGACATTGCGAGGCGAAGTCCGCCAAAGCTTTAGGGCCGTCTATCGCGCCGTTTCCCGCAACCGAAACATCGGGATAACGCGGTTTTATAAATTCGCCAAGCAGGCGGACGTATTGTACGCGCGGAGGACGGGCATAGCGCTCTTTTCTCGTGCGCGGGTGCAGCGTAATGCGCTCAACTCCTGCCGCACAGAGCATATCGGCAAAGTCGAAAAGGCCTTGCAGCGTAAAGTCTTCTTCGCCGAGCCTGATTTTTACGCTTAAACGTTTTGAACCGCAGGCAAGCCGAACTCCGCGCAGCATCGATTCGACCTGTGCAAAGGGTTTACTCATCCACGCGATGCCTGCACCTTGCCGGTAAATTTCGGGCGCAGGGCAGCCCATGTTTATGTCGATGCCGATAACCGAAGATGCGCCTTCCGTTTCCGTAAGAAGCTCGGCGCAGCGTACAAGCTCTTTTTCGTGAGCGCCCGTCAGCTGCCATACCGTTTTTTCTGCTTCGGGCGCGCAGCTTGCGTAACAGCGCTCATAGGGCCCGCCGTTGATAAAAGACGCGGCATGTATCATTTCGGTGTAGTATTCGTCGCAGCCGCCGAAACGCGCAATGGTCCGTCTGAGCGCTTCGTGGCTGAGCGCCGCCATCGGCGCAAGCAAAAGTTTCATATCGTCCGCCCCGTATCTTAAAGCAAAACACCGCCTTATGCTATAGGCTTACCCTATAGGCTTGCCGATTTTTGTTCAGGTAGAAGCCCTGCTTTCTCGGTTGACATGCTGTTGCATAGGTGTTATAGTTTTAGGCGATACCGAAGCGGAAGCCGGTTTGCGGCACCGCATTTAAATGGAGGTTTCTATGAAACAAAAAAAACTTGTTATCGTATCGGCAGTCCTTTTACTGTCGGCAGCCTGTATGTTTGCAGACTCGACATTGTCCGTCGGTCCGGCTTTTACAAATTATCTTGTACGGACTAAGATGGAAGGAACGGCTCTTAGCGGACAAATACAAAATATCGTCGGCGATTCCTTCGGCAATCTGAAAGACGAGAAAAACAATGCGGCAGGTTTTGCGCTTGACTGGCACGGCGGCCTGTTTTATCTGATGGCTCAAATGGCCTTTCCCGGAAAAACGCATTCCGATATTTTTAAGTCCGATGCAAAAGGAATAAAGAATTCCGCCATCATTCTTGACACACAGCTCGGCTTGGGATTCACATTCTTTAAAGATTCGCCGTTTAATTTATTTGTCGGCGGCGGTGCCGGATTGAACACTATGTATGCAAAAGGAAAAACGACGTTCCCTTTAGTCGGAGAATTCGAATACGCAAAACTCGACTTTACGGTCGGCGCGGGTGCAAACGTTCTTGCAAGCTTTTTCCTTACCAAACACTTAGGCATATATGCGGGTATTGCAGATACCGTCTATTTTCTCCCGATCGCTGCGCAAAAATCGTTTAAGTTCGGCGGCAAAGAATACAAGTTCGACAACAACAGCGACACAAAAGTAAAAAATCTCTTGGCAAACAGCTTAAACGTAAAAGCCGGTCTTACGATTAAATTCTAAAACCGCAGGCTGATTTTACGCCGATTTTATAAAAGGCCGTCTTTGCAGACGGTCTTTTTTTTTGTATACTGCCGGTATGCAGACACTTAAAAACATGCTTGAAAACATACGCAATGTATCCGTTACCGTTATGGGACTCGGCTTAAACGGCGGAGGCCTTGCCGCATCCGCTTTTTTTGCCGAACACAGGGCAAAGGTTACCGTTACCGATTTAAAGTCCGCCGAAGAATTGGAGCCTTCGGTTAAAAAATTGAGCGGGTTTTCAAATATACGTTTTGTACTCGGCGAGCACCGCATAGAAGATTTTAAAAGCGCCGACCTCGTCATAAAAAATCCGGGCGTTAAACGCGAAGGCAATATCTATCTGCAAAACGCACGGCGTATAGAAACCGATATTTCCGTATTTTTGTCGCTGTCGCACGCTCCACTGCTCGCCGTTACGGGCAGCAAGGGAAAATCTTCAACCGCAAGCGCCCTTCACTACGGACTTAAAGCGCTCGGCTATAACGCTTTTTTGGGCGGCAATATTACGGTGAGTCCGCTGACCTTTTTGGAGCAAACGGGAAGCACCACGCCGGTTGTCTTGGAGCTTTCGAGCTGGCAGCTTGCCGACTTAAAAAATGCGGATTTTTTCAAACCCCAAATCGCAATCATAACGCCGATTATGAGCGACCATTTGAATTGGTACGGCACAATGGAAAAATACGTCGCCGACAAAAAAATCATCTATAAAAATATGGATAAAAACTGCCGTCTTATTTGTTCGTACGGCGACCGCTGGGGAAACGAATTTGCCGAAGAAAGCGCAGCCCGAATTTACCGCTACGGTGAACAGGCGCTGCCGGAACAGATCGACGGCGCTTTTTTTACCGACGGCGTAAACGGCTTTTGCCGCGTCGACGGAAAGTGCGTCCACGTGCTGAATGAAAAGTCGCGCGTTCCCGGCATAAAACTCAAGCAAAATGTTTTAAATGCGGCTTTAGCGCTCATGCTGTACGGCGCGGACGCGGAAAAACTTTCAGAAATTATGAACGGTTATGCCGGAATCGAGCACCGCATGGAATTCTTTTACGAATCGAACGGCGTTGAATTTTACAACGACAGCGCGGCGACAATTCCCGAAGCGGCCGCTGCCGCCTTGTGCGCATTTTCTGCGCCGCCGGTACTCATTTGCGGCGGCACAAACAAAAAGCTCGATTTTACGCCCCTCGCCGAACAGGCGCACCGCGCAAAAAGCCTTTACTTACTGCGCGGTTCCGGCACCGACTTGCTCATCAATTTACTCAAAGAACGCGGTATCGCGTATTACGGTCCCTTCGACGGCTTCGACCCGCTTTTGGCGCAGCTGAAAAGCCGCCTTGAAAAAGGCGACAAGGTCGTACTGTCGCCGGGAGCCGCAAGCTTTGAACTCTTTACAAACGAGTTTTACCGCGGCAATCAATTCAAACAAAAAGTGCGTGAAATAATGTAAAAAAACAATATAAGAGTTTCGCATGTTTTGTACCGTCTGCGCCTATAATAAAGAGTGGAGGTGCATTATGGCAAAAAGCTTTGATGACTTAACCATCGCCGATGACTTTATGTTTTGTAAAGTCATGCAGAACGAAGGCATTTGCAAAGAGTTCCTTGAAATGATTTTGGCAGGGCAAATCGGGAAAATCGCCTACCTGTCGCCGCAAAACACTGTAGCAGCCGGTATCGAAGCAAAATCGATCCGTCTTGATGTGTTTGTAAAAAATGAAGACGGTAAGTCCTATGACATCGAAATGCAGGTAAGCAACGAACACAATCTTCCGAAACGTATGCGATACTACCAAGCGGCGATTGACATCGCATTCTTAGACAAGAGTGCCCACTACAAAGCATTAAACGACAGCTACATTATCTTCGTGTGCGTGTTCGATGCAATCGGAAAGAATAAACCGATTTATACATTTGAGAATATTTGTCTTGAAGACCGGCACACACCCTTACGCGACGGGACAAAAAAGGTTATAATAAATGCACAAGCATTTAGGAAAGCTGAAGACAAAGAACTGGAAGGCTTTTTGGAGTATATCAAAACCGGAACGGCGAATACGGAATATACCGGGAGGATAGAAAAGATGATACAGGCAGTGAAGAACAATGAACAGGCACGGCAAGAATACCGTTTTATGTCGGGATTTGAAATGGACGCACGAGAAAAAGGTTTCTCCGACGGCGCGCACCATAAAGCACTTGAAACGGCAAAAGCAATGAAAGACATGAATTATCCGATCAGCGATATTTGCACAATATCCGGCCTTTCCGTTGAAGAAGTCGAAAAACTTTAGAAATCGCCGCCCGCTGTTTTAACCACCCGCCCCATTACCCCCGCACCGCTTCTTCCGCGCGCTTAACGAGGCTTTCGCCCCAGTAATCGCAGAGGATTTTGTACGCTTCTTCCTGCAATGACGGCTCGACGCAGGCTTTAAGTTGGCGTAAATTCGATATAAGCTGGGACCCGCACAGTTCGCGCAGGGCGGCTTCGTATTTTTCGTCGATAGGATGATTTTGCAGGTATTCGAAAATAACCGTAAATACCGAAGAGGCGGAGCAGGCTTTTTCCCAGCGCGCAAGGTCCGTGATACGGCTTTGTCTCTCAAAAAGCCTTTATGCACGCGGTATCGCGTATTACGGTCCCTTCGACGGCTTCGACCCGCTTTTGGCGCAGCTGAAAAGCCGCCTTGAAAAAGGCGACAAGGTCGTACTGTCGCCGGGAGCCGCAAGCTTTGAACTTTTTACAAACGAGTTTTACCGCGGCAACCGATTCAAACAAAAAGTACGCGAAATGATGTAAAAAAACAATAAAAAATGCTTGACACGCTGTAGCTTTTAAGCTACGATTTAAGCGTGAAAAGAATAAAACAAACAGATATTTTTAATAAATGGCTTACAAAACTTAAAAACGAAAAGGGAAAAGCAAAGATTATCGATAGAATTACGCGTCTTTAAAGAAGGAAATAAAGGCGACTGTCGTACAATCGATAAGGATATTTACGAATTGCGTATACACTTCGGTCCCGGCTACAGAATATATTGTACCGACCGAAACAACGAAATTATTTTATTATTGATTGCCGGCGATAAATCAACCCAATCAAAAGACATAAAAAAAGCTCAAAATATAATTAAACTGTTAAAGCAAGGAGAATCACTATGAAAGTTACCGACTTTGACCCTGCCGATTATCTAACGACAAAAGAGGTAATTGTTGAATATTTAAATGAAGCGCTTAAAACCTCAATCGAAGATAATGCACCGGAACACTTTATGCAAGCACTCGGAGATGTAACCCGCGCACAAGGAATTACAAATGCCGCAAAAGCAACGGAGTTAAACCGAGAGCACTTATACAGATCGTTATCCAAAAAAGGAAACCCCGCATTTTCCACCATAATTAAACTTATAAAGTTTTTAGATTTGGATATAAATATAACGGAATCGAAATCGACAAAAACGGCGATTGCTTTATGAAAAGCCGCCTTAAAAAAGGCGACAAGGTCGTACTGTCGCCGGGAGCCGCAAGCTTTGAACTTTTTACAAACGAGTTTTACCGCGGCAATCAATTCAAACAAAAAGTACGCGAAATGATGTAAAAGGACAATAAAAAAAAATCGATTTGTTTTGCTTTTCAGCCCTTTTGTTTTTGCTCCTTTATATGGTATACTTAAAACGATATGAAGAAAAACGATTGGAAAACAGCGTTCTTTTTTCTCATCACTTTAAGTGCTATAGTCGCCTCGTTTTTAGTGTACCGAAACTTTCAAAAGCAGAACGAAACACAAACGAAGGTTACCCTGTATGACGAAATGCAGGCAAATCCTTTTGTACCGGAAAGTCCGAAAAAAGAAGATGCCTTCCAAAAAGAGGAAACCCCAAAAAGTGAAAGTATAAAAATCGCGGAACGGCCCCGTGTAAAAGAAAAAAGGGAAAACAAAGTCCCCGTGCAAAATTCTGCGCCGGCAGCCCCTGCGGTTGAGCAAAAAAATACGGACACAAAAGAGATTCCGCAGCCCGAAGATAAAAAGGTTACAAAAGCACCGCCCGCTCCGCCTTTAAAACCCGCTTTGCCGAATACAAAAACAGCCTTTAATTGGTCGGCGGGACTTTTAGCCGAAACGAATATGAACGCACCGAAAGGCTATGCCTTCGGTTCGGGGCTGTACTTTCTTTTTATGTTCCCCGATACGGGGAAGGCCGGCAGATTTTCGGCGGGAATAAAGGGACTGTATTCCACCGACTTTAAAAGATACCGTATTGCCGATACGGTGCTTTTGCTGCGCTGGAATTTTTATGATTTTGCAAAACACAAAAGCGACGGCGGCTTTTTTATTCAAGCCGAAGGAGGCGCCGCATTCGGTTGGAACGGGGAAAACGCCGCGTCAAAACCCGTCGTCTTCGGTTTGGGACAAGCGGCCATAGGCTACCGCTATACACTGCGGAGCTTTTTTATGGAACCGTATATATACGCAGGCTACCCGACCCTTTGGGGAGCGGGTATTGCAGGTGGGATAAGAATAGGAGATTAAAAAAAATGAACAAATTAAAAGCGCTGAGTTTACTGCTGTGTGCGGTACTGTGCATGTCGTGCGAAAACCCCTTTTTAAAAGGATTGCTGCCGCAAGGCACCGAGCCGAGCATTGCCGGGCAAAACTCTCCGGTTCCGGAAGGCTTTGTTGCGGTGCCGGTTCCTGCATCCGGTATTTGCGGAAGCAGTTGGACTGAAGCTTCGAGCACCCACCCTGATACCAATGGTGTCTTTCCTGCGGGGCGGAAAGTCAAATTAAGCCCGTACATGATAGCTAAAACCGAAGTAACCTACGAGCTGTGGTACGAAGTTAAAACATGGGCCGAAGCAAAGGGGTATACATTTAACACTATTGCTAAAGGTTATGAGGGTAATAATCTGCCGCTCAATTATACAGCTCCCACCGTAAATAAAAATCATCCGGTAGTACTCATACCAGATCGGGTTAATGTTGCTGCTGCTTGGAATAACTGTATTCTCTGGTGTAACGCGTATACCGAAAAAACAAAGGGAATACATGAATGCATATATCGTCAAGCAAATAACCACGCAATCGTATTAAAAAGTATGCCGAATGATTCTCTGCGCACTGAAGTGTACGCCGATATGAGAAAAAGAGGTTACCGATTGCCGACGGAAGCCGAATGGGAATACGCCGCCCGCTGGCAGGGTAATGACACCACCAATGCGGAAAACTGCGGAGAAGTATGGCTTACCAACTTTGACAGTGCAAGCGGCGCAAAAGATAAGTTGAATACTGCCGAAACCTATGAAGTTGCATGGTGGTTAAGGAATTCGGGAGGGAAAACGCACCCGGTAGGGCAAAAAAGGGCGAATGCCTTAGGGCTTATGGATATGTCGGGGAATGCGTGGGAATTATGTTTTGATAATATTCACATGGGCAATCGCTGGCCGACAGCCAATGACGCAGCTTATACCCAAAACGGGTTTGTAGTAGACCCTATGGGAGCTGCCTTTGATAACGATAACAACCATTTTTATTGGAAGAATCACTGTGTTTATCGTGGAGGCGGCTTCCAAGGCGGCGGTACCGTGGGTTTTCGCGGCTGGGCTGTACTTAGCGGCTATGATTTGGGCTTCCGGTTAGTAGTTTGTCCTTAGCCTCGACTTTTGACTTTTCCGAAATTTGTGGAAAGACCTGCTTCTTCCGCGCGCTTAACGAGGCTTTCGCCCCAGTAATCGCAGAGGATTTTGTACGCTTCTTCCTGCAATGACGGCTCGACGCAGGCTTTAAGTTGGCGTAAATTCGATATAAGCTGGGACCCGCACAGTTCGCGCAGGGCGGCTTCGTATTTTTCGTCGATAGGATGATTTTGCAGGTATTCGAAAATAACCGTAAATACCGAAGAGGCGGAGCAGGCTTTTTCCCAGCGCGCAAGGTCTGTGATAGGGCTTTTTGACGTAATGCCCGTATCGTTGTTGTAGCGGTACACGGTGCCGGTTATGTCCAAATACGAAGGGGTTTGCTGCAGCACAAAAAAATACAAAAGCAAATCTTCGGCCATAATGCAAAAGGTATGCGGAATCTCCTCATACGCTTTGCGCAGCAGCTCGGTACGGAAAAGCTTTGCCCACAAAAAGCTCGTGTGGCCTTTGGCAATAAAAAAATCGTCCGGTACGGCTGTGCCTTCCAAAAAACCTTTATGTACGCGGCGCACCGTTTCGGAAAACCGTGCAAAAACCGCCGCATTTTCTCCGCTTTTCAAAGCGGGCTCTTGTACCGAAAGCTCGGCTCGGCCGTGCACAATGCCGGCACCGGAAGAAAGGGCGGCGGCGTACAGCTTTTCGAGCGCGCAGGGGGTAAGCGTATCGTCCGGGTCGGCAAAAAGCGTATAAGGGGCCGAAGCGGACAGTACGCAAGTGCGCCGCGCTTCAAAAAGACCGCGGTTTTTGCGGTGTTCTTCCGCTACAAGCGAGCAGCCGCGTTTTGCAAACTCTTTTGTATAGCGCCGTATGATTTTCGGCAGCAAAGCTCCCGTCGGGCTTCCGTCGTTTACGACGATAATCTCCAAGGGGAAATCGGCGCTCCCGCCGTCAAACACCGTCTGTTCCAAAACGCTGTCGAAAAAGGAGGGCAAAGAGCTTTCCGTTCCGTACACCGGAACGGAAAGCGTTATACGCGGCGCTTTCAAAACCCGCCGCAAGCAAAAGAAAACATATTAGTTCCACATAAAGCCGCAGCCCGGGTAGGGAGCATACTGCATTTCCTTTGAAAAGGTTATCCGGGAATCGGGAGCCAAAAGATCGGGATGAGCACCGACCATGTCGCCGGAATCGTCGAGCGTAAAGGTAAGGACGCGGTTTTTGTTCTGCGGCGTTGTTGTACCGTCCTGTCCGTATCCGCCGTCCGAAGCGATAACCAGCTTCTTGGGTTTAAGGGCTATAAAGCGGTAGGGTGCAAAGGCGCCGTCTGAAGAAGCGTCTACATCTTTTTGGCCGTACAGTAATGCCGTATCGATAGTAAGAGTGCCGGTAAAAGAATCGTCCGTGTTGCCGAGTTTAAGCAATTTACCCGACATGGTAAAAGCAGTGATTTCGCCGGTATTCTCCTTTTGCATTGTCTTTGTACTGATGCCGTACAAAACGCCGTCCTGAATCTGCAGTGCCGTGATCTGTTCATCATACTTATACGTGATACCCGGTGCACCAGGCACAGTAAGTGAGCCTCTACCGACGGTAAGGGAAGTGCCGGGAAGGGCTGTAGCGGTATGTGCCAGCTTATAAACCTTAAGGGTATAATTCCAGCCGACTGTTTCCTTCGTTGCAATAAAGACGCCGTCTTTGTTTGCCGCAAGAGCGGTAGCCTCAAGAGTGGTAGTAGGAACGCCTGAGGTTAGGAAAATCGGGGTGTACCCGTGATCCTGAGCATGTGAAAGGCTGCGGTCGGTTTCCCATGACACACGCTCAAGTCTATCGGCGTTTGGGGGGTCAAAGACAATATAATAAAGGGCATTATGTCTATTCCCGCCGAGTTCTATGGTACCGGACGCATCGACCGCAATTGCTTTTATCATATTTGTTCCCAATGAACCCGATGTATCTTGCGATGTAAAATCGTAGCCTCCGTTCGCAGTCGGCTCATAACGCTTTACTTCATAATTGGGAGAGTCCTTTTTCACAACATATAAGGCACCGGCCTGATCGAAGCAAAATACATCGGCATATTTGTCAAGGGCGGACTCGATATCCGGATGAGCGCCGAGGGAAGAACCCGCACTGTCTACCGCATAATAGTCAAAACCTCCGCTGCCCTTTTTCCACAACAGTGTTTTGATTTTTTGAGACAGCGACCACAGTTTTTCTTCTTTTGCCCAGGTTGCGCTTGTGTCGGTAAACGAAAGCGATTTTGTGCTTGTATTAAAAGAGGCAATACGGTTTTTATTCGCCGTAATGCGCGGCACTTCGTTAAAATACGTAAACTTTACGCCGTCGTCGGCGATATACAAAACGTCATCGTCAAAGCCGATGAATTTAAGCGGCCCGTAAAAAGAAGTGTCGGGGGTAAGCACAATGCCGTTTTGTGTACCGTTGTCGCTTGCACCGAATTCTTCTTTGTCGTCAATTTCTTTGTCATCTTTATCGTACTCGTACTTGATAAGAGCGCCTTTTGAATAGACATTACCGTATTGATCGGGAACGGCGGCATAGTCGCTGCGCAAAAGATACACGGCACCGTCGGTAACGAACATATCGGTATACTCATATTTATTTATACCTGAAGGCGGAGCGCCGATGTTATTCGCTTTTTCATTGTCAATTTGGTTTGCCGGCAGCTGCATATTTATATCGTACACATAGAGTTTGGTGACCTCTCCTACTCCCGTTTTTTTCCCAAGCACAAACAGCTGTCTGTCGTGCACGGCGATGAGGTCTATACGGGCAAAATTATAGTCAGAACCCATATTAACAGAAGGCCAGTTCGTACCAGAAGCATCCAGCTCGTCTTCCCCTACTTCATACAACGTAGTGCCATACAATACATATACTTTTCCCGTTGTTAAGTCGCTTGCAAGTAAGGGTATATTACCGGAAACTGTGTCGATCAATGTTTTTTTATTGTTTCCTTCGGAATCGCAACGGGCAAGGCAAATCATCGTGTCTGTCGGGGGTTTATAATAATAGGCAACAAATATCCTTCCCTTAGCGTCGCGGCAAAATGAGGGAGCCGAGACATCAGTCGCAGTCTCGGAGCAGATCTTTTTGTTACCGGTATACACGTCGAGACGGGCACTCGGCGTTCCTGACGCATCGAAAGATTTCGTCATCGAAAAAGTAAGAGCCTGTGCGCCGGATATGGTTTTATTCAGCTTAACGGACACGGCGTTTGTGCCGTCTTCAACGGTAAAGGTTGTGCTGCCGCTCCAAATGCCCGATTCGTTTGACGCTTTTACGCGGAGGCGGACCGTATCGCCGATAATTAAACGCAGCGCGATATTTCCGGCTTCGCCCGGCGCAAATTCTTTTACAAAGGTGCCGCCGATACGGCCGTTCGCTTCTATCGTTATATGAGTGTTGTGTAGATACGGAAGTCCGTTTTGGCCTATTGCCCTTCCGCCCGAAGACGAACCGTCCAAGTCAAGGACGACGGTTGCATACTCGCCCTTTACGGCCTGATTACACGAGAAAAAGACTACGCTCAGCATTAAAACTGCCGTTATGAATTTTTTCATGATTACCCTCCGGAACTGTCTTAAAAGTCGTTTACCTTCTCACTATACTATTATAACCGAAAATCGGCAGAAAAACAACTTTTATGCTTTAAATTTTGCAATTTCGCCAACAAGCGTTTCTATGCTGCCCCTGTTTTTTTGAGTGGCTTCGTTGACTTCCTGCACCGCGTTGTTTATTTGAACGGCACCGAATGCCATTTCATTCATGCTGTCGGTTATAACACGGGTTAAATCGCCCAAGCGCGCCATTTCTTTTGAAATTTCGGTTCCGCCGCCGACTATTTCGGACGAACCGGATTTTACGGTCATCGTGATTTCGCTTATTTCCTGCATGGCCTGCAGTACATCCGCACCGGCTTTTTGCTGTTCGTTCATTGCCTGTACGACGGCCTGCTCTTGCGAAGCGACACGTTCGGCCAAACCGTACACGCCGTTAAAAGCCTGTTCGGCGGCTTGCCCCGATTCGGTAAGCAGTCCGATAACTTCGGCCGTTTCATTTAAAACCGTACCGATGTGTTTTCCCTGCGTGTTCGATTCTTCGGCAAGTTTGCGGATTTCGTCGGCAACAACGGCAAAGCCCTTGCCCGCTTCGCCCGCATGGGCGGCTTCGATTGCGGCGTTCATTGCAAGCAGATTCGTTTGGCTTGCAATATTTTGAATCACTTGACTCGCTTCCATAAGCAGGATCGACTGTTCGGCAACCTTCGAAACGATTTCGTTCGCCTTTGCCGCACCTTCTTTGCCGTTTACCGATTGTTTGTATAAATCCTGAATAGTTCTATTGTTTTCTTCGAACACATTTCCTATCGAATCGATATTCGCAATCATTTGTTCGACCGCCGACGAAGAAGATTCCACGCATTTTGCCTGCGCTTCGACACTCGCATTCACGTTTTGAATAACGCGCAAAATGGAATCGATTGTAGACGCGGTTTCGGTAACGCTTGCAGCCTGCGTTTGCGCCTGTTGTTTTACGCCTTCGATATTCGCGGTAATTTCGTGCATGGCGCTTGCGCTTTCCGCCATGTCGGTGGATAAGGTTTCGCCGATTTCCTGCATCGTTTCGGATTCCCGCCGTAACGATGCAAACATGAGCGCCATATTGTCCATGGTTTGATTAAAATACCGAACAAGACTGCCGATTTCGTCCTTACCCTTGTAGGCAACGCGGCCGGTAATGTCGCCCGAAGCGATTTTCGAAAAGATTCCGTGCAGTTTATCAAAAAAGGCCAGCAGCCGTCTCGACAAAATAAGAAGCAGCACAAAAAAGATAAGGCACATGCCGGCGCCGATAAGCGCAATATTGCGTATAAAACCGTACACCGAATCCGATATTTCCGCGCGCTCTATGCACGCGATAATTTTCCAGCCGGTGTCTTTCATCAAATAAATGTGCGTATCCCATTTTTTGCCGTCGAATTCCACCGCCAAAGAGCCGCCTGATGTATCGGCAAAATGCGAAAACGCGCCGATGCCGCTTTCAGCAAGCGTTTTAAAATTCAGGTTTGCGTGCTTCGGATCGGCTAAAATAGTACCGTCGCCCTGTACGAGCATAACGTAGCCGGTTTTGCCGAGCGATATACCCGAAATAAAATCGGTCAAATCGGCAAGGCTCACCTCAATGCTCATACAGCCGACTTCTTCGCCCGTATCGGAAATGACTTTTTTCGACACGCAAAAGCCCGGCTCGCCTATGGTCGATTGGTAGGCGTTCGTCATAATCGTTTTGCCGCCGGCTTCAAAGGCTTGCCGGTACCACGATCGTTTTCGCGGGTCAAAACCCGCCTGTAAAGAACCCTGCGCCGAAGTTACAAAACCGCCCCACTTTGTTCCGATAAACACTTCGGCAAATTCGGGATAATTTTTTTCTATAAGCGTAAACAATTCGACCAAATCGCGTTCGGTTTTGTTTTTCGGAACGTCTTTCAAAATAACCGCTTTTGTTTCTTTGGAATAATCGTGCAGCGTGCCGTCGGCGCCTTTTATAAGAGGATGGTCGGCAAGAGAGCCGACCGCATGTTCGGCGTTTTGTATAACGCTGCGCACATTTTGCGCAACAACCGAAAGCTGCTGTTCCATAAACCGGTGGAATTGTTCGGTATTTATTCTGTTCATCTGCGAACCGACGATAAGACAGGCGCACACGACAAGAACGCTTACGGTAAACATTACCGCAAAAATCATCTTTGTCCGTATCGAAGAAAAAAAGCCTACTCTGCCCTCTTTCGTATCACTTGTTTTGATTGTTTTCATAAAACCGCAGCCTCCACCTAGTATACATATTAATGTTTATTGATATTTTTGACAAGCAGACATATTTTATTGGTAAAAACACAAAGATGATATTTATCCTCCCATCCTTGCATTGTTTTCCCGCTTTGCCTTTCGGATTTTTGCGTTTTTTATGAGGACGAAGACGATATGGGCGCACGATGAAGAGATCGCGATTCCCAAAACGATAGCGCCGGCGGCGCTGAGGGTCGTAAAGCCGATGCGCGCAGCCGTATCCGGATCGCCCTGCACAAAAGCCCGCATGGTTTGAAACATGCCGCCGCCGGGTACAAGGGGAATCAAGCCGGGAATCAAAAAAACGGTTGCGGGCGTCCGCGACAAAACGGCGCACAGCTCCGAAAGAGCGGCAACACAAAAGGAGGCTGCAAAATAAGCGGTTGCCGCCGATCCGGTAAGCGTCGATAAAAGCATGTACAAACCCCAGCCGCAAGAACCGACAAAGGGCGTCCATAAAAGTCCTCTAAAATCGGCGTTAAAAATAAGCGCGTAACAAAAGGATGCGGCCGCTCCCCACACAAAGGGCAATACAAAGGTTACGACGTTCACAGCAGCGCTCCGGTAAGACGCGAAAAAACGATCAAGCCCAAAACCGATCCGGCCGAAAGACCTGCGGCAACCATAAAAGCTTCCAGCGTGCGCGCCGCACCGGAAACCAAATCGCCGGCAATAATATCGCGGATGGCGTTTACAATCGCAAGACCGGGAACAACCTGCATGAGCACGGCCGTCGTAACGGTCAATGCCGAATCGACGCCGCCCAAGCAAAAAGCAAGTTCGCTAAGCACCGAAACGGCGGCTCCGTAAATCAGCGACAAAATAAAACCGTTCAGCGATGTTTTTTCGAGCCGCATAACGACAAGGCGCAGCACAAATCCGACCGCCGAAGCGCCCAAGGCATCTTTAAACGAGCCGGCAAACATAAGGGCAAAAACGAACGAACTGCACGCAGCGCATAAAAGAACCGCCCAAGGAGCGTATGTCTGCGAACTGTGTACGCGCCTGAGCACGTATTCTATCTGCGAAAAATCTTGGGTTTTTCCTTCCTTTTTGCGTCTTTCGATCCGGCGCGACAATTCGTTTATGAGGGCGACTTTGCGCAAATTGACACCCCGTCTGATTATGCGGCGCGTTGCGCTGTAATGCCTTCCATCGGCATCGGTAAACGAAAGCATTACCACCGTCGGCGTTACAAACGATGAAGGAGAACACGCTCCCAAAGAAAAAGCGATACGCATAATCGTATCTTCGGTACGGTAGGTTTCGCCCCCGTTTTCAAGCACAATGCAGCCGGCCTTTAAAGCGATGTCGGTTATCGCATCCGCACGTAATCTGTTCATAGAGAAGCACAGCATAGCGTAAAAAGAGGAATTTAACAATATTTTAGTTTACAAATCGGATTTTATGACCTATCATAAATGTAACAAAAACTTATGCGTATTGAAGGTAAATTTGCTGCACAAATTACCAAAACATTACAATAACGCACAACAGGAGGAATCATGAAAAAATCGTTGATCTTTGTAATGGCGGCGGCACTGAGCGCCGTCTTTGCTTTGAGCGGCTGCGCGCAAAAAGAGTCGAAGGAACTCACCATTTACTGTGCGCTGCCCGAAACGGAAATCCCGACCTACCTTGACGCATTTAAAAACGAAACGGGCATTACGGTCAATTTTGTACGGCTTTCCGCCGGCGAGATTTTTTCAAAACTGAAAGTCGAAAAAAACAATCCGCAGGCGAGCATTTGGCACGGCGGCAACTGCGACACTTTTATCGCCGCATCGAAGGCGGGCTTACTTGACCCCTATGCTTCTCCCGAACTTAAAAACACCCCCGATAGGTATAAAGACCCCGACAATTATTGGTCGCCCGTTTATATCGGCGCACTGAGTTTTGTCGTCGATAAAAACTGGTTTGCCGAAAGGAATCTCGCGTATCCGGCGTCATGGACCGATTTGTTAAAGGACGAATTCCGCGGCGAAATTTCTATGGCGCACCCGGGAACGTCGGGAGCTGCTTATACGATTCTTGCAACGGTTGTTCAGCTTATGGGCGAAGACCAAGCCTTTGAATATTTTAAAAAGCTTAACAACAATATCCGCCAGTACACAAAGGCGGGCGCAGCTCCTGCAAAAAACGTAGCGCTGGGCGAAGCGGCCGTCGGCATAGGATTTTCGCACGACAACCTTAAACCCGCAGGCGAAGGGTATCCGGTCGCCCTTTCCTTCCCGCAGGAAGGTACCGGCTACGAAATCGGCGGAGTCGCCCTCATTAAAAACGGGCCTGCGGCCGAGCGCAAAAATGCCGAAAAGTTTATCGACTGGTGCCTCAGCAAATCGGCTCAGGACGTGTATTCAAAAAACAATTCGTACCGACTGCCCGTAAACACGCTTTCGGCCGCACCGCCCGAAGCGGTAAGCATCAGCGAATTAAAAGTTATCGATTACGATTTTATATGGGCGGGCGACAACAGAACCCGTCTTATAGAAAAATTCACCGAAGCAATCGCTTCAAAAGACAATCTTAAATAAAGGAAAAATCCGGGGTTGTTTCAAAAGTTAATTACTTTGTGCGACAGCCTCGTACTTTCAAAATCGGCACACAGGAATAACTATGACCAACAGATTTAAAGAATTTCTATGGAAGCTGAAACTGCTGCTTAAAGAACCGCTGCTATTTTTGCTTATTCTCGTTCTTCTTTTCTTTCTTACCTTGTTCGTTATTTTTCCGTTTGTAAAAATGCTTTATTACAGCCTTACGACCGAAGACGGAAAATTCACCGTTTCGACGCTCGTATCGGCTTTTACGAATAAAAGTTACCGAACGACTTTTTTTAACAGCATGAAGCTCGGTGTAATCACGGCAATAATCGGCACAATTATCGGCTATATGTACGCATACGCGATTACAAGAACGAACATGAGGTGGAAACCGTTTTTTAAAACAATGGCGACCCTTCCCATTATATCGCCGCCGTTCGTGCTTTCGCTTTCGATTATATTTTTGTTCGGGCGCAAGGGGCTTATTACCAACGGGCTGTTCGGTATTACAAACTTCGATGTATACGGCATGAAAAGCCTTATCGTCATTCAGGTTATGTCGTTTTTTCCGATCGCTTACCTGACGCTTTCGGGCATTCTCGAATCGATAGACACATCGGTCGAAGACGCCGCGCTGAACCTCGGCGCTTCGCGTTTGAAAATATTTACGACAATTACGCTGCCGCTTTCGATTCCGGGAATCGTAAGCGCAATGCTGCTCGTATTTATCCAATCGCTGCAAGACTTCAGCAATCCGGCCGTCATAGGCGGCGACTTTGCAACGCTCGGTGTGGAGTCCTACAGAATCATCACGGGGTTGTACGACTTAAAACGCGGAACGCTTTTGTCGATTATGCTGCTTATGCCGAGCTTAATCGCCTTTTTGCTCCAGCGCTATTGGGTACGCGGGAAAAGTTTTATTACGGTTACGGGTAAACCGACGCAAAACAGGGGCAAAATAGCGGAAAAGCACATCGTGTACCCGCTGTTTGCGCTGTGTTTGTTTTTTTGCGCCGTCATTTTGCTTTTTTACGGCACCGTGCTCTGCGGCGCTTTCGTAAAAGTATGGGGCGTCGATAATTCGATTACGCTTAATCACTTCCGCTATATTTTTTCGATCGGTATAAGACCGCTTAAAAACGCCGTAACGCTTGCAATCATCGCAACTCCGATAGCCGGCATTTTGGGTATGGTAATCGCCTTCCTTACGGTACGAAAAGATTTTATCGGAAAAAGATACATGAGCCTTGCTTCCCTTTTAACCTTTGCGCTGCCGGGAACCGTCATCGGTATAGGCTACATTCTCGCCTTTAACGCAAAGCCCTTTTTACTTACGGGAACGGCCGTCATTCTTATCGCCGTTTTCGTATTCAGAAATATTCCGGTCGGAATAGAAGGGGGTATGTCGGCCCTTGCTCAAATCGATCCTTCGATAGAAGAGGCTTCGACATCCTTAGGTGCAAACAGTTTTCAAACTTTTAAAGACATAACGCTGCCGCTCATAAAAGGCGCGTTTTTTTCCGGCCTCGTGTATTCGTTTGTACGATCGATGACCGCAGTCAGTGCCGTTATCTTTTTAATTTCCGCGCGGTGGAACGTCGTAACGACACGGATTTTTTCGCTCTTTGAAGTGAGCCAATACAGCGACGCCGCAGCGTACATTGTCATCATGATTATCGTCATTATGGCAGCCGTTTTTATTCTTGACAGAGCGGTAAACTCGCTCGGCAAAAACAGACAAAAAGCAAAAAGGGGAAAAAAATGAGTATCGATACGAAAAAACTCGAAGAAAAACTGAAGGCGCGTTCAAGCAGCCTTAAACTCATTGATATAACGAAAAAATTTTTAAGCCATGACGGCAAAGAAGAATTTATTGCGGTCGATAAATTGAATCTCGACATAAAATCCGGAGAACTGACGACGCTTTTGGGACCCTCCGGCTGCGGCAAAACCACTACGCTCAGAATGATTGCCGGCTTCGAAAGCATCACCTCCGGAACGCTCCTGCTCGGCGACCAACCGATAGAATCGGTGCCGCCGAACAAACGCGATATGTCGATGATGTTTCAAAGCTACGCGCTTTTCCCGCACATGAGCGTGTTCGACAATATCGCATACGGCTTAAAAATAAAAAAAGTTCCCAAGCCCGAATTGGAAGAGCGCACAAGACAAATTATCGAGCTGATGCAAATACAGGGAATGGAAGACCGCATTCCTTCGCAAATATCGGGCGGACAGCAGCAGCGCGTTGCGCTTGCGCGGGCGGTTGTCATAAATCCGCGGGTACTGCTGTTCGACGAACCACTTTCCAACCTTGACGCAAAGCTGCGCGAATACATGCGCGACGAACTGCGCAGCCTGCAAAAACGGCTCGGCATTACCAGTTTGTACGTTACGCACGATCAAAGCGAAGCCATGTCAATATCCGACAATGTAGTTCTTATGAACAAGGGCAAGCTCGTGCAGACGGGAACTCCGAAAGATATTTACGAAAATCCCGTATCGCGCTTTGTTGCCGGATTTATCGGAAAATCGAACTTTATAAACTGCACTGTCCTTTCGCACGAAAACGGAAGCGCCGACATTGAAGTATTCGGCAAAAAGATGACGCTGCCGAATCCGGGAACGCACTTCGATGCGGCAAAAAATACGGTTATCATCGTGCGGCCGGAATATATAAAACTGTGCGACAGCGGCAAAGGCATTGTCGATGCCCGTATCGAAAAAGCCGTTTTTTACGGCAACTATATTCAATACGATATCCGGGTCGGAGAACAGCAGCTTAAAGTCGAATCCTATTGTCCGCAGGGCATAAAAATATACAGTCCGGGCAATACGGCCGGAATCCTTTTCGATCTTAACAGCCTGCGCGTACTGCCGGCGATAAGCGAGGATTAATCACGATAAGGGCTCTTATTTTTCGTTTGACAGACTCCTGAATCGAAAGTATAATTACTTAGAGATGGAAGAAAACGGTATCATAGAAGAAGTCATCGATGAAGATTTCTTTACCGATAAAACCGGCGACGACGAAAAAAAAGAAAGCGAAGTAAATTTCGGCGGTATGTTCTCGTTCCGCCAAATAGGCTCCGTCGCAAAATATGTAGAACCGATAAACGGTTCTACATCAATTGAAACATTGGCGCAAATGTTTAAAGACGACCCTTCGCTTACGGCCGTTCCCATTGAAGAATACGACCGCGTTATCGGTGTTTTGGACAGAAACACGGTTGTAGAAAATACCAGCACGGCTTTTAAACGTTTTATGGGAAAAGATGCGGCGTCTTATGTCAAACGCAATTTGAACATATTGTATGCCGGCGACTTTATCGAAAAAAAACTTGCCGCCATAAGCGAAATAAGCCGCAAAGAAGGAATCATATACTTTCCCGTATTTAACAACCGCAGTTTTTTCGGCATTGTTTCTTTAGATGATTTTTTGGAACGCATTTCCGATATGCGGGAACAGGATATGGAAAAAGCGCGGGTCGTTCAGCAAAATCTTTTGCCAAAAAGCGATGCGCTGAAAAACGCGCCGTTTGAACTTACAATATGGAATAAAATGGCAAATCAGGTCGGCGGAGACTTTTACGCGGCCGAACAACTGTCGGACACGCTTTACGTCGGTGCATGTTTTGACGTATCGGGTAAAAATTTTTCGGCAGCGCTGCTGACAGTCGCCATCGGTTCATTTTTTGCGGGTTTAAAGCACAAACTGATAAAGGCCGAAGGATGCCGCCGGCTTACAAGCGTGCTCGATGCCTATTTAAAAGAAATAGTTCCGGTCGGCAGTTTTGTAACGTGCACGCTGTGTTTCGTCGATACGTCGAACAAGTCGGTTATCATTCAAAACTGCGCACACACACCCGTTTATGTTTTTGCGCCGAAAGATACCGGCGGCATAAAAAAAACGCTGTTGGCTTCGGTTGCGCCGACGCTGCCGCCGCTGGGACTGGGAGATGTAAAAGCAATTTTGGACGCGCAGGAAAAAGATGGCGTACCGCAAAAGAAAACATCGGTTGCCTTCGCATACACAAAAGGAATGCATATAAATATATACAGCGACGGCATAACGGATATGCAGAATATCGACGGCATACGGTACGACGAACAAAGAACAAAACGGTTTTTTACGGATTTATATAAAAAAGACATAGGCGAATTGAATTCGTTCGCCGAAAAAACCGTCAACGATTGGCTGCAGGAAGCAATGCAAAACGACGATATTACAATTTTAGACATACGGTTTTAATTTTACCGGCAAAAGGATAACATGGCAAAAATACAGATGAAAAACGCCGTGGCCGAACTCGACGGCGACGAAATGACCCACGTTCTGTGGGGCCTTATAAAAGAGCGGCTTTTGGAACCCTTTGTGGAATTAAAAACCGAATATTACGATTTGGGCTTAAAAAACAGGGACGATACGAACGACGCGGTAACCTATGAAGCCGCCCGCGCGATACAGCGATTGGGCGTGGGCGTAAAATGCGCGACAATTACTTCAAACAAAGCGCGCATGGAAGAATATAAATTGCAGCGCTTAACGCCCAGCCCGAACGCGATTATCCGCGCCGAATTGGACGGAACCGTGTTCCGGAAACCGATTCTTTTAAAAAACGTACGCGGCACCGTAAGCTGTTGGAAAAAGCCCATCGTTTTGGGCCGCCACGCGTACGGCGACATTTATAAAAACTGCGAACTGTACGTCGAAGGGCCGGGCAAGGCCGAACTCGTGTTCACCGGAGCGGACGGCAAAGAAACGCGCAAAACGATCGCCGACATGAAGGGACCGGGCATTTTGCAAGGCGTACACAATACGGATGCGTCCATTACCGCTTTTGCGCGCGCTTGTTTTTTGTACGCCGTAAACGAAAAACTGAACGTATGGTTTGCCGCAAAAGACACCATCAGTAAAACTTACGACGGACGCTTTAAAGAGATTTTCCACAGTATTTTTGAAGCGGAATTCAAAACGGCCTTTGCCGAAAACGGAATCGAATATTTTTACACGCTCATCGACGATGCGGTCGCGCGCATTATGCAGTCGGAAGGCGGCTTTTTATGGGCGTGTAAAAACTACGACGGCGACGTTATGAGCGACATGATCGCTTCGGCTTGCGGAAGCCTTGCCATGATGACCAGCGTTTTGGTTTCCCCGTCGGGCGCATACGAATACGAAGCCGCACACGGCACCGTTCAAAAACACTACTACCGCTATTTGGCCGGCGAAAAAACTTCGACCAATCCCTGCGCCCTTATCTTTGCATGGACGGGGGCTTTGGCAAAGCGCGCCGAACTGGACGGAACCCGAGAGCTTGGCAATTTTGCCCGCGCTCTTGAAAGCGCAACGCTTCAAACGATTGAAGACGGCGTTATGACCGCCGACCTTGCGCGCATCGCTTCCCCCGCGGCAACGGAAGTCTTAAACTCGCAGGACTTTATCGCCGCGGTACAAAAGCGCCTTAAATAGCGGAACTTGATAAGACAGCCCCCGTCTCTTACCGATTAATATCACTTACTCCGCAGCAAATGTTTTCGGAGCTACACCCATAAAACCGGCGTGGTCTTTATAAGTTTGAAGCTGGTTGCGGGGCACCTTTATGCTGCCCGTCGTCAAAGCCCAGCAGCTTTGAAAAGCGTGGTAAAACTCTCCATCTCCGTAATTGCACCTGAGCGTTATACCGGTTAAGCGGATGCATTGGTAAAAACAAGTGTTTAAATTTTTAACACTCGCAGGAATAACGGGTAAGTTCACAATTTTGGAGCAGTTGTAGAAACAGCTATCCATATTCGTAACGGTTGCGGGAATAACGGGTACGCTCACCAGTTCGTGACATTCTCTAAAACACTCTTCCATATTTATAGCACCGTCGGGGATAACGGGAGCTGCAGCGAGGCTTGTACACTTGTAAAAACAGCCTTTCATATTCCTAACGCTTGCAGGAATAAGGGGTGCTGCACTAAGGCTTACGCACCGGTGAAAACAGGTTTGCATATCCGTAACGCTTGCAGGGATAACCGGAGCTTTCGTCAAGCCGGTACAGTTGTAAAAACAGCTTTTCATATTCGTAACGCCCTGAGGAATTGCCGCAAGACCTACCAGATTTGAACATCCAAGAAAACAAAGTGTCATATCGGTAAGGCCTGAGACACTTGCAGGCAGTTTAAGAACAACCTTTTTGTTCGGTGCTCTTTTTAGCGTTTCTCCTAAATAGCTTGCCTCAGTACCGGAGCCTGTAAACGAAACGGCGGATATGTCGGTTATTTCGATGTAGTTTATGTCCGTTGCCGAAGCGGTGTATATGAGGTAGTCATACAAATTGGTATAGGTTACTTTTACATACCCAAAAAGGTCGTCGTCTCCGACAAACCGGTCGAACTGTGTACCCATTGTTGCGGCATTGTTTTGGTAGTCGGAAAGCTGTGACGGGTTTACCCGTATGCTGCCTGCCGTCAAGCCGTCACAGCCGGAGAAGGCGCGGTCAAATTCTCCGGCGTTGTAGTCGCACTTGAGCGCCGCACCCGTTAAGGCGGTGCAGCCGTTAAAACAGTCTTCCATTTTCGTAACACTCACAGGGATAACCGGAACTTCCGTCAAGCCGGTACAGCCGTAAAAACAGCTTTTCATATTCGTAACGCTTTCAGGAATTGTTGCAAGGCTTACTAAGTTAGTGCAGCCGTAAAAGCAGTAGGACATATCGGTAAGGCCTGAGACACTTGCAGGCAGTCTAAGAACAACCTTTTTGTTCGGAGCGCTTTTTAGCGTTTTTCCTAAATAGCTTGCCTCACTACCGGAGCCTGTAAACGAACCGGCGGATATGTCGGTTATTTCGATGTAGTTTATGTCCGTTGCCGAAGCGGTGTCTATGAGGTAGTTATACAAATTGGTATAGGGTACTTTTGCATACCAAAGGTCGTCGTCTTCGACAAACCGGTCGAACTGTGTACCTATTGTTGCGGCATTGGTTTGGTAGGCGGAAAGCTGCGGCGGTTTTACCCGTATGCTGCCTGCCGTCAAGCCGGTACAGCCGGAGAAGGCGCGGTCAAATTCTCCGGCGTTGTAGTCGCACTTGAGCGCCGCACCCGTTAAGGCGGTGCAGCCGTTAAAACAGTCTTCCATTCTCGTAACGCTTGCAGGGATAACCGGAACTTCCGTCAAGCCGGTACAGCCGAAAAAACAATGTCCGATATCCGTAACACCTTTAGGAAGTATCGGAGCTTGCGTTAAGCCGGTACAGTTGTTAAAACACCAGTTCATATCCGTAACGCTTTTAGGGATTGCCGGGGCTGTCTGTAAAGCGGAACAACCGGAAAAACAGCCCGTCATATCCATAACGCTTGCAGGAATTGTTGCAAGGCTTACTAAGTTAGTGCAGCCGTTAAAGCAGTAGGACATATCGGTAAGACCTGCAATGTTCGCAGGCAGTTTAAGGGCAAACTGTTTGGGCGACTTGTCTTTTAACTTTTGCCCTAGGGCGCTCGCGGCGGAAGACGTTCCCGTTAAATCGCCGAGCGGTATGGTGCCGGTTATTTCAATGCAGTTTACGCCGACAGTCAAATTGTGCGTAAGGTGAGTGTCAAGATTCGCATAGTCAACTTGCACGAACTCGGCTGCGGCTTCGGCAAAGCGGTCGGCTTGCACTGCCATAGCGATACATGCAGTACTGTCGGTATAGGCTCCGAGCGTGCCGTAGGGAACGGTTATACTGCGCGCTTTAAGCGCGGTGCAGTTTTTAAACGCCGCAAAAAAGGCTTTCTCGCTGCCGATAGGTGCAGGATTGTACGCGCATTTAAGCGTAACCGATTTTAGGTTCGTGCAGCCGTCAAAACAGTGCTGCATATTCGTAACGCCTGAAGGCACCGCATCGACCGTTTCAAGTGCCGTACAGCCTTTAAAGCAGTTCGACATATCGGTAAGATCGCGCGGGAGCGAGGCGACGTTTACAAGGTTTGTACAGCCTGTAAAACAGCCTGACATATCGGTAACGCTTGCCGCGCTTGCGGGCAGTTTAAGCCCTATCTTTTTGGGAGCGGCGGCGGCAAGTTTTTGTCCCAATGCGCTTGCATCGGGAGGCGAACCTTTTAAGTCGGCATGCGGTACGGTGCCGGTCAGTTCGATGTAGGTAACCCCCGATCCGGATGCCTGATTTGTAAGATACTCTTCCAACTTGTCGTAGGACACCGGCACATAGTTGATAATCGGCGTCCCCCCCCCGCCTCCTCCGCCCGCCGCATTCGGGCAGGCGGTAAACAGCAGTGCCGCCAACGTAAAAATTGCGCCTGTAACGAGCGTCGCAGCTTCTTTAAAGGCGTATTCCTTTTTCGTGGTACTTGTTTTCATGGCAAACTCCTTTTGCGCTAAAGATTTGTAAGGTGTGCCGACGTTACCGTATATAAGTCGTCATGATGACTGATATATTTATTATAGTCTGTTTTCCCGCAGATTTCAACTTTAAAGTATGCCGCTGTATAAAAGGCCCGATCGTTCACACAGCAGTTTGTACGGGGCTTCATCGATGCCGGAAGGGCCGGTAATAAAAAAGACCGAAGGGCTCGGCTTCGGAGCGGCGGCAGTACTTTCTGCGGAAGCGGAAGGGGCGGCGGGACGGACTATGCGCAGCGCCTGGTTTACGACGCCTTCTTTCGAATCGACAAAACGAATGCGGCCGCAGGCGCATTTTTCCAAAACGGGTGCGACATGCAAAAAATGCGTACAGCCGAGTACAACGGTATCGGCATCGTGTTTCAAAAAAAAGTCGAGCGCGGGACGCACCGCCTGCTCTTTTTCCGCATCCGATGCGGTAAAAAAGCCGTGTTCCACAAAATCGATCAAATCGGGATCGGCGCGGCTTATGAGGGTACAGTTTGCCACATAGCGTTCGGCAAGTTCGGCGGTGTACGGCTCTTCTATCGTGCGCCGGGTTGCAAGCAAGCCGATTTTGCCGTTTTTTGTGAGCGAAGCCGCGCACTTTATCGCGGGAACGGTGCCGACAAAGGGCACGGGGAAAAAGCGGCGGCGAAGTTCTTCGAGGGCGGTAACCGATATGGTGTTACATCCGATGACAAAGGCAGCAGGCTTAAAGCGTTTGACCGTCAATTCGGCTGCCGAACAGGCGGCCTCTATTATTCGAGGCGTATCTTTTTCGCCGTAGGGAAAGTTCTTCGTGTCGGCAACATAGACGCAGTTTGAATGCGGACTTTTTTCTTTTAAATGCAGTAAGTACGGAAGTCCGCCGGTCCCCGAATCCAAAAAGGCAAAATCGATTCGTATCTTTTGTGCGGCTGTTTTATCGATTGCAACAAGGTTCACGCTCAATCTCCGAACAAGCTGTTAAAAGCCGCTTTTGCTTTTTGGCTTGCGCTCACGTGTTCCGCCTTAAGGCGCACAGGCGATGCGGAAAAAACGCCGCCTGACGAAGGGTTAAGCGAAAACCACGCGCAAAAGCACGAGCTTTCTTTATCCCTTACCGGCTCTTCAATCGATTCGCGGCAATCATAGGGCGCGCCTTTTTCGTAAAATTTGCAATTCAGGCAACAGCGCACATACGCTCCGCACGAGGGGCACTCCTGCGAACGGCTTACGGGGGGCGCAAAATCGAGCACTGTTCCGCATTTCCAACACATGATTACATCATACCCATTTGACATAATGAGTGCAATAACTTAGGATAGCCCTATGTTCAGTTTTGATTTGTGTACCTACAAACACTGCAATAAACCGGTCGTTTTGTGCGCGCCGGAAGAAAACCTCGATATGCCGTACTGTTACGAACATTGCAAAGACCGGGAAGAAGCGTGCCGCTTCGCTGCCGACTATATAGCGCGCCGCGACGTTATCGTCGGACTTTCGGTTTCGGGCTTGCACTTTAAAGGCTGCGATTTTTCCGGCAAACACTTTTACGGATGCAATTTTCAAAACTGTACCTTTGCCGACGTGCATGCCGAACAATGCAAAATACGCATATCGGTATTCGATTTTTCGTTTTTTTCGGACTGCAATATGACCGGCTCGAACATTCAGTTTTCGTCGTTTGCGGGCGCGACCTTTTCGCACGCGTTGTTTATAAACTCCGAACTCGTTCACAATAATTTTAACGGAATAACCGCCGTTCAGTCTTCGTTCGACGATTCCGACTTATACAATTCGCGCTTTATCCGCGCAAAGCTTTCGCAAACCTCGTTCCGCAACTGCAATATAAAACGCGTGTGTTTTTACGAAAGCGTGCAGGATAATATTTCGTTCAAATTGTCGAATACGCGTGAAGCCTTATTCAGCCCCGAAACGCCTGCGGAGATATATCAATGAAAGTGTATTTTCATTTGAACATTGAAGGTTTTTCAAACGCCTACCTGATTGTAAATCCCGCGGTAAAAGAAGCGCTCATTATAGATCCGGGAAAAATCACGACAAAGATGATCGATCAAATCGAACAAAACAAATATGCTTTAACCGCCGTTTTTATAACGCACAATCACAAAAGCCATACGCGCGGCTTGACGACGCTGCAAAAAATATACGCACCCAAAATTTATGCGGCGGATTACGAAGTGGCAAAAACAGAAACCTCCGTTTTAAGAGGCGACGGAATTATAAAGGCCGCAGGATTGAACGTAAGCTATATGTCGCTTCCCGGCCACACCGCCGACTCGATGGTCTATAAAATCGGCCAATGCCTGTTTACCGGCGACGTATTGTTTGCAGGACAAGCCGGACCGACGAACAGCAGTTACGCAAAAAAAACACTCGTAGCCAATATCGCATCGAAAATTTTGTCGCAGCAGGAAAACACAGTTATCCTTCCGGGCCACGGACCGCCTTCGAGCGTCGGTGCCGAAAGACAATTCAATTTGGATATGTAAAAGGAAAGCTGTCCAAACTATTCGAACGAAATCAACGAAATTCTCCCGCCGTTTATGCCCCAGTTTTTTGCCAAAAATGCGCTCATAGTTTCGGCGGCCTGCGTAAAGGCGGCGGCATCCGTATCGCGTATGTATGCGCACAGTTCAGGTTCTGCCGAATTGATAATCCGCGCAAGCCTGTCGATATAATAATTTTTAACTTCGCCGACGCTTTGCTGGAGCGTATACGCCATAAATTCGTTTTTAAACAAATAGCTGTCGTCCGTATTGTAATTTAAAGAAGGATTTACTTCAAAATAGCGTTTGAGGAAGCGCAGCGAAATCGGATCCGTCGCATAAAAAACCTCGTCGACTTCGCAGCGGAAAGACTCTTCGGTAAAATACACGCCGTGCAGTCCTTCGTGCACAAGCAGCCTTTCGCGCAAAAAACGCGGCGATTCGCGGCTGATCGAAACGACGGCCCCCCTGCCCTCTTTTATACCGGAAGCGGATCGCGCGATAACGCCGTTTGCAAAGAGGATGCCGCGCAAAAGCAGTTCCGATTCGTTGAGCGCAAAATGCTCTTTTTCCGCTTTATCGAAAAATGCGGCCAAACTTTCGGCGCGGTAATCGTGCGCGTTAAATCCGTGAGAAGACGCTATTTGCGCGTCGGTTAAAAGTTTGCCGATAAAACCTTTTTTTTCGACAAAAAAAGCGATCCGTTTAAGGAAGGCGTCTTGAACGGCATAATCGGCAAAGTCGAATATGAGCACCGAAGGGAACTGTTCCCACGAAAAGAATTCGAAATTTTTATTCCGCCATCTTTTTTGCGGCCACGCCGTTATAAGTCCCGGATCGGCCGTAATCGGCGTAAAAGCATCGGACACTCTTTGTTCGAGCAAAACGCCTTCTACGGAATCGGCGCCCGAAATGATTTTTACCGAATCGCATGCCGAAGAAAGCGAACGCTCGTCGATTGAAACGGAACGGATTGCCGGAGAGCGGCGTATGCGCAGCGTATCCGAAGCGCAGGCAATGCGCACGTCGGGCGCACTTAAAGCCGAAGCCGCCGCCGGAGCAGAGGAGCCAGTTTCGGTTTGCCCTCGCAGCAGTATACGCACTTGCCGTACATCGCCGTCTTGCAAAAGTAGCGGCATTTGCGAAAAAAGCGTTTGTTTAGGGATTTTCCCCTCGTTTAAAAGAGCGCTGTCAACGGTGCCGCCGTTTGCGGAAAAACCGAAACGGCGCATTGTACCGTCTTTTGCCCAGCCGCAGTATGCCTCGGTTACGGCGGCGCTTTTCAGCTCGACGGGAACGGCCGAATAGATCATAAAGCCTTTAATCGATTCGGGATCGGGAAAAGTTCCGCCGCCTTCAAAGCCGAGGGAAACTTTAAAATGCACGCCGTTTTTTATAAAGGCTTTTATGCCGCTGCGGCTTGCCAAATTCTTTTTTAACGAACGCGAAGACGAAAAATCGCCGGCGTATAAAAACGCGATAAAACACGGGGCGCCGTCTTCTCCGTTTTGGGAAAACTCTTCGGCCGCACGAACGCTCAATTCAAGTTCAAGGGCGCGGCCTTTTCGCATAAAAGCGGCTTGACTTCCGTTTGAGCCGGTGCCTTCGGTAAACGCAAAGAACATATACGGGCTTTTCGCGCCTTCGCCGATACGGGCACTTCGGGCATTTGCGTTAAGCGCATCCAACGGCAAAAAAACCGCGGCTGAAGCGCCGGCACCGGCTTGAACGCTTGCGCCGTCCCGCCCCGCAGCGCTGCTTTGAGGACGGCCGCGCCCGTCCTCTGCGCCGATAGCCAAGCGTACCGACGAAAAGTAGGTACGGCCACAGCCCCAAAAGAGGAAAAGCGCGCACACAACAACAATCGGCGCGGCGACAACAGACTTCCGCGCGGGTACGGGAAAAGCGGACGAGGCGGCAGGTATATTTTGTGCCTTTATAGATATAGAGCGGCCGGACTTTGCGTAAACATTCATGCAAAAAGTATAGCACATGCCGGCAAAAAAAACAGCGTGCGAGCGATAAGGCATGAAAAAGTGGAAAGTTTATAATCAATACTATCGAATTACCGAAAAGAATAGGTTTGCACGCCGGCGGCGTGAAGGTTTTCGCGTGTAAAGTCGCCGTCTTCAAAACCGATAAACGCGGCCATCGGCGTAAAGTGCTTCGTTTTTTCCTCGAGCGGCATCGAAGACGGAAGGCCTGAGGCTTGCCGGCGGAACGAGCCGTACGTATATGCACCGTTTTCGGTTTTTGTACAGCACGTACATTCGTTTACGCTTAAAATATGTTCGTCGGGGATTCCCGCCTTTACAAGCAAAGCGCGGTTCGCCTTTTCGAGCGACAGGCGGAACAAGCCGTCCCGTTCGGAGCGGGATACGCAATCGGTACAAAATTCTTTTTGAAAATAGCGGGCGCGCTCTTCGTCCACCGTATAGCAGCAACTGCCGATCGAAGGGCCCAAAATAAAGCGGAAATTATCCGCGCGGGCACCGTATGCTTTTTCGGCTGTGCGTAAAGCTTCAAGCGCAATGCCCGTTCCCTTCCAGCCGGAATGCAGCACGCCGAAAACGCCGCTTTTGCTTTCGTACATAAAAATCGGCATACAGTCGGCAACGGTTATAACCGGCACCAAAGCGCTGTTGCGGCTTATAATGCCGTCGCCGCTTTGCAAAGCCGTTTGTCCGCCGGCGTCCGCTGCAAATACAATGTGCGAATGAATCAATTCGACAGATGCAATCGTTTTATGACGAAAATACGGCAGCGAAAAAAAGGCCGAGCGCACCGCATTCGTTTCATTCCAACGAAAGCGCATGGAACCGCAGGCTAAAAGCGTTAGGGCCGCAACGGGGGAACTCATGCAAGATCCAATTCAAGACTTTCAACTTCCGCCAAAAGAGCGAAAGCGCCGTTCAGTTTATCGGAAATTTCGGCAAGTTTGGGCCGCAGCGGCATATCGTTCGCATCGGTTAAAGCTGCGAGGTTTGAAAGCCCGTCGTATTTTATGCTCCGTATGTCTACGAGCATGCCGTCAAAAAGCTGTTTAAAAGAGCGGCAGCACGTGCTGAAAGTCGCAATAAACAAATTGACTTCCGATTCAATTGAGCGCGTCAGATTTCTGACCTTTTCCCGCTCGGGAATATTTTGTGCACCGCTTACCGAAGCAAAAGCTTGTCCGTAAAATCCCGACGGGCCGAGTTTTTCGTTAAAGGCGGCAAGCAAGTCAGCAAGCTGATTCATTTCGTTGTATGTGTCCGTAAATTCAATGCGGTTTTCAGGCAAGATGAATTTGCCGTTTACCGCAACCCTTTCCAAAACGGGGCGCAAGTCGGGATACATAACCGAAAAAAAAGCGGATAAAAAACCGAGCGAAAAACCGCGTTTAAAATCCGAAGGAAACGGAAGTTTTTCCCACGGCCGGTTTTGAACGGCAGGATAATCGTTCATTCCGAACAAAGCGGCGACGTCTTCTTTTGTTTTTTGAATTTTGCGCTCGCGGATCCAGCTCGTCCATTCTTCATCGAATACTTTGCGCCATTGATTTTTGCACAGCAAAAGCCAATTTTCCGAAGTCTCTTTGTATTCGGGCACCCACAGCGCCGAGTCAAGCGCGACGACTCCCAGCGAGCGGAACGGCACCGAACGGATAACGTATTTTATAAGCGTAGTATGCTGCATGCTTTTGCGTAAAAATTCCGCCAAGCCGCCTTCGATATCGACCTTTTCCCCCTCGTTCATTTTGTCTTCCGACGCAAACATGTACAAGGCTTCCAGCACTTCGGGAACGATTTTTTTCGCATTGCACAAAACGCGCGCAAAGCGGTCGATTTCGTTTTGAGCCGATTTAAGCGAACAGCTCATTCCCCGTTCCGGAACGTTTCTGAACAACGATAAAAAATGCGCAAAGGGCAGTGCCGCAAATTGTTTAAGCCATTCGAGCGACGCAAAACAATCCTTGAGTTTTTCTTTTTCGTTTGGTCCCATGTCGGCAAGGATTTGCTCCATTTTGCGCAGCAGCGAGGTACGCAGTTCAGGCGTTACTTCTGTCGCAGAAGAAAGCGAACAGGGGCTCACTTCGTTTTCCATGCGCTCGGCAAAATCGGGCATCACAAGTTCGGTTAAAAGAATGCAAAATCCGCCTTTGTCCCGGTTGTACACTTTTATGCCGTCGTAAAAAAAGAGCGCGGCTTCCTGCAACTTTATCAAATGATCGTAAAACGTATTTTCCAATGTTAAATAGCGGGCATTTATGACATTGGGGTACGCATTGTTGATTTTTTTAAGCACACAACCGATGCGGTAGTCGTTGTAAGCACCTTCGATGCCTATTTTAGCAAACAAACTCTTTAAAAAAATCCACAAACGCAGCAGCAGCGGCTCGTTGTTTAATTCTTTTTTTAGATCGACGATGCTCGACGAATCTTCGGGAACTTCGAATTCCAAAGATTCTTTTTCCGGCTCGATATTAGCCTTGAGCTTTTTGAGCAGCAAACCCCGCTCATCCGACGATAAACCGGCTACAAGCCGGTCAAAAGAATTGCAGTCAGCACTCATAAAAGTAGTTTACTCCACAATATCCATTTCAGTCAATATTTCGCGCAGAAATCCTGCTCCGAGGTCGGTTGACGGGACGAAAGTTAGCAATTATATTTATAGCGAAAAGCGAGGTTGTATGAATTTAAAAAAAACACAAAAAGAATTTATTATAGACGGAATGTCCTGTGCGGCCTGCTCCGCGGCAGTCGAACGCGTAACCCGCAAAATCGACGGCGTATTCGAAAGCGATGTCAATTTGACGACGAATAAAATGCGGATTGTCTTCGATGCCTCGAAGGTAAACGAAGGCATGATTATTTCGAAGGTACAAAAAGCGGGCTTCGGCTGCAGACAGGAAGAATCGGACGAACAAAAAACGCTCTCCCAAAGGAGTACACAAAACGGAGCGCAAAACCGCGCACAAGGCGAAAGCGGCGATTTTTTTACAAAGCGGCTGCCGCTCGCGCTTTCGTGGGTTTTCGGAATGTTGCTTATGTACGCGTCGATGGGGCACATGCTCAATTTGCCGCTTCCTGCGATTTTCGACATGCACCGCTACCCTTCAAACTTCGCTTTGCTGAATTTGCTGTGCGCCGTGCCGATTTTATTTCTCGGCAGGGATTTTTACGCGCGCGGTTTTAAATCGCTGTTCCATTTAAATCCGAATATGGATACCTTGGTCGCACTCGGCAGCACGGCCGCTTTTATCTACAGTTTAGTTTTAACTTTTTTAATTCCGCTCAACGCCGACCTTGTGCAGGGTTTGTATTTTGAAGCGTCGGCGGTCGTGCTCGTTTTCGTTATGACGGGAAAATATTTGGAACAACGCAGCAAAGAAAAAACGAAAAGCGCAATCAAGGCGCTTATGGCTTTGGCGCCCGACACTGCGGTAAAAGTTTTAAACTTCGGTGCGGCCGACGAACGCACGGAAGAAACCGATGCGCGCGACATACGGCCGGGCGACATTCTGCTCGTAAAAGCCGGCATGCGCATACCGCTCGACGGAAAAGTGCTTAAAGGTTTGAGCGGCGTCGACGAATCGATGCTTACGGGTGAAAGTTTGCCAGTCGAAAAAACTGAAGGCTCTTCGGTTACGGGCGGAACGATGAACGGCAGCGGCGTTTTATACATGCAGGTTACGAAAACGGGCGGCGATACGGTTTTGGCAAAAATCATCAAATTCGTCGAAGAAGCACAGGGTAAAAAGGCGCCCATTTCCAAAACCGCCGATAAGGTCGCCGGCATTTTTGTGCCGACCGTTATCGGTATCGCGCTTGCGGCCGGCATACTTTGGGCGATAGCCGGAGCCGATGCGTCCTTTATTTTGCGCGTATGCACGTCGGTACTCGTTATCGCCTGTCCCTGCGCACTCGGTCTTGCAACGCCTGCGGCCGTTATGACGGGAACCGGACTCGGCGCGGCAAACGGCATTCTCATACGGTCGGGCGAAGCGCTCGAAACGGCAAAGCATGTCGATACGGTTGTACTCGATAAAACGGGCACCGTTACTGAAGGCAAGCCGAGCGTGCGCGACGTTTTTTGCGCCGAAGGCATACGGCGTGAAGATGCGCTTGCCCTTGCGGCCGCCGTGGAAAACGCTTCTTCACACCCGCTTGCAAAAGCCGTAACCGACGCGGCATCGGCTATGCGTTCCGCCGGTACGGCAGAACCTGCCGCACGTTTTGAGATCGACTCATTCGAAAACATCGCGGGTAAAGGCATCAGCGCATCCGTAAAGTCCGACATAAAGTTCGACGCACAGCCTGCGGTAAAGTCTGCAAAATCGGTAAAAGTGCTGGCGGGCAACCGTTTATTCATGGAAGAAAACGGCATAGACTGCGATATTTTTGAAAAAGAAGCGCAAAAGGCTTCTTCGGAAGGGGCCGCCCTCGTCTACCTTGCCGCCGATACGCGGCTTTTAGCCTTAATTACCGTTACGGACAGGCTTAAAGCGCACAGTGCGGAAGCCGTCGCTCTTATGAAAAAGCAGGGTTTGCGCGTCATCCTTTTAACCGGCGACAATAAGGCTGCAGCCGAGTACACGGGAAACCTTATTCAAGCAGACGAAGTGATTGCCGAAGTTTTGCCGCAGGACAAAGCCCGCGTTATAGAACGTTTGCAAAAAGAAGGACGAAAAGTTATGATGACCGGCGACGGCATAAACGATGCGCCCGCCCTCGTGCAAGCGGATGTGGGAGCGGCAATCGGAAACGGCAGCGACATCGCCGTCGAATCGGGCGACATCGTATTGGTAAAAGGAGACTTGCGCGACGCGGCAAGGGCCGTAAAACTCAGCCGCATGACGATACGCACTATTAAACAAAATCTGTTTTGGGCTTTTTTTTACAACAGCATCGGCATTCCCCTTGCCGCAGGCTTACTGTATCCGGCATACGGTTTGCTTTTGTCGCCCATGGTCGGAAGCTTCGCCATGTCGCTCAGCTCGGTATTTGTCGTAACAAACGCGCTGCGCCTTCGCACGAAAAAATTGTAAAAAAGGGGAAAAACGGTCCCTACGGGAATCGAACCCGTCTTTAAAGATTGAGAATCTTTCGTCCTAACCGATAGACGAAGGGACCCTGTGCGGTGTGTGTAAAAAAAGCCGACCTGACGGGCCGGCTTTAAGTTCCCCAAGGAGGACTCGAACCCCCACAAGCAGAACCAGAATCTGCCGTGCTACCATTACACAATCGGGGAATACACGTTAAATTAAACATAGCAAAAAAAGCGCCGCCGTGTCAAGAGGGGAATTTTTACCGATGCATATCGGAAGCAGCTGTCAAGCCTTGACAAAGCGGTACATTATCATACACACTTTGCCTATGCGCGGAATTTTGATAAGCGGCTCGAATAATTCGTTCGACGTAAACTGCGAAGACGGCATCCTGCGCCGCTGCTCGATTAAAGGAAAAAAACTCAAAACTGAAGGGGGATTTTACAACCCGCTGTGTCCGGGCGACGTACTCGAAATAGAAGAGGACGAATTGAGCCGCGATACGGGCAGAATATCGGCTTTGGTTCCGCGCAAAAACGGCTTTATGAGATGGAACGTTAAAGGCCGCGCGCCGCAGCTTTTAGCCGCGAACGTGGATTTACTCCTCTGCGTCACGACGCCCGACGAACCGCCCTTCCGTCCCCGTTTTATAGACCGCGCCCTTGCCCAAGCCGAGCAAGCCGGCATAGAAGCGGTTATCGTATGCAACAAATGGGACCTGCCTTCTGCCGAATCGCCGGACTTGCACATGCGCCTTTCCGATTGGGAAGGACTTTCCTACCGCGTTGTAACGGTTTCCGCGCGCACGGGCGAGGGCTTGATAGAACTTGCCGAACTGATCGAAGAAAAGCAATGCGTTTTAATCGGACAGTCGGGCGTGGGCAAATCGAGCTTGATAAACGCCCTTGACGCTTCATATGCGCTTAAAACCGGCGGACTGTCCGAAAAATACGGGCGCGGCACGCACACAACGACAAAGGGCGTTCTTTTACGCGTGCATATAAAAAACTCGCTGACGGGCGGAAGGCAAAACGTGTATACGTCCCTTATCGATACGCCGGGCGTGCGCCGTTTTGTCCTTCACGATATAGAACCGGAAAACCTCGCCCTGTATTTTCGCGAAATGCGTCCGCTTATAGGAAAATGCAGCTTCGGCATGTCGTGCAGCCACATAAGCGAAAGCGGCTGTAAAATACTCGAAGCCGTTCATGCGGGCGTTATAAGCGAAGAGCGCTACGAAAGCTGGCTGCGCATACGCGAAGAAATGCGGACGGGAAGCTGGGCAGACTGAATGAACGCAAAAACGCTCGACCGGCTCGATTATTTGCGCATACGAGAAAGCGCCGCCTCGCATTGCATAAGCGAAGAAGGCAAAGAACGCTTTGCCGAACGTATCCCCTTTACCGATAAAAACAAAGCGGATAAGGCGAAAGCGCTTGCGGAAGAATGGAGTAAACTTATCGCTGCGGGACAAGCTTCCTTTTTCGCTTCATGGCCGCCGGTTAAAGATATTTTAATCCGGCTCAAAACGCCGCATACGGTTTTATTGCTTGAAGACATCCATGCGCTCGGTTTGTTTTGCCGCTCGGCCTTAGGCGTAAAGCGCTTTTTCGATTCGGATTCATCGGAGAGGGCGGATGCGCAGCTTGAAGATACGCAAACCGGACTTTTTGCCGGCATCCGCACTTTACGCGAGGCGGCGCAAAATCTTCCCGATTTAAAAGAAGCGTCCGCAAAAATATTCCGCATTATAGATTCGTCCGGCGCACTGCGCAACATAAGCGAATTGCAGGAAGTAAAATCTTCGATTCAATCGATACGCAAAAGCATCGATCATTTGATAAAAAGTTATACGAGCGGCGAGCGGTTTCAAAACGCGCTGCAATCCACCCTGCCCGTTTTACGCGGCGGAAGGCAAGTGCTGGCGCTCAAAGCAGACTACCGCGGAAAAATAAAAGGCATTGTGCACGAGCTGTCGCAAACGGGACAAACGCTGTACATAGAACCGTACGACGTCGTTCAAAAAAACAACGACCTCATCCGCGAAGAATTCCGGCTCGAACAGGAAATCAGGCGCATTTTAACTTCTCTGAGCGACGATCTGCACGCGTTCGCAGGCGATTTTGAAAAAGCTTCGGAAGGCATGGCCGAATTGGACTTGAGCCGCGCGGCAGCCTTATGGGGCGCCGAAAACCGCTGCGTCTTTGCCGAAAACGCCGACGAAGAGCATCCGCTTTGCATAAGGGGCGCGCGCCACCCGCTTTTAAAAGACAAGGCCGTTCCCGTCGATGTGGAATTCCGGCCTCAGGTACGCGTGCTTATCATAACCGGAGCCAATACGGGGGGAAAAACCGTTACCGTAAAAACAATCGCCCTGTTCGCCCTGTTAAACCAAAGCGGACTTCCCGTCCCGGCCGAACAGGGAACACGGCTGCCGTTTTTTACCTCCTTCTTTGCCGACATCGGCGACGAACAAAACATCGACCAATCATTATCGACATTCAGCGCGCACATGAAAAACATCGGCGAAATGATCGAAAGCGCGGACGACGGGAGCCTGATTGTATTGGATGAATTGGGAAGCGGCACGGACCCGCAGGAAGGAGGAGCCGTCGCGATGGCCGTGCTCGACGAACTTATCCGCAAAAACGCCTTTGCACTCGTAACAACCCATCAGGGTTTGCTTAAAAATTACGGGTACACGCACGAGCGCTGCATGAACGCTTCGGTCGAATTCAACGAACAAACCCTGCGCCCGACCTATCGCGTGCTCATGGGTGTTCCGGGCGAAAGCCGCGCTTTAAGCATTGCGCAAAAAAGCGGTCTCCCGCACAAAATCATCGAAGAAGCATCGGCGTATTTGGGAAACCGTCAAACGGATATTTCCGTTCTCATAAAGGGCTTGAGTGCAAAATACGCCGAAGCCGAACGCGCCGAAGAAGCGTTCCGCCGTAAAGAACGCGCGCTTGCCGAAAAAGAACAAAAGCTTGCGGCACGGGAACTCCGCCTGCATGAAAAAGACATAGAACTGCGCGAAAGCGCTTTAACAAAAAACGAACGCTTTGTATCGGAAAACCGCAAAATGCTCGAAAACCTCGTGCGCAGTTTGCGTGAAGGCGAATTGACGCGCGAAAAAACCAAAGAAGTAAAGCGCTTTATCGAAGGCCTTGAACAAAGTTTGAACGCCGAACGCGAAAGTACGCAAGAAGTCAAAAACGCGCTTGAAGATGCGCGCAAACGGCACCGTTCGGCAGGGCAAAACGCCGCACAAAACGGCGCAGCGGCAAACGCCTTTGCCGTCGGTGCCGACGTGTTCGCCGGTCCGTCAAAAATACGCGGCACGATTGTCGGCAAAGCGAAAAAAGACGGCTGGATCGTGCAAACCGGTTCAATGAAAATAAACTGCAAAGAAGCCGACCTTGCCCCCGCACCGAGTCCGCTCAAAAGCGTGCGCGCAGCGCTCGCTGCTCCCTCGTTTTCGGTCGAAATGGAAAGCGCCGAAACCGGCGCTTCGGGTAAGGGAAGCAAAACCAAAAGACAAAGCGCCGCGAGCGCAAGAGCCGACCGGGCCGTCTACGAACTGCGCCTCTTGGGCATGCATTTGGAAGACGCACTGAAAGCGCTTGAGCGGCAAATCGACTTATGTACATTGCAGGGCTTACACGAGTTTTCCGTCATACACGGCAAGGGCGACGGCATTTTGCAGGAAGGCGTACACCGTCTGCTGTCTTCGTACGGCTGCGTGCAGGACTTTTACTTTGCCCCGCCCGAAGACGGCGGTACCGGCAAAACCTACGTGCGCTTGGGTTGATACTTCGGCATAAGCATTGCCGAAATAAACGACTTGCAATCACCTATTCCGCGCGGACTTCCAAACCGCCCTGCGAATCGGTTTTGATTACGTACATTTTTCCGCTCGTGCACGCGCTTAAGCTGAGGTACACGTGTTTGCTGTGCGGAGCGCCGGAAAGCCGTTGGCTCAAGCCGAAGAAGGGACGGAGCGCATAGCGCGCAAGCCGGTAAAAATCTTTTTCGTATCCCGTATAATTATACAAAAGACATGTTTGACGGCGCATATAATAGCGGCTTAAAGGCGTTCCGCTGCGGTAGGATTTATGCGAAGAGACGCCGGAGCTGTACCCATAAATACACAGCGGGAAATACACCGTTTTTCCGCCGAATTGAGCGCCTACAAACTCGACGGCCAAAGAATCGCCCTTCCACGAGCGCTCTACGGCGGCCAGTTCTTTATGCGCCGAATCAAAGATGTAAAAGGCTGCGCTCACCGTGTCGCCGCTTGAACCGTAGAGCAAAAAGCGCACAGGCACCGCATCGGTAAAAGGCGGGATTCGTTTACCGGCGCCGAAGCATACGCGGAATCGGTAAAAGTCGTCCGATGCGGCAATCAATAAAACGGCAAAAACCGCAAGCGAAAAGACTTTTATGTACAATTCCGTTTTTTTTGCCGGCTTCATAGTTCCGTTATTGCCCCGTTCCCCAATAAAGCCAAAAACGCTTTTTCGTCGATAATCGGTGTTCCCTGCTCGGCGGCTTTTTTGTTTTTGGACGAGCCCGAAAAAGGATCATTGGTAACCAAATACGAAAGTCCTTTTACGACGGCTGATTTTACCTCGCCGCCTGCGGCCTTAACGAGTTTTTCGGCATCGCTGCGCTTCATTGCCGTCAATTCTCCGGTAAAGCAAAAGCTTTTACCGGCTAAAAATGCTTCGGCTTGGGAAAGCGGTTTTTCGATCGTGATAATGCCGTTTTCGGTTAAGTACAGCATTTCGTCGCGGCATTCGGCAAGAGCCTGCACAAGCACGCGGGCGCTGATGCCGCCGAAACCGTAGACCGACGCGATATCTTCTTCGCGCGCGTTTAAAAGTTTATCGAGCGTGTTGAAGCCCGCTTCAACCAGTTTTTCGGCGAGCGTTTCGCCGATGCCTTCGATGTCGAATCCCGCAATAAAACGCGCAAGCGGAACGGTCGTTCCGGAATGAATCGAAGCGACGATTTTTGCGGCGCTTTTTTTGCCCAAGCCGTCGAGTTCGGCGAGTTCGTCTTCGGTGAGCGTATAGATGTCGGAAACGGAGGCGAGGCGTTTTGTTTCATATAAGCGCCTGATGAGGGTTATGCCGAAGTCGCGTATGTCGAGGACGGCCACCCATTTTTCGATACGGTGATGGATGCGCTTGGAACACGCGACGTTCGGGCAATAGAGCCGCGTTCCTTCGTCGCACAGAGGCGAACCGCACACGGAACAATGCGTCGGGAAGACGATCGGAACTTTTTCCGCATTTTTTGCAGTGTCGGCGGTTTTTGCAGTGTCGCCGCTTTGAGGAGTGCGGGCATTTCCCGGACCGCCGCCGCTTTGAGCGGCGTCGGCAATTTTTGACGCGTCATCGCCGTCTTTGTCTTCGTTTTCGTCTTCTATAACGCGCTCTATTTTGGGAATTATTTCGCCGCGCTTGGTAACGACGACGCGGCTTCCGATATGTACGCCGAGCGAACGGACGGTATTCGGGTTGACGAGGCTTGCGCGCTTTACCTTTGTGCCCGCAAGATCTACCGTATCGAATTCGGCGATGGGCGTGTAGGTTGCGCCCGATTCGCTCCAAATAACGGAGCGCACGGTGCTGACCGCTTCTTCCAAACTGAATTTAAAAGCGATTTGTTTTTCCGGGCGCTCACGCTCGCTGTCGCGCAGATCTATCGTTTGTCCCTTTACGACCAAGCCGTCTATGTCGTAGGGCAAGCCGGGGCGCAAGTCCATAACCTTTGCGCGGTAATCGATAACTTCACCGCTTCCGCGGCACAGGTGAACGGGAACGACTTCAAAGCCTTGGGCTGCGAGCCATTTCACCTTTCCCGTTTCGTCGGCAAAAGGAGAGCCTTTGCCGGAACGCGCATCGCTTCCGAGCGGCTCAAAGCGCGCATCATAGCAGATGATTTGCAAATGCTCGCTTCCCGTTCCGTCTTTGCGCTTCATTAAACCGTTGGCGGCATTCCTGCAGTTCGCCTTGTCGGCATAAAATCGTTTGTGAATTGCGCGGCTCATAATAACTTCTCCGCGCACGCCGCCGGTCAGCGCAGCGGAAAGGCGCGGCACAAAGCCTTTCATTTTGCTCACATTGCGGCTTATGTCGTCGCCGATTATGCCGTCGCCGCGCGTAACGCCGCGCACAAAAACGCCCTTGTCGTATTGCAGTTCGAGGCTCGCGCCGTCCAGCTTGTATTCGACGACGAATTCGTCAAAGCTTTGTTTTGCGGCCCACTGTTCAAACTCTTCGGGATTCGCGGCTTTTTCCTGACTCCCCATCGGAATAAGATGGCGCACTTTTTCGTACGTTAAACCCGCCGCATCCGGCGCGTCCTGCAAATCAGAACCGATTTTTTTAAGCACGGGATTTTCCGGATCCAGCGCTTTCAATTCGTCCCACAGCGCATCGAACTCGGCGTCGGAGATTTCGCCTTCGCCGGTATAATACGACTTTTGATAGCGCAAAATACGATTTGCAAGTTCGCTTATTTTAAGTTCCGCTTCCATCTTTTTTTTCATACACCAGTTCGAAAATTTCGCGGCCGGCGTTTTTACCCTTTGTTTCGAATTTCGTTTGCGGCCGCCAGCTTTGCGCTTCGGCAAAACCGCCGTACTTGTTGCAAAGCCCTTCAACCTCGTTCAATTCTTCCATCGCAAAGCACGCATACGGCTCCCAATCGGTTACCATATAAATATACCCCGAACGGCTCAGTTTTGTACACAGCATATCCGTAAAGGGGCGTTTTATTAAACGCCGCTTGTGATGCTTTTTTTTGGGCCACGGGTCGGGAAAAAAAAGATGAAAGCCGCTTACCGAATTGTCGGGAATCATTTTTTCGATAACTTCAACCGCATCGTGTTCGATGATAAAAAGATTTGAAAGATTTTTTCGCCGTATTTCGCCCAAGAGCTTTCCGACGCCGGGACGGTGTACTTCAATACCGATGTAATCGGTTTCGGGATTTTGTTCGGCGATGAGGGCGGTTGCCGTTCCCATGCCGAAACCTATTTCTATGACGACCTTGTTCGTGTTGCCGAACAGATCGCTGTAATTGATGTGCTCATGCGCAAAGGGAACGCACCACTTGGATGATAGGGTTTCGTAGTCGCGCTGTTGAGCTTCGGTCATGCGCCCCGCACGCAAAACGAAAGAACGTATCGGACTGTATGTCGTCACCGCGCACCGCCCGCAGTTAAAGCCGTGCCGTCTTCTTCGGTTAAAGGAACGCTCGGCAATGCGGCAAGCGACTGCCCGTCCGGCGCAATCAAAATCCTGCGCGTATAAAAAGCGCCCGGATATTTTTCGGCGATTTCGGAACGCGCAATCGGCTCTTTTTCAATATTGTAGCCGAGCAAAAAACCTTCGGCATCAAAAACGGCAAGGCGTTCCGTTTTGTATGCATCGAGTTTTACGTTTTTTACCGGCTGCGTTTTTTGCACAAAGAACGACGTTTCGGCCTTCATCGACGCCTTATCGGTGTACAAAAGCCGGTACTCGCCGCTTGCAAATTCCGTTCCCGGAGCACATGCAATGTTCGCGCTTCCGAGCCATACAGACCCGTTGTCGGAATCGAAAACGCGCGAAGGCTTTTCGATCTTCCACGTATAGCCCGCTGCAGGCAGCGAAAGCGTGAGTTTTCCGTTTGTCTGCGATTGCGCATGTAAGCGCACAAAAACCGCCATGCGCATAACCGGTGCTTTTTCCATGCTTTCATAATCGTAAATGACGGCGGTGCGCACATCGTCGAACGACGGCTGCGGAGAAGGACAAGCCGTAAAGGCGAAACACATAATTATAAAAACACACCCTAAAAAACGCTTCATAGCTTAAAATCGCTTAAAAATTAAACGTCATATTGATAACTGTCAACTCGCTCGCGGTAAACTGTGCAACGTGAGAATCGAATTTAATATTCACCTGTTTACACGCGTCGTCCAAATACGAAAGATAGTACAAGCCCAAATCCGTCCTTCCCTTTTGTGTGGGAAGTTCTTTATAAAAGTCTATCAAATTCTTTTTCTTTAAATCGGCGGACTTTGATGTTTCGATGCTTTCTTTTACTTCCTGAAATTCATCGTCCTGATTGTAAACCGTTATCTGGAGCACGCCCTGTTTGCCCATTGCCGAAGAACCGCCGCCGAATTTCCACGATGCGGAAACAAGTTTGTTTTTCCGGCGCAGTTCGCCTATGATTTTTTTGCGGACGATAGGATCGAAAAGCGTTATGCTGCTTTCACCGACTCCCCTGTACATAATTTCGGCTTCTTTACTCATATTCATATTTTCGCAGTATGAAGCGATTTCTATCAGCATGAGCGAAATGTATTCGGCGATGGTGCCCTTGCTCATGTAATCGCGCAATGCGTTTCTGACAACTTGCAGCATTTCGAGAAAGCCGTTTTTTTTCGAAAACAAAACGATAAGATACCAGTTATACGAACTGAGCTTTGCCAAAAACTTTTCGATCATAAGCAGGTAAGTATTTTTTTCTTCATCCGAATAACGGCCGTTGCGCACGATTTCGAGATTCAAGGGATCAAGAATAAGCCGCCGTATATCGTTGACGTGCGAAGCATACCGCTTCATAATCGATTGCAGCGTGTGCGGAGCTACCGTCGTTTTACTGTCGAAAAACTGCGCGGGGTGAGCTCTGTTATGTTTTTTTATAACGTCGGTTACCAAAAGATCTTTTTGCACTTGCGCGCTGAATTGTCGGTACAGCATCGAAAAAACAATCAGCTTTGCAAGGTCGATTATTTCCTGACGCGACGTGGTAAATTCGGGCAGAGAAAGTTCGATCTTCGATACGTAATCCAATAAAATCAACTTTTGCAAAGATGAGGGGGCAAAATTACTCAAAACGATACCGCTTTCTTCGGTATTGTCTACCATTTTTAATCGGGAAAGCTTTTTTTTGTTATAGAAAAAAGAAGTCGCGCCCGCTTCGCTCAATGCAATTTTAAGGGGTAAATCAAGCATTACTTTTTTAGGAACTTTTGCCATTATATCGTAAATATACTAATCTTTGAAAACTTTGTCAAACATTTACATTTGTTTACATATATTTGATATTCCCTTCTATAAAACAAGCCTCTTGACTGAAAAAAGCCTTCACCGTTATGCTGTTGTTATGAAGCCCGTATCCGCAGCGGCGTGCGTTTTGCTTTTGCTCGCGGCCTTTCAAAGTTCAATTCCCCTGCAAGCCGAAACGTTTAAGTCGGACCAGGCTCTATACTCCGATTTTTTGTACGATTTTTTTGCGCACAAAGGTTTGAATCCGGAGCGGCAGCTTTTGCAAAATGCGCTGTCGCAGGATTTTCCGTACAATGTTATCGTATCGGTCAATAAGGGAAAAAGCGAAAAAAAGCTGATTGTCGCTTTTCCCCAACAGGAGGCAAAACCGATGCTTGACGACATCGGTGCATTTATACAAAAACTTTCCTCGCAGCAAAACGATTTTCAAGCCGAATTCGTCTTTACGGCAAACGATTGCAGCCCGGCGGCCGCAACGGCGCAAAAATTAAAAGAAAGCGTAAATCAAAATGCGGGAACCCGCACCTATATCGATAACATGAACACGGAAGAAAATACGGCGGTAATTGTCATCCGCTCGGCCGAGCGCGGCCGCATTTTTCCCGCTTACCGTACGGAACTTATAGAAGTCGTTCCCGGCGGAACGGGAGAATACGGCAGGGGCACCGTCGTTCCGCGCTCGTTTTTTTCGGTTATCGTAAAAGCGTTTGCCGCTGCGAAAACCGATTATTATATAAACGGGCATTTTTTATCGTTATACCGGCTCGGTTTAATAAAGGCCGAGCCGCTCGTTTCCGAATGGCTTTCGGCGGATATTCCGGCCGTTTTATTTTATATAAACGAGCGCAACGGCGCTCAAGCGCTCTCTGTCGTTGAAAACTGTATCTACGAATATGCCGATTCGCAAACGGTTCACGACGATACCCATTACAGCGTGTTCCGCCTTTTTAATCGCGCCGTTTGGATTTCCGAAAAAACCTATGTTTTATTTTTGGTCGCTTCGGCAGCCGTTACGCTTTTTCTTTTTTTTATTTTTTCGTTTATACGCGGAGAGCACCGGCACATACACCGCGAAGAATTTTTCCGCACATGGTTTTTAATTCCGCTTTCAACGCTCGCCGCGGTATCGCTACTGCTTTGCGCACAATTCATAACGGGTGCCGTCATCGGAAAAGAGAACGACGCACCTTTGTTTTTCCTCAGCGTAAAAACCGCCTTTACCCTTTGTTTTTTTATCGTCGGCTTCTTTCCGCTCGCCTATTATCTTTTTAAGCTTCCGCCGACGGGTTTTATATACGGCTATCAGCTTTCGATAGCGGCCTTTTTGAACATCTTTTTATTCGCCTGTGTAGACATTGCCCTCATTCCGCTTTTTATCACCGAATATATTATCGTGTATATTTCGCGCACCGTGCGCAAAGTTGTGCCGCTTGCGCTTTGCCTGCTTTTTATGCTGGTACCGTACATGCCGTTTATAAAAGCGGTCGGCGAATTCGATTCGGAATTGACACTCCGTTTTATAAGCGGCGCAGATTTTCTCTTCAACCTTTTATACGCGGCACTTTTGCTGCCCTTTTTGCTTATAAGCATACGCATTTTAATACGATTCAAATTATGGAAAATACGCGGAAATGACGCAAAAAGAAAAATGCGCGTCAATGCCCTTTACAGTTTGTTTTTTTTCGTCTGCTTTTTTACGGTCTGTTTCGGCATTTTTTCTTTTATCCGCTCCGCACAAAAAAAGCGCGAAACGCTCGGCGGCGCAAAAACCGTGCAGTCGGTTTCGCTCGTTCCGGAACGAGTCGTGCAATTCGGGCGCAGCATTATGACTTTTACGTTGACGTCGAAAAGGCCCGTTGTCCGTTACTATATAGAAGTAACGTCGGAAACGGTGCTGCCGATTCTTGAATCGAACTATCCGTACGACATGTTTGCAAAACCCTTCACCGCGGTATTCGCCCCGGACGATTATCCGCCGCAGGATTTTATGCTGAGTTTTTCCGTAGAAGGCGTGAAAACGGTTTTGTGCACCGTTACGGCATATGTGCAAACGCCGAACGGCATACACACCGAAAAACTCGCATACACGATAGCGGGATCAAAACGATGAATGCTCCCTGTTTTTTTCATGTGGATTTGGACGCTTTTTTCGCTTCGGTGGAACAGCTGGATAATCCCGAATACAGGGGCAAGCCCGTCATTGTCGGTTCTTTGCCCGGCGACAGGCGCGGCGTCGTTTCCACTTGTTCGTATGAAGCGCGCAAATACGGCGTACATTCGGCGATGCCCATAGGCAAAGCGTTCCGGCTCTGCCCGTCGGCAATTTTTTTGCGCGGAAGAATGAAGCGCTACCACGAAAAATCGCAAGAAGTCATGGCCGTTTTGTCGGAATTTTCTCCCGAAATACGGCAAATGTCGATCGACGAAGCGTTTATGGATATGAGCGGAACGGAACGTCTGTTCGGAACGCCGGAAAAAGCGGCAAAAAAACTTAAAGCGCAAGTGGCCGAACGCACCGGCTTGACGATTTCCATCGGAGCGGCGTCAAACAAATACATCGCAAAAATCGCTTCGGGTTTGTCGAAGCCCGACGGCTTATATATCGTCGAAAACGGCGCGGAAGAAAAATTCATGCTTTCGCTGCCGCTTAAAAAAATTTGGGGTATCGGCGAAAAAACCCTCGACAGAATTACGCGGGCGGGTTTCAATTCTTCGCGCGATATTCACAAAGCTTCGCTCAACTTGCTGCAAAGCCTGTTCGGCTCATGTACGGGAAGTTTTTTGTACCGTGCCGTACGCGGCTGCGAAGTCGAAACCTTCGACACGGAAGCGAAAAGCCGTTCGATAAGTTCGGAACATACGTTTTCGTTCGACTTAACCGACCGGTACACAATCGACACGGCGCTTTTGGAACTGTCGTGGGAACTTATGTACCGTCTTTTAACCGAAGGCTGGACGAGCAAAACCGTTCACGTAAAAATACGCTACGAAGATTTTACAACCGTCAGCGTACAGGGAACGTCGGAGCGGATTATATCTTCGGCGGATGATTTATACGGCCGCGCCAAAGCGCTGTTCGCCGCAAAATACGAAAACGGGCGCGGCATACGTTTGCTCGGGCTCGGCGCGCAAAATCTTGAAAGCGGCGATACGCCCGTTCAAAAAGAACTGTTCGATTTCGGCGAGAAAAAAAAGGCCGCGGTCGAAAAGGCCGTCATCGGCATACAAAAAAAAAATCCCGCTATACACATAGAAAAAGCGCGCCTTTTGCACGCAAAAGAAAAACTGCAGCCCAACAAAACGCCCGCGCAAAAAATCAAGCCTAAAAACATTCCGGCAATTCTTCTGCTCATCGCCGCGTCCGCCTTGGCAGGAATGCACAGTCTGCGGGCGCAGGATCGCGGCAGCTTTGCGCCGCAAGCCTTTACGCCAAAGCCTTTTTCGTTCGCTTCGCGCGTTGCCGTTTTTTCGCTTACACCCGATTCGCCCGAACTGGAATTTTATGCGCGCGGCAGCTGGGAAGCAAAACTCGAAACGTCTTTCGGCCTGAACCTTCCGCTTCATTCATCGAAAACGAAGGGAACAAAAAATCAAGCGCCGGCTTTTACGTTTGCACCGCCCGTTTTTACGCAAAAAACGGATTTAACCGTGTGGTTTTTGCTGCAAAGCAAATGGTATTTTGAAGCGGCGATCGCCGACAATTACGCTAAAAGTACGGTAGCCGCAGGTTACTACGGCGAAGGCTTTTTACGCCACGCAAGAGTCGGTAACCGCGGCATCTCTTTTCCGGGATCCTACGGCATAGACGATATCGGCAAGGGAGCCGGAGCCGCGTCCGATCAGGCGCCGGGAATTACAGCGCATTGGGAAAGCCCGTCTTGGCAAGCCGACGCCCTGCTGCGCTACGATATGCTCGAAAGTTTTGAAAAAAAATGGTCGGGAACAAACGAGCTTAACGAAAAGAAAATCGGCTTGGCCGAATGGCAAAAAGGCGCACGCTTTGTACTGCCCGAAGGAAGTGCGAGCCTTGTCGCATCCGTGTATGTCGAATCGGACAAAGGAAATTACAAAGACGACAGGGACTACACTTACGAAAAACTTTCCTCTTCCGATTATTTGATTTTGCCTTCGTCGAACGCAATCATTTTGGCAAAGAAGGTTTCCGGCAGAATCCTCGTCGATTTTCTTTCTTCAGGCGACGGAAGTGCGGAAAAAACGGAAATCGTAAACAAATTGGGAACTTTTTCCGCGGCGGGTACCGACGGCAGTTTTTTACAAGACATACAGAAATGGTTTTCAGTGTCTTCCCAAAAGCCTCCTTTATGGAAATACTCGTACCCGGATCCGGCAGATTTTACTACCCCGCCCCCACCTCCGCTTCCGTCGCCGGCTTTTGAAGAGCGTTTTTTTACGCGAATCGGCAAAGCGGGTGCCGCCGCAAAAGTTCACGCGCTCATTCTGCAGTACCCGCCTTTTTTTTCGCCCTTTGCGGATTCTTCGCTTTATGCGCTTTCGTCTGATGTGCAAAGCACGCAGACAAGCGTCGTGTCGGCATCCGGTATAGAGCAGGCCTCCTACGGTACAATCGTCGCCGACGAAAACTCGTACGGCGGCGCCTTCGGCGGAACCGACTTTTTTGCAAAGCGAACGCAGTACATCCGTCTTTTTAACCGCGCCGTCGATCCCGCCCTGCAAGCCGGCGTTGCACGGGCGGCGGAACGCTATCCCGCCGCAAAAGACAATCCTTTTATATACCTTACGCCGAAGGCGCCTGCAGCACAAGGCAATACAATACCGAGTTTTATCGCGGTGCAAACGTCTTCGGTTTCGCACGTACTCGACATCGGAACGGAAGCGGTACCCGGTTCGATTGTTATGTACCGTAACGGCATAAAGGACACGGCTTTCAGCTACGACGCAAAAACGGGTTTGGTACATCCGCTCAATCCGCCGCTTGCGTTTGAAACCGTACGCATTACCTGGCAGCAACACAAAGAAGGCGCGCGCTCGGGGCGCTTGTCCGCGGCGGCGGGTATTCAAAAACGGCTTACGGAACATCTGTCGTTCGACGCATCTTCATCGCTGTTGTGGCCGCTTGCGCAAAATAATTCGTACAGCACATCTTCTTCCGATGCTCCCGGCTCTTTGAGTGCGGCGGCCAAATTTGATTGGCGCAAAAACGATTTTTCGCTTAAAAACACAACGGCCATTTCGTTTGAAATGCCCGACACAACCGGTACGAGACGCATTCTCGGCATGGACAGCTCAAAGCCCCAAACGATTTTGCTGACGGAAAAAGCCGACGCCGAATTTCCCGAAAGCGTCGTCCCCGTTCTCAAACCGCGTCCGCAACCACCGCCATTACCGCCCCCGCAACCTTTTCCCGGTTTGAACCTTGCGCACAAAATCGCCATACAGTCAACCGAAACCGTCCGCCTTGCGGATACGGAAGGTTATGCGGTACGCATAAACTGGGCTTTACAAAACACGGACGATTGGACTGCGCGCACGATAGACTTTAGGGGTGCCGCCGGCTCCTTGGCTTCGGCGCGGGAATTCAGCATTCGGCTTAAAATGGAGCCGCCCGTATCTTTACCGCCGGCAAACTACGAGATTTATTTGCAGCTCGGCGCAAACGAAAATCAGCTTATCGATGGGGAAACGCCGCTTCCTACATGGCGCATAACCGAAGAAAATGCGGCCGGCGGCGACATAAAAAAACATTTTAACCTCGGCGACGGCGGCTGGCAAAAAGTGAGCGTGTACCTCCGCGATGAAGACCGCTTGCAGCTTGCACAATCGCAAAACGCACGCTTGATTATCCGCAGTACTTCCGGTTCCGCATCAGGTACGCTGACGGTAGGAGCATGCGAAATAGGAAGTGCCGAATTCGCCCTTTCCGTTCCCGAAGGCTGCCTGCTCCGTTCGGCGGAACAAAGCTCGTCCGTTGCGCAGAGCGCGGACATGCTCCGCTTTAATCCCGACGGAACGAACAGCGCGCAGTTTTTCGGCTGGAATATTCCGGTTGCGCTGCCGCCGGCCGACAGAACGGTCCGTGCATACCGCTACACGGAAGCCCTTGCCCTTTCCTCTTACGAAGAATTGGTCTTTTTTATATACATAGAAGAATCTCAAAAGACCGATTTTTCCGTCAAGTTCGAAAGCGAAAGCGCGCAAGGTACGCAAACGGCTTTGGCGTTTACGATTACCAAAACGGGAATGGAGAAGATACCGGATGCCGCGCACGGCGGAGGCTGGCAAAAAGCGGTATTCAATTTTAACCGGCACACGCTGAGCGTAAACGGCACACAACTAAGCGCATCGGACTTCAGCGTAGAAAAATGTGATACGAGCCTTGCCCCGAACCGCATCGAGTTCGCCTTCAGTGCATCCGACCCGGCAAACTCCGCAAACGGCAGTGTGTATATCGATGAAGTGCATATACGGGGAAGCGATTACCGGCTCAATTTCGAAAACGTGTTTGCCTTCGACTGGGAAAAGGCCGGCACCGTAGTGTCCGTAAAGGGTTTTCCGCTTGCGGCGAATCCGCAGTTTACGGCAAAAATCCGCGCCGATGTGCGAAGCGGCAATTTAAAGCATGCGGCGCAAATGCCGAAAATAGGCGCCTACGCCGACAGCCGTATAAAAGCGGATATTGCGGGAATGGAAACATCCGTGGCGGCGGTTTTTTCGGCAGGATTTCCGACCGCGTCCCCTGCGTCGGCATTCCCGAGCGGCGCTACGACCGCGAATACGTACAATTTGCACAGCGCATCTCACAGCATTAAAACGACTCCGGTCTTTTTTATAACCCGTTTGCTGAGCGCAGGCGAAGAGTATTCTTTTGCGCCGCAAGCAGGCGGTGCAAAAAAAACGGAAAAAGCCGCGCTTGACTTTTCCGCCGTGAACTTGCCGCTTTCGCTTGCTTTTAAAACCGAAGGAAACGTGTCCGCTCGTTTTCTTAAACAGAAAGTGTCGTTTGAAAGCCGATATTCGCTAAAAAAAGAAGAATTTGCATACGATGTCGATGCGCGGCTGGAAGCTTTGCAGTACGGGCAAACAAACCGGACGAAGATTTCGGATTATTCTTTTTCCGATTATTTTTCGTCGTGGCTCGACGTTTCAAAGATTCAGTTTTCGGCCGGAGAAAAAAACGCTGATAAGCGGAACATCGATTTTACTTTAAACCAAAAACTGCTTTTGGCGGAAAACCGCTTTGAGCCGCAAATCCGCTTAAGCGCGCGGAACGCATACGCAAATTCGGCAAAAACCGAAAACACGGCTTCCGACTGCACTGTTTTCAGTTTTCCGTTCAGCATAAACCGCTGGCAGTTTTCCGCCGATTGGACAAAAAAATCGTCTTCGTCCGCGCCGGCCGAAAAAGGCGGCTCTTATGCGCGCGACGTTTTAACATACGCCCGCCTTACCGACAAACGGCTGTGGGCATACGTGATTCCCGTGTACGATTTTTTCGATGCCGAACTTCCGAAAAAAATGAAGCACAGCGGCATGAATCTTTCTTCGTACGAAAGCTTGTGGGAACTTTCGTGGAAGCGGCCTCTGTTCGTTTCGCCGTGGGATATCGTCGTGCCTTCGCGCGCTTCGTTTTCGGCCGCGCGCAGTGTGCAAACTTCTTCTTCGGATACGAGCGACACGCTTCAATTCAAAGCAAACTTCGGCTTTACCGCCTTTAACAGTTTCGGCCGATTCGGTTCGTACCGGCTGGCCGATTGGTACGAACAGGACGAAGCGGTGTCTTCGGTTACATTCATATACAAAACCGACAAAAACGATTTTTCGAACTATCGTTTCGGCGTTTCGGGGTACAATCAATTTATGCTGTTTTTTACGCAAAGCGACAAGCTGCGTTTTTCGGCGGAATACCGCGCCGACACGGAAAGCATTTGGAATGTCAAATTCGAGGCGCTGTGGGACAGAGCCGGAAAAACGAGTATCGTAAAGGATGCGTTTGTGTTTTTATTTTCCGCACTGATAAAAAACGGGCAAACAAAAACCGAAGCGGGCGCGGGAAATATCCGGCGGAAAAACACCCTTACGGTTTCCGTCGGAACAGTCGGCGCGAACAAAAACAAAATTCTGCAAACATACGGCTTGCGCCACAGTGCCGAATTCGACATAAACACATATGCAAAAGCAAGCGTTTTTTTCGGAACGGAAATATCGTTCTACGATTCTTCTTTCGGCATAAAAAACAATGCGGGCATCTCGGCAAAAATACGCTTTTAGCCGCATTCATAGCCGAAGTCTATTTAAGCGGAGCGAAATAGCCCGTTTCGTCCCGGCCGGAACGGTTCAGCAGGTATGTTTCGATTTCCACCGGTAAAAATGCGCGCCCGAAATCGGTCGGCAAACTGGACACGTACGAAAATCGGTATATGGGACAGGGAAGATCGATAATGTCCCGCACAAGCGAAGCGATTCCTTCCGGCCTGAATATATAATAGTGTTTTCCCGGCGTTTCGCTGGTAAGATAGTCTATTTCGGCGGCGACGGTTTGCAGATCGAGCAAAACGTTCAAAAAGGAAATACCGTTGTTATTCAGGTAAGCGCTTATATCGGCTAAACCGTACTTTGTAAATGCCTGCGTTTTTGCGCCGCCCGCGCTCAAGTATACGATCGCCCGTTTCGGCTCGGCGTTGATTAAATCGTTTGCGGCAAGACGCACGGCCAAATCGACAGCGACGGTTACCGAAGGGGAAGTTTTAAGGTTTGCCGACGAAAACTTTTCCATGCGGGAAGGATTTCCTGTGTATTCGGCAAGGGGCACTTTACCGGCCGACACAATGCGCAGCGTTCCCCTACCCTTCATTGCCGAAGCGATTTCCCTTACCGCGTTATCCGTTTCCTGCCGGCACTTTGCGGAATCGTAACTGCGGTCGATAATGATGCTTATGTCGCACACATCGTTCGAGTCGGCGCTGCCGATGAGTTTTTGCTCGGCGGCAGGGCGTTTTTCTTCGGTTATCAAAAAGTTCACGTCTTTTAAACCGACGATCGGACGGCGGCTGCGGTTTTCGACGCGCACGTCAAGCGTAACGGACGGAAACTTATCCGCATACACGCGCTCGACTTGCACAAAAAGCCCGCCGATAAGTTCGTACATGCGCGAAAGAATAACCACTTCGTTGTTTTTAAAATCGGCGGCAATAATGTTGCCGTTGGAATCCATGTCCGCGCAGGTAAGCCGGACGGGAGCGTTCCCCGTGCGCGCAATTTCGTTGACGGCGCCGCTGTAACGGTCCAAGGCCAGCACTTTATTTGTGTCTGCCGCGATAAGATACCTTCCGTGCGAACGCAGCGCTTCAGGACGGGAAAGAACGCCTTTTTCGGTAAGATTGTCGATATAATTTCCCGCGGTATCGTATACGGTAACGGCTCCCGTAACAGCGTCGGCGACAAATACGCGCTCGTCGGCAACGGCAATGCCCGCCGGCGAAGAAAATTTGCCGAAAGAAAACAGCCCTTCGCCTTCGGCGCTGAAAACGCTCACGCGGCCGTTTCCGTAATCGCTTACGTATACGTTGCCCGAAGCGTCCTGCGCCAAAAACTGCGGGCCGATAAGCTGTCCTGCGCCCCTGCCCTTCGAGCCGAAGTATTTTATAAACCGTCCGCGCGGATCAAGCTGGCAGATACGGTCGCCGGCGTATTCGGAAACAAGGAGGTTTCCGTTCGCTTGGCGCAGTATATCTACGGGGCGGTCGAATCCGTTTAAGGGGCCCCGTATGCGGTTTACAATCAAGCCGTTTACATCCAGCTGCAAAATCTCGTTCGAACCGTAGGCGATAAGCAAAACGGAACCGTCGTCCTGCGTCAAAAGCGACAGGGGCTGACTGAAGTGCACGCCCTCGGCGGTTTTTCCGGGAAAAGTGCCGGCTTCGGTAAAGCGGAACGATGCTTCGCTTTCCTGCCCGATGCGCCGGTTTTGCACGATTTCCATTTTATTTTGCAGCAACAGTCCGCCGTAACCCGCTTCGGAAGCGAGCTGCCATTCCTGCAAAGCGGCGCCTTCCATGCCGGAGCGGTAATAGGCTTTGCCGAGCCAATCGAGTATGAGGTTTTCGGTCGGAAGATACGACAGGGCTTTTTCAAATTGAATGACGGCGTCGTTAAACGCGCCGCGGTACCACGCTTGAACGCCGCGGCGGAATTCCTGCTCGGCGTTTCCCCTGTCGGCGGCAGTCGGTCTTGAGGTCTGCTGGGAAAAAATTGCACCCGGAATGAAAATTTGAATAGAAAGCAGTAAAAAAGCAAAGGCAAAAACAGTTTTTTTCATATCGTTCCCCCCGAGCGAACTATTGCACATCTTCGTCAAACAAAACAGCGTAATGTTCTTCGATTTCGGCATTTTTGATTCCGCTTTCTTTCGCTTTTTTTATGTACATTTTCGCTTCGCCTGTGAGGCCCAGTTTGTAATAAGCCCAACCCACGGAATCCGAAAAAGCGGCGGAATCGGGCCGCATATCGAGTGCCCGCTTACACAGCGACAAAGAGCGCGTAAGGTCTTTTCCGAGGCAGGCAAGAACATAGCCGAGCCCGTTCAAAGCGGTGGGACTGTTCGGATTCAATTCGAGGGCTTTTTCGTAATATTCTACGGCTTTGGAAGTTTCTTTTTTGCCCCATTCGACATAGGCAAGGGCCGCATACACTTGAGCGCTTTTATACCCGCCGGCTATAAGCTGTTGAAGCTCGAAATCGGCCAAACGGCTGCGCCCGGTAAGACTGTATATAACGGCAAGAGCGAACCGGCACTGATTTACGCGCTGCGGTACGGTTCCGCCGGTAACCACTTGTTCAAGGTATAAAACGGCTTCGTCGTAGCGTTCGAGGCGCGCATAGCACAAACCTATGTAATACGCCAAATCGAAACCGCCCGAGCCCTCGTCGAAAGACTGCGCATCCGGCGCAGGCAAAGACAAAAAAAGAGTCAGTGCATCGGTATAATTACCCGAACGGTACAAGTCAATACCGTCCCGCATAGTTTCCGCCATAAGCCTCCCTTTATTATGCCGATTCATTGTACCATAAAACCGCGCTGCGGTAAATCCCGTTTTAATTTTACTTTTACGGCATCTTAAAAAAATCGCTGGGGATGTCGAAAGAACCGCCGGCGCTGCACGGCTGGGCAAAAACGCGGCTTACCGATATGAACCCTTCCTGAACCGCCGTATAATCGTTGTCCGCTTTAAGAGGCGCAAGCGCCGTGCCGCCTTTAAAAAAACTGTATAAATGCCCGTCGGGCGCATCCCACAGTTCGGCCGAATCACGGTAATCGCGCTTTGCCGGAACTGTCATCCGCCATCCCTTGTAAGAGGGAAGGTCCCGCGCGTTTATGTTTACAAACACGTCTTCGGCGCACAAAGAGATAAGGTTCGCCAAGTTATCGCGCACAAAGGCGGCAAGCGGCCCGTAGTTCCAATCGCCCGTTTTCGATTCCAAACTGACGGCGATTCCGGGAATTCCGTGCAAAGAGGCTTGGCGCGCGGCGGCGGCTGTTCCCGAATATAAAATATCCGTTCCGATATTGCCGCCGCGGTTAATGCCCGAAATAACGGCATCGGGAAGTTTGTCCATAAGGCGTTTTGTTCCCACATCGGTACAGTCGGCCGGCAGCCCCGAACATTTAAACATGCGTTCTCCCGTCTTTTTTATGCGCAGGGGCTGCGTCATCGTAAAGCCGTGCGAAACGCCGGAACAATCCTTGTCGGGGGCAACAACGTATACCGTATGGTCGGGCGAAAGAATTTCAATAAGCGTTTCCAAACCTGCGGCTCCGAAGCCGTCGTCGTTCGTCAATAAAACAGTCATGCATTCCTCTCAAGCTAAAAGTACGGCGGCCCCGCCTGCGGGTTTTACTTCGTAACAAACCGGATGAAAGCCGAAAATACGTTCATATTCGGCCGTTTTTTTTCTGAATTCTTCCACGTCGCTTGTTTTAAGAATCGTATATAAGCAGCGCCCGAAACCTTTTCCGGTAATGCGTGAACAAGCAGTCGGCTTGCGCGACGACGTTACTTCAAACTCGAGCACGCGCTTTACAAGCCAATCGATTTCGGGACAGGAAATATTATATAAATCGCGCATCGATTCGTGTGACTTGTTTACGGCGCGCGCAAACAGCGAAAAATCTCCCGTACGCAATCCTTCGGCCGCATCCATAATCGCATTGTGTTCTTTCATAACACATAAAAGGCGGCGCCTCGTGTCTTCGGTTACAACGGAAAGCACATCATTGATTTCCACGTCCGAATCGTTGTATGCCCAAAAGCCTTTTTTTTGCAGCTTTAATTCGGCCATAAGCAAAAAGTTTTCGGGCGTGCGCAGCGTTTCTTCGTCCCACACTGAAACGCGCGGCACGCGGGCGTCGGTGAGCAAAACGGAGTACCCTTCAAAGTCGAAGGGAAGCGGCGTGCTTGTATTTTTGGAATGATCGATGAGCAAACACGTGCGCGGCTGCGCGTATAAAGCGGCATACAAATCGGCAATATAATTTCCGGTATTCAAAAAGAATTTGTTGCCTCGTTCTATGGCTTGCAAAATCTGCGCATCGGAACAGGGATGCTTAAAAAGGGTTTTGCACACAAGCGCCGTCGCAACCTTTATCGCCGTCGTTATACCGAATCCTGCCGACGGCAGTATTTCGGTATAAACGGTTACGTTCATACCCTTGCATTCAAAACCACACGAATTAAAACCGGCGATAACGGCCTTCAGCGCATTTGCCCACCTGTCTTCCTTACGGAATTTCAGCGTGGAAACATTACCCCGCTTGCGCTCGTTTATTTGATGAAAATAAAACCGCAAAGAAGAATCCTGCCGGGCGGATGCCGCAATAAACACCGGTAAATCAATCGCCATCGATAAGGTTTTATCTTTGAAGTACCATGTATGTTCTCCGATAAGATGAAAACGGCCGGGAGCGGAAACTACGACATCGGGTTTTTTATCATATTCTTTTTTGTGAATTTCGATTACCCGCTTCATTTTTGAAAGATTACCACCTATGCGTTGTATTGATTCTCAGAAACGAAATCATGTATGATGATAATATAATGAAAGGAATTTTACAAGTTTTTTATGCTTTTTTTTCTTCAATAATCATGGCTTTCGCCATACAAAACGAGTTTTTGCTCTTCGGATCGCCCGTTTTGGGACTTTTTGCCCTCGTTCCGCTGTACTTGGCGCTTGCGGATTGCGATTCTTTTAAAAAAGCGGGGCTGCTTACCGCGCTTCAAATGCTATGCACGCACGTATTTACAAGCTTTTGGCTCGGCAATTTTAAGGACGTTGCCGTTTTTACGCTCGGAGCGACAACGGCGGTGTACGCCGTGTTCGGCTATTTTTTAGGCGGCTTATTTTTTGCGCCCTTTTATTTGACGCACAAAGACGCGCTTGCCGAGCGGGCCGGTCTTAAGCCCTTTAACGTTCCCGCGCGCGTTTTGCTTTTTGCCGCGCTGTGGACAATATACGAATGGAAAAAGTCGACCGGCTTTTTAGCCTACCCGTGGGGCACGCTGGTTATGAGCGCGTGGAAGTGGAAGCTTGTAACGCAGATTGTCGATATTACCGGAACATGGGGCATAAGCTTTTTATTCGCGCTTTTTAACGCGCTTATCGCCGAAGGACTTTCACTTTTTGCGCGCGGCGGTGAACGGTACTCCGCCTCCTTTGCAAGTACCGGCGCTTCGGCATATACCCGCGGAGCGACAAGGGTTGTATCTTTTTCGTACGCGCGCACGGCCGCTTTTTGCCTACTTCTTTTTACGCTCGCTTGTATCTACGGCATCTGCCGGTACACCGAAACGCGCATTCCCGTAAAAACCGTGCGCACGGTTTTGGTTCAGCCGAATTTCAATTCGTGGCTTTCCGAACAGGGCGAAAACGCACTGGAAGACGCGATTAAACTTACCCGAGATCAGCTGAATGACGCGCAAAACCTTGTTGACAAACCCGACGTTATTTTGTGGTCTGAAAGCGTCCTGCCCTCTGCGCTGCCGAACGCGCTAACTTTTTATGAAGGGTATCCTGAAAGCGATCCGCTTCTTCCTTTTATTGCGGAAAACGGAGTACCGCTCATTACCGGCTCTCCGGTGGAAGTAACGGCTATGGGCGGTGCGGAAAGAGTAGCGGGCGGCATGCGCGAATTCAACAATGCAGCAGTCTACTTCGATAAAGAAGGTTCGTGGCGTGCATTTTACGGCAAAATTCAGCTTGTTCCCTTTGCCGAAGTAATTCCCTATGCTAACACGCGCTGGATGCAAACCCTTATGCAAACCATCGCCGGTTTTTCAAGCGGATGGACTCCCGGCAAAGCTTTTACCGTATTCGACCTTCCGCTTAAAGCGGGCAGCGTAAAAGCCGGCACGCCCATTTGTTTTGAAGACGCTTTTCCCTCCGTGTGCCGTAAACTTTTTTTTGCCGGAAGTGAAGTTTTCTTTAATCTGACAAACGACGAATGGTCGAAAACCGCCTCGGCAGAAATTCAGCATTTTGCGATCGCTTCGTACCGCGCCCAGGAATTCAGAACGACGCTCGTGCGCTGTACAAACGCGGGCTTTACGAGCATAACCGATCCTGCAGGGCGCCTGCTGTACAGCCTGCCGCTTTTTGAAAAAACCGCCGGCACATACGATGTGCCGATCTACGAACGTACGGTTACCGCTTACGCCCGGTTCGGCGATTGGCTGCCCTTTTTGCTGCTTTTCATGTGGGCAGCCTTTTATGCCGGTACCCTTCCGATTTTTAACGCTGTACACGTCCGGACGCATTGCCTGCGGCAAGCGCTTTTACCTCATCGACCGATACGTGATTAAAGTCGTACTCGATGGTATGCTTTAAAGCGGAAGCGGCAACGGCAAACTCCACCGCATCGGCTCTGCCGTAGTTTTCGAGCAGCGCATAGATAAGGGCCGAACCGAACGAATCGCCGCCGCCGACGCGGTCAACAATCTGAATCGTATATTTTTTTGAAAAAGAAGCTTCGGTTCCGTCGTACAACATAGCGGCCCACTCGTTTACGCTTGCGGAAATGCTGCCGCGGAGCGTAATAGCGACCTTTTTGCAGCCGAAGCGCTCGCACAGTTTTTTCGCAACGCCGACATAGCCTTCGCTGTCAAGTTTTCCGCCGGTTATATCGGTACGTTCGGCCGCAATGCCGAACACGTCGGAAGCGTCCTCTTCGTTTGCAATACACAAATCGATATACGGCATTAAAGACGACATAACCTTGCAGGCTTGCTCTTTTGTCCACAATTTTTTGCGGTAATTAAGGTCGCAGCTGACGCTTAAACCTTTTTCTTTCGCCTTTTTGCATGCTTCAAGACAGATATCGGCCAAAGAAGCGCTTAAAGCGGGGGTAATGCCCGTAAAATGGAACCAGTCGGCGCCTTTAAAAATGTCGTCCCAGTTAAAATCGCCCGCACCCGAAAGGGCGAAGGCTGAATCTTTTCTGTCGTAAATTACCTTTGAAGGACGCTGGCTCGCTCCTTTTTCGATAAAGTACAAACCGAGCCGCTCGCCGCCGCGTACAATGTACGAAGTATCAACGCCGAAACGCCTCAGCTCGTTCAGCGCGCTTTGTCCCAATTCGTTTGCGGGAAGTTTTGTTATATGCCGGGCGTTTAAGCCGTAATTCGCCAAAGAAACGGCAACATTCGCTTCGCCGCCGCCGTAACTTATTTCCATTTCGTCGGCCTGTACAAAGCGCTGAAAGCCTTTCGGATTTAAGCGCATCATAATTTCGCCGAATGTAACAACTGTTTTGTCCATAACAAGTTTCATATTTTACCTCTTCGTTTATATTGCTTGAAAATTAATCGAATTTTTAAGACGCGCCGATTATATCATATTATATATTTCGCGGAAAGAGCCCCGTATATGTTTCATTCCGCATATTTTATCCTTGACAAAAGAAAAAGCTTTATGCATTATGAGTGTATAAATATGTAATCGAGGATAACCGTGAAAGAGCGTTCGACGCGGCTTGAAGCCGTCAAAAATCTTATAAAAACGCGGCAAATAGAATCGCAAACAGTCCTGCTCGAACTTTTGCAAAACGAGGGATTTGAAGTAACCCAGGCAACGCTGTCGCGCGATTTGAAGTTACTAAAAGTGGGAAAAATCCCCGACGGTGAAAAAGGCTATATTTACACGCTTCCGTCCGAAGACGAAACGCGTACGGAACATTTGTACAGTCAGGATTTTTTGCGCGGCTATACGTCGATCAGATATTCGGGCAATACGGTCGTCATTAAAACGCATTCGGGACATTCGAATACGGTTGCCGAAGCGCTGGACTGCCTTGCCGTAGAAGGCGTTTTGGGTACGCTTGCCGGCGATAACTGCATCTTCGTCTGCCTCGAAGAAAACGTAAGCGGCGAACGCTTTTTGCAAAACTTAAAAGAAAAAATTCCCGAATTGCCGGAACGGAATACGCCGGAGCGGACATAAGCGCTGGATATTTATCGCCTTTTTTACTATACTTTAAGCATGAAACTGTATACCAAACGCCATATTTTCTTTGCAGCGTTTTTAACGGCATGCGCCTGTTTTTTAATCGGCTCGGCTTTGTTTTTTGCGGGCAAACTGCTGAACGGCTTGACGGCCGGAAATCCCGCCCGAAAAGCCGGAGCGGAAAACGTTTCGAACGACGGTTCGGCATATCAAAGCCTTTCAAACCCCGAAGACGAAAATTCCTTTGTACTTCAAACATCGGAACAAAGCGCAGGCGTTTTAATTGCCGATAAAACTTCATTGTACACGCAGGACGAAGTGCAAAATATTTCCGTTTACGACCGCTGCAACGAAGCCGTCGTAAACATAAACACGCAAGTTATGGCGGTCAACTGGTTTTTAGAACCGGTTCCGCAAGACGGAGGCTCGGGCTCCGGCTCCATCATCGACAAGCGTGGTTATGTCGTTACGAACGTGCACGTAATCGAAAACGCATACAGAATTTACATTTCGCTTTCCGACGGCAGCCAATACGAAGGAACGGTCATCGGTCAAGACAGTGCGAGCGACATCGCCGTTTTAAAATTCGAACCGAACCGCGGTGCTGAATTAAAAACAATCGCGTTCGGCAATTCCGATTCGCTCAAGGTCGGGCAAAAACTCATCGCGATCGGCAACCCCTTCGGTTTGGAGCGGACAATGACAACCGGCATCGTGTCGGGTTTGGGGCGCCCCATTCAGTCTTCGTCCGGTAACATCATACGCGATATGATTCAAACCGATACGGCGATAAATCCGGGAAACTCCGGCGGACCGCTTTTAGACACACAGGGACGCATGATCGGCATAAACACGATGATTTATTCCACATCGGGAAGCTCCGCCGGCATCGGTTTTGCCGTTCCGGTCAACACGGCAAAACGGGTTGTGTCCGATTTGATTCAATACGGAAAGGTGCGCCGCGGCGTGCTTGATCCGGGCGCCGTGCTTGTACAGCTTACGCCGGCCATAGCCTCGTACGCAAAGCTTTCGGTTTCTTCGGGACTTTTGATATCCGAATTGACAAAGGGCGGCAACGCCGAAAAAGCGGGTTTGCGCGGCGGAACCGAAGCGGTGCAGTACGCAAGCGGCCGCAGGAACCGTGTCGTATTCTACATCGGCGGCGATGTGATTACCGCAATAAACGGAACGGCCGTAGCAGGTTATGCCGATTATTATTCGCTTTTGGAAAGCAAAAAACCCGGCGACAAGATAACGGTAACCATTCAGCGCGGCAAAAAAAGCGAAAATGTAATCATTACCTTAAGCGAGGCGCAATAGTGCGGCCTTTTAAAGTCGAATCTCCGTTCGAACCTTCCGGCGATCAGCCGCAGGCAATCGAAAAGCTTTCTCAGGGCTTTTTGAACGGAGAGCGCTTTCAAACGCTCAAAGGCGTTACCGGTTCGGGCAAAACCTTTACGATGGCAAAAATCATCGAACGCGTGCAGCGCCCGACCCTCATCATCAGCCACAACAAAACCCTGTCGGCTCAGCTGTACCGCGAATTTAAAGGATTTTTTCCGCATAACGCGGTCGAATATTTTGTGTCGTACTACGACTATTACCAGCCGGAAGCCTACGTGCCCGCCCGCGATTTATACATCGAAAAAGACGCGTCGATAAACGACGAAATAGACCGCATGCGTTTGAGCGCAACTTATTCGCTCGTAGAACGGCGCGACGTTATCGTTGTGGCGACCGTTTCGTGCATTTACGGCTTGGGCATGCCCGAAATCTACCGCGAAATGAGCATTCACATTGAAAAAGGCGAACGCTTAACGCCCGAAACTTTCGCGCGCAAACTCGTGTCGCTGCAGTACGACCGGAACGACGCGGTATTCGAGCGCGGCAATTTCCGGATCCGCGGCGACGTGTTGGAAATATTTCCCGCATACATGCACGAAGCCTACCGCATAGAATTGGATTGGGAAGAAGTTTCCAAAATCAAGCGCTTCGATCCGATAAGCGGCGAAATCCGTGAAGATATGGACGAGCTTATGCTCTACCCCGCCAAGCACTTTGTCGTGCCGCCGGAAATGCTCTTGTCGGCTCAAGACCGCATCAAAGCCGAATTGGAAACGCAGGTCGAATTTTTGCGTTCGCAGGGAAAAACACTCGAAGCCGAACGCTTAAAAACGCGCACTACCTACGATTTGGAAATGCTTGCCGAAATGGGCTATTGTCCGGGAATCGAAAACTATTCCGGCCCCATTACGGGAAGGGAGCGCGGCCAGCCGCCTGCAACGCTTTTACATTATTTTCCCGACGATTTTTTGTGCATGATAGACGAGTCGCACGTTACGCTGTCGCAAATCGGAGCGATGTACGAAGGCGACCGCAGCCGTAAAACAAACCTCATAAACTTCGGCTTCCGCTTGCCGAGCGCGCTGGACAACCGCCCGCTCAAATTTGCCGAATTCGAAAAAAAATTAAACCAAACGCTTTTCGTATCCGCCACTCCGCGCGAAGAAGAAATCAAGCGCAGCAGCCGCGTCGTCGAGCAGCTTATCAGGCCCACCGGCCTTTTGGACCCGATTGTCGAAGTCAGACCGAGCGAAGGGCAAATGCAGGACATTTACAAAGAAGTAAAGCGGCGCATTGCGAACAACGAGCGCTCCCTTATTTTGACGCTTACAAAAAAAATGGCCGAAGATTTAACCGAATATTTGGATGAACTGCGCCTGAAAGTAAAATACATACACTCCGAAGTCGAAACGATCGAACGCGTCGAAATACTTAAAGCGTTGCGCGCCGGCGAATTCGACGTGCTTGTCGGCATCAATTTGCTGCGCGAAGGAATCGATTTGCCGGAAGTTTCGTTTATCGCGATTTTGGATGCCGACAAAATCGGCTTTTTGCGTTCGGCAACCAGTTTGGTGCAGATTATCGGACGGGCGGCGCGCAACAGCAGCGGCATGGTCGTTATGTATGCCGACCGCGTAAGCGACGCGATGAAAGAAGCTTTGGACGAAACGAAGCGGCGCCGCTCAATTCAGGAAGCGTACAACAAAGAACACGGCATAACGCCGAAAACCGTTGCAAAAGCCGTCGGCGACATTTTGGTGCGCCAAAACGAAGAAAAAAAGGAAATCGTACACACAGAACTTTCGGTTATAAAAGCCGCGACAAACATGTTCATTCCCGGCCAGCGCAAAAAGCTTTTAAAAGCTATGGAAAAACAAATGGCCGAACATGCCGAACGGCTTGAATTCGAAGAAGCCGCCGTTATCCGCGATGAAATCGAAGAAATAAAACGTCAATTTGCCTGATGATAACAAACGGGAGTTGTAATATGAACGGAATGCAAAAAGAAAAGCGCCCCAGCTGGGACGAATATTTTATGGAAGTGTGCCGCGCCATCGCAAAGCGCGCCACCTGCGACCGCGGTAAATCCGGCTGCGTTATCGCAAAAGATCATCAGATTTTGGCGACCGGCTACGTAGGTTCTCCTGCGGGATTGCCCCACTGCGACGATGTCGGCCACGAAATGAAAAAAATGCTGCACGAAGACGGAACGGTTACCATGCACTGCGTGCGCACGGTTCACGCCGAACAAAACGCCATTTGCCAGGCGGCGCGCCGCGGCGTTTCCATAGACGGAGCGACCGTTTACTGCAAAATGACCCCGTGCAGAACCTGCGCGATGATGCTCATAAACTGCGGTATAAAGCGGATCGTATGCGAAAAAAAATATCATGCGGGCGAAGAAAGCGAACAAATGTTCAAAACGGCCGGCATACCGCTCGAATATGTGGATGAAAGCGTCGAAAAATACGACAATCAATAGGCGAAAAAGATGAAAATATATCTTGCGGGAACGGGAACCAGCCACGGCATTCCCGTTATAGCCTGCACATGCAAGGTGTGCCGCTCGCCCGACACAAAAGACAAACGCATGAGAGCGAGCGCCTTCGTAAGGGCAAGCGACGGAACTTCAATCGTCATAGATACCGGCCCCGAATTCAGACTGCAGGCTTTGAACGCAAAGCTGGATAAGGTCGATGCGGTTTTGATGACGCACAGCCATGCTGACCATTTGCACGGTATAGACGATTTGCGTATTTTTTCCTACCCCGCGCACAGCCGCAACATACAAGCCGAAACGGCGCATAACGGGGAAACCGCGTCCGCGGCGGAAAATCAGCGCAAAAGCCTGAGCGTATATTCAAACAAAAATACCCTCTGCGACATACGGGAACGTTTCAGTTATATTTTTTTACCGAAGTCAGGCGCAGGAGGCGATAAGCCCATGCTGAACCTGCTCGACGCCGAAGGCTTTACCGACGACAATCCGCTTCGCATCGGCAGTCTTAAAATCGTAAGCGTTCCGCTTTTACACGGTACGCTCAAAACCTGCGGTTGGAAAATAAGCGATACCGCTTCCGACAATCCGAACAAAAGCGGCGCCTTTTTTGCATACATAACCGATTGCAGCTTTATCAGCGAAGAATCCTTGAACCTTATACGCGGTGCGGAACATTTGGTCATCGATTCGCTCCGTGAAAGGCCGCATCCTACGCATTTGAGTTTTTCGCAAAGCCTCGGCTACGCGAAAAAGATCGGCGCAAAAAACACGTGGTTTACTCATATATGCCACGAGCATTCGCACCGCGATATTATCCGCAAAATAAAAAAATATCGCGCCGACTTGCATATTGACCGCAGCGACATGCGTATCGAGCCCGCCTTCGACGGCCTTACACTATATTGCTGAAAGCATACATTTTTATTTCCGCTTGACACGCTCGATTTTCCGGGGTAATATCATAATTGAAATGAATACAATAACAAACGAAGTAAAAATGACCGATACCGTGCAGCTGTTAAGTAAAAACGGCATCCGTCCTTCCATACAAAGACTTGCCGTATACCGCTATTTGGCTGAAAACGACATTCACCCGACGGCGGACGCCTTATACCTCGCCTTGGCGCCGTCCATTCCGACGCTGTCCAAAACGACGGTATACAACACCCTGAAATTGCTCGAAAAAAAGCATTTGGTGCGCAGCATTGCGATCGAAAATGACGAACTGCGCTACGATGCCGACATAAGCGACCACTGGCATTTTAAATGCACAAAATGCGGAAACGTATATGATATTTTTTCAAAAGATACGGAAAAAACAAAAGAGTCGGCGCTAAAGGCGCTGCCCGAACATTTCGTTCCGCAAAAAATCGAAATGTATATGTGGGGACTGTGCGCACATTGTTCCCGCGTTTAAAATAAAAAAAGCGCCCTGCCGAAAAAGCCGCGAGCGCTTTTTGTGGCTGTCCGAAAACTTCAGTCTTTGGACAGTTTCCTCAATTTAATATGCGACCGATGATTATACTTTTTTCGTAATGTAGCCGCTTCTGAGGCAGCGCGTGCAAAGTTTTAAAGTTGTGGTTGTACCGTCGATTTCGGTTTTAACTTCCACAATATTCGGTCTCCACGTGCGGCGCACATGGTTGTATGATTTACTCACTTTGTTTCCGCTCATAGAGCCTTTGCCGCAAATATCGCATCTTCTGGACATAAAAACCACCTGTTTTCCAAACTCTTCAAATTATAAACTGTGAGTAGTAATTATAGCGAAAGAAAAAAATAAAGTCAATGCAAGACTTTTAATTTTTGCGCCGCTGTGCTACACTTCTGTCTATGAACAATTTGTCGGCTTCTTTAGAAACGCTGCTTTCTTCAATCAGCGGCATTAAAATCGAATTGACGCCCGAAAAGTTGCTGGGCGCTTTGCAGTTTATAGGCACGCTCGCGCTGATTTACGTTTTTTTTAAAATTCTTAAAGCGCTTTCGAAGAAATTTCTTTTAAAAAAGATGTCGATACAAACGCAACACATCATTAAAAAGGCGATCGATTACAGCGCATTCGTTACCATCGTTTTAACCGCCTTTCACCGGCTCGGCATAAACGTAAGCGGCTTACTCGGCGCGGCCGGAATCGCCGGTATCGCCATAGGTTTTGCGGCCCAAACATCGGTATCGAACGTTATTTCGGGTTTGTTTGTTATAACGGAACGCGCTTTTAAAATCGGCGACATCATCGAGATTTCGGGCATTATCGGCACCGTGCAGTCCATCGATTTGCTTTCCGTCGCTTTAAAAACCTTCGATAGCCAATACGTGCGCGTTCCGAACGAAACGATAATCAAAGCAAACCTCATCAATTATTCGCACTTCCCGCTCCGCAGAATAAAAACGGAATTGTCGGTTCCTTACGGCATCGATTTGCGGCGGGTCGAAACGATACTCATCGACACCGCAAAAAAGAGCCGCTTTATCGTCGACGACCCCGCGCCTTCCGTTCTTTGGACGGCCTTTGCCTCTTCGGGTATTTCCTGTGCGCTGCTCGCATGGACTTCCGTTCAGGATTACGGCAGCGCGCGCAATTCAATCTTTATCGATATTGACGAGCGGTTAAAAGCGGAAGGCATAGAAATCCCGTTCGATCAACTGGTCGTACATACGGAAAACGATATTAAATAAAATCTCCGGGACGGCATTCGAGCGCTTGGGCTATTTTTTTAGCGCCGACTGCCCGCCATCCGGCGGATAACCGGACGGATGACGGAATCAATCGGCGCTTAAAACGAAGGGACTTTATTAGCGGCGTTTGCCGAAGAGGCGGAGCAGGGACAAAAAGATGTTGATAAAATCGAGGTAAAGCTGCAAGGCGCCGATAACGGCTATTTTTTTGAAACTGTCGCTTCCGTCGGAATACACGGAAATCGTCATCAGTTTTTGCGTGTCGTACGCCGTAAGGCCGGTGAACACGACGACGGCGATAATCGAAATAAGCCAGTCAAGAGCGCTTGAACGCAAAAGCACGTTGATAAGAGAAGCGATGATAATGCCGATAAGCGCCATAAAAAGATAGCGGCCGGCCGAACGCAAATCGCTTTTGGTTTTCATGCCGTATAAGCTCATGCCGCCGAACATTAAAGCGCTTACAAAAAATACCTTTGCGATCGAAGAGGAAGCGTAAACCAAAAATATCGACGCAAGCGTTAAACCGTTTACAAGCGAATATGCGATAAAGGTTCCGACCGCGGTACCGAAACTCATGCTGCGGATTCTCAGCGACAGCACGCCGACAAGAATAAGTTCCACGACAACCAAGGCGAGCGGTATAATCGGGTTGCCGTATATGACGCGCACGAGCGAAGTATTCGCCGTTACAAATGCCGCAATGCCGCTTACGGCGAGGGCAAGCATCATCCATCCGTACACGCCGTTCATGAATTTGCGGCGCACGCTTTCGTTCGCTTGTTTTAAGCTGATTGTTTGAACATTTTGTTCCATAAACTTTCCTTCCTTCCGAAATAAGATTTTATCGCGTTACACTATTTTCACCCGATTCGCCCGATTCATTCGGCTCCGCTTTCTTTGCAGTCAACTCTTCTTCGGTTTTGCCGAATATGCCGTTCAAATCCCCGGAAGCAAGCAGCACTTCTTGGGAATCGTCCAGCAAAATATAGGTTTGCATGGCCGTGCCGGCAGCCTTTCCGATGCGGATTGTCCGTATGACGGAACCGTTTTCGGATGCGCTTACGGTCAGCGCCGTTTGATCGTCGAAACCGAAGCGCTGTACGTCGGTTCCGGCGGAAACTTTTCCCAAAATCTTTATCGTCTGCACGGCGTCGCTTATGCGCCCTGCGGCATAAGAATCGGCTTCGCCTCCGCCGTCCAAACGCCATGTGTCCGCGTCTTTACGCAAAGTATAACCCGTACCGTTTTTATAAGCAACCTGTATTGTGTCGGCTTTACGCTTTAACACATCGTCGCGGACCTTATTTTTACCCTGATAGATAAGCTGCAGCGCGTATACCGCGGCCAAAACGCCGATCGCCGACAGCAAAATTATTTTACGTGTTTTCATTTTGTTTCATCCTTTGCGCTTGCCTCATAGCGTTCTTTTATTTTCCGCCGTCGGCGGTTCCTGAGCAGCCGGCCCGTAAAGCCTGCCGCGACAACCAAAAGCGGCAGTACATACTGATTTACGATTTTTGCAAAAGCCGCCGAAGACGCGGTCGCATTGTTCAGCACGCTGAGCGAAAGCCCCTTCGTCCTCATAAAACACAAATCTTCGTTGCCCGTCAAATAGTCGATCGCATTGCGGACAAACATGGCCACGGGCTGAGAACCGGCCGTATCGATTATTAAAGCGCCGCTCGTTATTTTGGACGTTCCGGCGGCAAAGATGCGCGTTTTTTGCACGCTCTTTGCAATGTATGAATCGGCGCTCAAAGCTCCGTTCCGGTTCGCCTGTTCCGCATGTGAACCGCCCGAAACGGAAGAATCGAATGCGCTTCGAAACGAACCTTCGGCCAAAACGGCAAGATTGTGTTCGCTCATCTTATCCTGAGCGGGCGGAAAAATATACGAAGGCGACAATACGCTTATGTCGGTTTGAATCCAGCTTTTTGCGCTCGTTTTTGCAAGCACTTTCGCGTCGATTTCTTTATCGTTTTGAACGCCGTCCGTAAACGAAAGGGCGCCGCTTTGCAAAAACAATACGTACGAAAGATTTGCGGTTATCGGCTGTTTTTTTGCAAACCCGCTTTGATGTATAAGCGGCGCGTAATAAAAGTTCACCTTTCCGCTTCCGGCTTGATTCGACGTATAGCATTGGGTGTCCATAACGTAGCCTTCGGTCGTTTCAATTCCGTAGGCATTTAAAAGCTTTTCCAAACCCGTTTCGTTTTTAACGTAAGAAGGCGGCATACCGTAATACATCGCCATTTCGTTTTGCTCTTCTTTGTACGGATCGATAAAAACGGCAAGCCGTCCGCCCTTCATAACGAACTGATCGATTTTGTACAGTTCTTCGTCGGTAAAGCGTTCCGTCGGGCCGTTTATAATCAGCGTAGATATGTTTGAAGGAATCGCTTCTTCGGCGGTGCGGATCTCTTTAAACACGTACATGTCCGAAGCGCTTGAAGCGAAATTTGCGGCTCCCGATTGCGAATCCTGCAAGCTCAGTTCGCCGTGTCCCGCCGTATAGCCGATTGTTTCGGAGCGCGAAACGAGGGAGCTTAAATTGTCCGAAAGGTTTTGCTCCAAGTCATCCAAGCCGCCGATAATATAGGTTCCGAACAGCGACTGCATTTCCAAGGGAATAATGCGGAACGAATCGCCGTAGCTAAGTACAAGGCCGATAAGCGCGCTGCCGGTTGAACCGTCTTTATTGTTTGTCCAACGCAAAAGCGGCAAGCCGTACTGCGTACCGATTTTTTCAACTTCGTCTTTAGCGGGATGCACCGTGCGGTATTCCATGCGGTTCATGTTCTTTTCGTTGACCGCTTTAAAAGCCGCGCCGACCGAATCTTCAATCGACGAAAATCCCTGAATGTTAAAATCGGCCAATTCGGGACTCAAGAACAGCGTCAATTCGGCCTTGCCTTTAAGACCGGCAAGGGCGCTCACCGCGTTTATCATGTGCGCCATCTTCATCGTAAGCTTGTATTCCAGCCCGTCCGAAGAGGTTATGCCGTCCAGGGTTTCTATGCGGTCGGCGTAGGTCAGCGCAAGGCCCATCCATACGTTTTTAAAACCGACTTCGTTGTCTTTTACTTCCTGAATTTGAACTTGATTGAGCCGGTAGTCGCGCGCCATAGCTTGATTTTCAGGATCGTCCATATTGAAGCTTTCCCACGAAAATTGCCTGTTTGCAGCGCCGGCATATTCGCTCAATAAATCGCGTATGTACTGCGCCGTACTGTTGTACGGAGAAGGAAGATTCGACGAAAAAAAGACCTTTACCGAAAGCGGCTGCTCAAGCGTACGCACCAGCTGCCTGCTTGCCTGCGACAGCGAATACGATTTGGGCGACGTAAAATCCAAACGGAAAAAAGAGCGCGCGCTCACCAAATTCAGCAATATCAGCGCAATAATAAACAGCAAAAAATCGCTTTGCTTTCCTTTAAGCCATTGTATAAACGCTTTCATTATGCGGCCCTCCGGGAATCGATTGTTTTAACGGTCAGCGTTAAAAAGACGGCCGTCAGCGACACAAAATACACGAGGTCGCGGCTGTCGACAATACCGCGCGACACGGACGTAAAGTGGCTTCCCGCCGACAGGTAGCCCAAAAAGTTTGCAAGACGTGCCGGCAAAAAAAGCAAAAATTGATCGATTAGCGCAAGCAGTATGCATAGCGCCCAACCGATAAAAAAGGCGACTATTTGATTTTTGGTCGATGCCGAAGCAAAAAGTCCGACGGAACAAAAGGCGGCCGCCAAAAAAACGGCGCCCAGATAACCGCAAACGACGGGGGCCGCGTCAAGCGAACCGAAAAGAGAAGCCGTAAGCGCATAGACGAGCGTCGGTGCAATCATAACGGAGGTAAAAGCGAGCGATGCCCAAAACTTTCCCATAACGACATCGACGGAAGAAACGGGAAGCGTCATGAGCGTTTCCAAACTGCCGCTTTTACGCTCTTCGGCGAAAAGACGCATCGTTACCGCCGGGATAAAAAAAGCGAGCAAAACGGGCAGCGTCGAAAAAAAGCGGCGCAGTTCGGCGCGGTTTTCCAAAAAGAATACGTTAAAAAACAAAAAGCCCGAAATCAGCAAAAACAAGCCGATAACGATATAACCGACGGCTCCGGTAAAATAGGCGCCCAGTTCGCGTTTTACAATAACCGCTTTCGTATTCATGCTTCGCCTCCTGTAGTCAATGTGCGGAATACGTCCTCAAGGCTGTTGCGCTCCAGCGAAAGCTCGTACAGCTGCCATCCCTTTTCGGCCGCCAAGTTTGCAACGGCGGGGCGAAGTTCTTCGCCGCTTTTAACCGAAAGGCGCGCGCCGCACACGGAAGCGCCGCTCGAAAATCCCATATCCGCATAGGGTACGTCGAAAGCCGAAACTTTTTCGGCGCCGGGCAGTTTTTCAAGCGCGCTCACCAAAGCCTTTTGCGATGCGCCGCCGACGACAACGCAAATGTCCGCACCTCCCGTATAGCGGCTGCGCAGCTCCGTTGTGGGACTGTCGGCAACGATTTTGCCGTGCGAAATAATAATCACGCGGTCGCACAGCATTTCCACTTCGCCTAAAATATGGGTTGAAATAATGACCGTTCTCGTTTTTCCCAACTCTTTTATGAGGCGGCGCACTTCTCCGATTTGGTTCGGGTCCAAACCGCTTGTCGGCTCGTCGAGAATCAGTATTTCAGGATTGTTCATAAGCGCATGCGCCAAGCCTACTCTTTGGCGGAAGCCGCGTGAAAGCTCACCGATGTTTTTATGCATTACCTCGGAAAGTCCGCATGCTTCGCACAAAAACGGGACCCGTTCCTTTGCCGGAACGTTTTGCATCGCGGCGATATAATTCAAATAATCTTCGACAATCATATCCTCGTAAAGCGGTGCGGATTCGGGCATATAGCCGATTTTCCGCTTTGCGCCGATTTCGTCCGTGCGGATATCGCGCCCGTCGATCGTAAGGGTTCCCGCGTCGGCGCAGAGAAAACCGGTAATCATACGCATCGTAGTCGTTTTTCCCGCACCGTTCGGCCCCAAAAGTCCGACGATTTCACCGGTACGGATTGAAAAGCCGATGTCGTCTACCGCTTTAAAAGAACCGAATGAACGGGATACATGCGCCAGTTCAATCATGAAATCCTCCAAAAAAAGGAAAGGCAGGAACCGCTTGCAGTATTGACCGGCGGCTTCCCGCTTTTAAGTTTTTATAATTTAAATAACCGTATTCTATAAAAGTAACAATTCTTTTAATTTTCGTAAAGAGGAAAAATAACAAAGAAAAACCAATTTCTGCATACCGCGATATAAATCTTGACAAAACATATATATGGGTATACGATTTGTATATTATTGTTAGTTTCATTTTAACAAAGGAGATGTATAATGAAATTGTCAAAAAAACTTTTGGTTACTGCAGCACTGTTAACCGCGGCAGTTGTATCTTTTGCGCAGTCATCGATAGACTTTTATCAACAGCCGGCATCGTCGTTAATGAACGAAAAAACGGCAGGCTTGTTCAAAAACGAATTCGATAAGCAATTCACTGCGAATTTGGATTTCGGAACCTACAGCCAGCAATTTTTGTACGGCGGTTTGGGTAATCCGCGTAAAGACAAGGCTTTACTTAACGGCAGCCCGACCATACCTAATATTATGCTGGGGTATTACCGCCCGGGTGCAAAGCCGATGTCCGTGTTCGGCGATTGGGGAGCAGAAGATGCTTTTAGCCGAGCAGGAAGCACCAAAACAACGGCAGGCGGTGTAACCACCACAACCACGCCGTTGGGAATATTCCTCTTTAAAAAGTATACGACGCATTTACAATTTTTAACCGGTTTGGGCGGTGAAAAAAACGTCGTTATCGGCGGCCAGTTTTTCTTATACAGCGATTTCAATAATTTAAACCCCGAGCATTTTATGAAAACGCAGGTAAAAGGCGGTGCGTCCGACGGTGTTACCGAACAATGGAATTTTGATCTTGTCAACGTTCTGAATGCGGCCCCTGCTATCCCCGAAAGTAAACATAACTTTGAAATCGGCGTTCCCATTGCATTAAAAACCGGCAACATAGAACACGGCGCACGTATTTCTTTAAACAGCCATATAACCGAAAAAAACGGTTCGTATAAAACCACGGTCGGTTCCCAAAAAGAAAGAAAAATTACCGATATGACCGCGTATACGAAAATCCGTGTCGACTATGCGGCAAGTATTCCCGTACGCGACAAAGAAGAAGACCGTTGGATTATCGGCGGCGACGTTGAATTCGGCCTTGCCGGACAAAGTTATGAACAAAAAAATACCAACATGGGGGCGGCGCTTCCCAATATAAAACATACATACAAACCGTCTGCAGGCGGCGGTTTTGCGCTGCACGGCGGACGTTTGTTCAATTTCCATCCGGGCGACGGCATTGTTTTTAAAGTACGGCCGGGAGTACGCTTCGGATACAACGGTGCTCACAATACCGACTTCACTGCAGCCGGAGTTATGAACAATCCCCAACCGTGGCTCGAAAAAACCGTTACAGGCAGCACAACCACAACCAACACAAAACCCAAACAGTGGAAGAGTGCTCATCAGGTAGTATCGGGCTTTGAACTTCCGATGGGTATAACGGTAAAACCCGAAAAATGGGTGTGCGGCTTTATGCTCGGCGTAACGCCTGCAGTAGCGTTTACAACAAACGTTGCCTATGATCAATTGAATAACGCTACCGATCCTTTCGGAAAAAGAACAATAACGGTACTCAAACCCCAATTCACCGAAAGCCACGTTGTCGGTCTTAACTTTGAATTTAACGGCGGCGTCCGTCTTGATGTGTATGCAACCGGTGACTTAACGGAACTGAATAAATTCACCGCGCAAGTGTTTATCCCGCTGGGAGTTCCTAAAGCCAAGTCGGCGGCGAAAACAACCGGCAATGCCAAATCTGGCGCTGCAAAGAAAAACTAAAAAAAGAGTTGCGTAGCACAAACGTGCTTAATTAAAAAAACGGGCCCGGAGCACACGCTTCGGGCTCTTTTTGTAAGACGTGCATTTTAGCGCAGCGTTTTATTCACCTGCCGAAGGTGCAACGTTCGGGCGGCCGGGGCTCGCTTTTTCGCCGTTTTTGCCGCTCAGCACTTTCCAGTCGGCGCCCGAAACGGCAAAGGGGGCGTGCTGTCCTTGTGCAAAGCGCGCGGCTATTTGACGTACATTCAAGCGGCTTAAAGTACGCACGGCAGTTACGCCGTCGCAGCGCAGCGCACAGGAGGGAAGCGTTCCGTCAAGCCAAATGCCGCTTTCAAAAGCTTCGCGCGCATACGCGTTCATAAGCTCTTTAGACCACGTGCTTTTATCGGAGGGACTGTACAAGAGCGCGTCGGCAAGGCCGCCGCCCGAACGCTCGCGCAGTAAAAGCACATCGGCGGCGCCCAAGCGAGTCTTTGTGTTGTCCGCCTTTTCGTTCCATATATCGCGGCTTTCCGGCCAAGAATAGACTGTCGTGGAAAGGGCGAGGTTCGTTCCCGTTTCGCTGACGGCTTTTTCACCGAGGACGCGCAAGTGCACGGTAAGGTAATCGCCCGCTTTTACTTCGGCGGCCGGCAGCACAAAGTCGGCAAGCTCGCCGTCGTAAGCGCTTTGGATAATCATGCCGCCTATGTTGCCGTCTTCCAAAATATACAGCTCGATAAATTCGGCCTTGGCCTTTTTCGGGTCCTTTGACGAAAGGGCATGAACGGGGCCGATTTCCGAAAAAACGGCGGCCGGTACGCGCTTATTGTAGCCGATAAAGGCCAAGCTGAATTCAAGCGTGTTTTTTCCCGCATCTTTTACGGCGCCGCGCAAAAGGTATTCCGAACCGATTCGTGCCGGCTCGGGAAAGATTAAACGGTAACAGACTGTTTCGCTGCCGGCCGAAGGCGCCGGTTCGTCAAATGCATCGCCGAATTGCACGTCGCGGAATTGCGCCTGCCCCTCTTCGCCCGTACCGGTGAGCGCGTATTCGAGCGAGGTAAACTCCACCTTCCGCGAAAAACACAGCACGGCCGAATTTTCGTCGGTGAGTGTAAACGATTCGAGAACGGGCGGCGTATACGTTCCCGTCAATACGGTAAAACGGCCGTCTTCAAAGCGGCAGGATGCGGCGACCGACGCCAAAGATACGGCGCTCAGCAAAAGGCCGGCTGCAAGCGAAAACGGTGCGTTGCAAAAACGATTTTTATTCGACATAGGCTGTCCTCCTTGTATACTTCGTATATATTAGAGGCGCAGCCGGTGTTTTTTATGCGGTTTTTATGAAAAATACGGAAAAATAATTAATCGGCGATTTTTAAAGCTTCGACCATATAGCGCACGGAAAGACCCGCGTCCGTAGTCATTCTTTTTTCGATGACAAAGATGAGGTTTTTCCCGTCGTTTGAGCGCATGATTTTTTCGACGGTATAATCGGTTACGCCGGTACGCTTTATGTCGGGAGTGCCGGCAACCTGCTTTGAAAGCGTTTTGCCGTTTTTGTCTTTGCGCTCCACGCTGATAAAAAACGAAGACTTTGACAAAGCGGTTTTCCCCGAAAACCACGGAATAAGGCGGATGTAAAAGGTTACGGGATTGTCCTTTGCGGAGCCTTCAAAGTCGGTAAAGATGATTTCTTCAAGCGGCTCTTTGGCCTTGCCCTTTACATAGAGCGTATGCGCCAAATCGGCCGGAACGGGATCCTGCGTTTTTATGTAGGCGGCATTTTGTTCAAAGAGGCGTTCGTACAGCACGCTGCCGTTGATTCCTTCGGTTTTTGCCGAAGGCGCAACTTTAAAACAGCCGCCGTCGGTATAATCGTTTTTTTCGATATCGACACTATAGATTTCGGCAAAACCCCGCCACGTTTTGTCGGTACTTCCGTATTGGGCGAACATATAAGTGCGTCCGTCTTTTGAAAAGCCCAAATCGACAAAGGCTGCGGCATCGCCGGCGGCAAGCAGTATGCAAAAGCATAAAAACATAGCCGTTATTGTAATCCGTTTTGCCATAGTATCCCCTCTTCTTCTCGCTCCCGTATGAATGATGAAGCTTGCAAAGTTCACGTTCATATTATCGGTTTTTTAAATAAACGGCTTTACATAAATTTATTATACCGCTATGCTTAGAATATGACATTGAATACACGCAACAAACTGCTTTTAACCTTTTCGATTGCAGGCGCCCTATGTGCGGCCGTTTTTGTCGCCGCGTTTTCGTACGCCCTTATAAAAAAAGCCCCGAATATACAATCCTTGTTTTCGCTGCCCGAAAGGCGCGGCTTTTTCCGTTTGTTTTTAATGCCGAATTACGGCGCCGCTTTTTTTTCACTTGTACTGTTTTCGCTGTTTGTGCCCGCCGTAGGCTTTGCCGTCTATTTTAATTTTGAAAAAACGCAAAGCCTTGAAGTTTTGTTTTTTTGCGTCTTTCTTATAGGCGTTTTATGTGAATCGTTTAAGCTGTGCGTTCCCCTTTTCGGTTTGACGGCGGGTTATTCGGGTTTTTTGCGCTTGATCGGACAAGTATCTTTTTTCGGGCAAATCGAAATACTGCTGACGATTATCGTGCAGGGCGCCTTTGCTGCAGGAGCGCAAACGCGTGAATCGGATAAGTATTTGGGCTTTATGCTCATCATATCGTTTATGTTTTCGATTATAATGCCCCTGAATACGACGGTACTCGAAAACTATGTAACCGTGAGTTACGGCTTTAAAGGCTTGTTCGACGCGATCCGCGCCGCCTTTACGGTGTCTACGTTTTTGATTTTTCTGTTATCGGCAAAAAGTAAAGAATCGACCGACTACAAAAAAGCCGCCGTCGATTTTTTAGCCGTGTGCTGCGGCTACATGCTGCTTTCGCGCTGCACGAATTTTGCGCTTTTGCTTTTCGGCGCCCTCCTGCTCGGCACAGGAAGCGTGCGCTTTTTAAAAAACATGCACCGCTACTATATGTGGAAATAAAATTGAGCGACGGCGGCAAGCGCAATCGGTATAATCAAATTGTCAAAATCTTTAAGCGGTAAAAGTTCTATGCACATGCCGCATACCGCAATAATCAGGGCGGCAAAGGTATCTTTGCACACCGCCCACGTCGATAAAAAAATTGCGGTAAAACACGTGAGGCTCCCGACAACCGTTTTTCCCGCAGTGTGCGGAATAACCGTTATGCCGAACAATTTTCCGGCAAGGCTTGCCAAACCGTCGCCAAAGGCAAGCGCATAAATGCCGACAGCCGCCGCATCCGGCCGGAACAAAACCGCCGTTATAAGTACGCCGAGCGCTAAAAACACGGGACCGAGCACAAAGCGGTTTTCGTCGCGTTTACGTGAAGCGGTTTCGGTTATCACCGATACGATAAAAACCGAAATTCCCTTCATACGCAAAAATTCGGCGATGCAGTAAAAAATCAGCACGGCGCACAGCGCGCACAAAACGGGAACGCGGGCAACCGACAAAAGCGACGGAACGAGGGCCGCGCACAAGTGAATCGATTTTCTGACCAGTTCTTTAATTTTATAATTCGTATATTTGCGCGCCAAAACGCCGTTTTCGCCGCCGTCGAATTTCGGCATATGCTACTCCAAAGAATATTGTTTAAGACCGGTTTCACCGTATAAAACAGGAGGAATCGCGGCGTAAATTGCCGGTTCAAAAGAACGCTGCGGGTACGTAATATATTTAATGTTTTGCGCGGCCAAATTGCTGCCTTCAAGCCTCACCATCGTTTTTTGATTGCGCGTCAGCGCGTCCCATGCGCGCACGGATTCGGCAAACTGAGCGATCGCTTGCGCTTGCAGCGAACTGCTGCCGGTTTGAGCGGCAAGGCGCGAAAGCGTTACGCCCAAATTGTTCGCAGCCTTTAAATACAAGTCGACAATCGCGTACTGATCTTCGCGTACTTGCGGAAACAAAATGCCGAAACGTTCCCGGTCGGAATCCAAAATGCGGATAAGCCGCTCGTAATAGCCGCGGGCAGCAGCCTGATCGCCGCGTATCGAAAGGACGTTCCCCAAAGCCAAAAGCAAATTGCGGTTCGAAGCATCTTCCGAAGCGGTTTTTATAAAAGAACCGAGCGCTTCGGCATAATTCCCGTCGGTGTATTGCACAAAACCGATACGGTAACGCACCGAAGGCGTGTCGTACCCGTTTTCGACGGCGGCCTTGTAATTGCGGAATGCCGTCTGAATATCGCCCGAAATAAAGTAATCGACATCGGCCATGTCGGCATACAGCTTGCCGACGTTTTTATCGCTTTTAAGCCCCGTATATTCTCTTCTTTGCTCAAACAAACGGATACCTTCGGCGTATTGTTTTTCGGCAAGCAAATATTCCCGTTCGGCAATGTAGCGTTCGCCGAGCAGTCGGTAAGCATCGATATGTTTTAGAGTACGTTCGTGGCTTTGTTTTTTGGCGGCGTCGAACATCGCGAGCGCATTGGTTAAAGCCGTTTTTGCCTGCTGCGAATCGCCGGTGCGTACAAAGTAACGGCTCAAATTGTAATGACCTTCGGGAATCGTCGGGTCGGCTTTTATGCCCCGTTCGAGAATTTTTTTTACGTTATCGATATAGCCTCGAAGATATTCGTCCGCAGGCGGAAGATAACCGAATTGTTTTTCCAAAAGGTAGCCGCCCAAATCGATTAAATCCTGCGCGTTCAATGCAGTTTTTTTTGTCGATGTAAAATACGTTTTAAGCGGCAAAACTTCGCGCAAATTGTCGGTACGGATAAAATAGCGGAGCATGCGCGACAAATACAAATCGTTCGATCCGTACAAGCTTACAAGCGTCGAATACTGCAAGCGTGCCTGCTCGAATCGTTCGGCCTTTTCAACATCGCTTCCATCCGTACCCGCCCAATCAAGATAAATGTCGCCCAAATACAGCATCGCGTCTTTATCGTTTATGTGATAATCCAATATAAAACGCCGGACAATCTCGGCTGCGCGCTCGTAATCGGCCAAATCGTCGGCTTCCATATGCGCATATTCGAGTGCGCCTTCTTTATCGAATTTAAAGCGTTTAACCAACTGCTCATACATAATCGCGGCCCGCTCATATTGGCGTTTTTCGCGGTACGCGCGCGCATATTTGAAAAACCATTTTCTTTTTACTTTATAGGTAAGCGCTTTGTTGAAATTCGTTTCCGATTGCGCGTAGAGTTCCTGCGCGATAAGATTGTACCCCGCCCGGTACAGCGACTCCGCCTTTAAAGGACGGTACATAAACGTAAAACAAAAATACCCGAATATGTAAAGAATGCCGCCTAAAACGAGCGCGAGAATCGCGCCGGGAATAATCCGGTTTTTCAGCTGATATTCCAGCGATGTTTTATACATCGCGTATTGTTCGGCTGTTCTCCGTTCGAAGTTCAAAGGAACGCTGATTGAAATATCGAGCATTTTTTCCAAATGCGAGGCAAGCTGACGCGCGGAAACTTTCTTTATAACTTTGAACAAAACTTCCATTACGGCCGCGTCGGTAAACTCATCTTTTGCAATGAGCTGCTCGACGGCGATGCGCACGTTAAGCGGATACGTGTGCAGATTTTCGCGGAAACTCTTATATTCCTGTTCGCTTAAATATGTACGATCGAAATCGTCTTGGGTTTGCGAACCCTTTTTCTTTGCGGTTCCGAAAATTTGGGCGGCAGCGGTGGGAGCTGCCGTATCCGAAAAGCCGGGAATTTCAAAACTGTCAAAATCGGTATCGTCGTCTCCGAGCGAAAGATTGTCCTCTTCGGCCGTTTCTTCTTCGTGCGGCATTTCTTCTACCGGACCGTCAAAATCGATATCATCGTCCAAAGCAAAATCTTTTACGGCTGCTGCAAGCTCGGTGTCCTCAAGATTGCTTTCAGGAGAAAAGCCTTCATTTAATTCATCCGGCAAATCGGCGTTTAAGTTAAAACCCTCATTCAGTTCATCGGGCAAGTCGGCATTTAAATTAAAACCTTCATCGGAAGCCGGAAAATCTTTTGCAGCTTCGGCCGCCGGGACACTTTCCGTTTGTACCGTAAAACCGGCCGGTTTGTCCGGCGCCGCGTCCCCTGCCGGCTGCGGGGCAAGGTTGCCCTGTTCGGCAGGCGCCGCGTCCGTATCTTCAACTTCGGCGGCAGGAGCGGAAGACGAAAGAAAGGACGAATCCATATCGAGATTGTCAAGGCTGCCCAAATCATCAAGGTCAAAGTCCCCTGCAAACGGAGATGTTTCCGCAGAAGGAGTTTCGGCAGCACTCGCATCACCGGCATCGATTGAAAAATCATCCGTATCGGATGCCGGCTGTGAAGAAGGAGCCGGGCTCGAAGCGGTTCCCGCTAAAAAAGCCGCAATATCCGGATCAAGATCTTCCATAGAAGGAATGGGCGGCTGTTCGGGCAAGGCGGCGGATTCCGCAGACTCGACACCAAAATCGGCCCCGGCCGTAGCGTCCGCGTCTTCGGTAGCACCTTCGTCCGCAACGGCGTCTTCATTCACATCCTCTTCGCGCTGCGGAAGGCCGAATTCAAAGTCGAGAGAATCGTCGCCTTCGGGAAGATTTTCGGGTACGGCAACTTCGGGCATGGTTGTGCCGTTCCGCTGCCGTATTTCCGGCTCGCCGCCTATAGGGAGTATGTCGTTATCAAATTGCTTCAGCTGATCTATTCCGGGCATCTTTGTATAATTTTACCCCACAACGCTTAATAATAACAAGAGGCGGAACGAACAACTCGACTATTTTCCGCCTTAGATATTATCGGCGTTTTTGTTTACGCACTTTATCGGCGGCGAAAAACGTAAACCTTTGCCGCACAAGTGCCGATATTCGTAAAAGTTAAATGAAACACATTTATTTACGCATTTATTTAAGTTGTCTTTTTTTTATTCTCTTAGCGTCCGTTCACGCACTTGAAGGCGATTTGTTTGCCGGCAATCAGATTATTCAGGATTCGATTATTTCGCAGATAAAAACCGTGCGCGAACCTGTCGTTTTCGGCGATTACGTAATTTTTACCGCGGACGCTTATGCGCGTCATACGGGTATTGCCTTCGATTTTGAAAACTACCGCCGCGTCCATTCATTCAGGCGTTTGGTAAAGCCGAACCTCGAAGAGGCGAGCGCGCCGAACCTGTTGTTTTATGTTTTGAAAATTCCGCAAAATCTGACATCCATAAAATACCGTTTGGTTATAGACGGCTTGTGGACGGCCGACCCGCACAATACAAACGCGGAATTTGCGGAAAACGCCAATGTGAACGTATCGAAGGTCCTTATAGACCGACCGATTGAAAAACGTACCGGCGCCGCACAAGCGGCGGGCGCTGTAAACTCTGCCGGCAACATTGCACCGGGCACCGTGCGCTTTGTGTACGAAGGCGAAAGCGGCCAGCGCATACGTTTGGGCGGCACTTTTACAAACTGGGATTCTTTTATTTACGAATTGCAGGAAACAAGTCCCGGCTTGTATCAGCTTGAACTGTCGCTGCCGAAGGGTACCTATTATTACGCGTTTTACAAGGGAATGAGCGCCTTTGCCGACGACAAAAATCCTAAAAAAGTATACACTGCCGACGGCAGAATCGCGTCGGTTATCAGTATAGATTAAAAAAGGGGACGGCGCAAAAGCCGGTTACTTTTGCGCCGTCCCCGATAAGTTTTACATTCAAAAATCCGTTTTTAAAATCTTTTATTTATTCAATATAAATTCGACGCGGCGGTTTTTCCACCAATTGTCTTTGTCGGCTCGTGCCGCAACGGGCATCCGTCCTCCACGGCCGACGGTGCTTAAACGCGATGCGTTTATACCGTACGACACGAGAATTTCTTTAACGGTTTTAGCCCGAGCCTCCGACAGAGGAACCAGCGGAATATTGCCGTTTGCCGTCGACGTTTCTTCCCGTTCCGTTCCGCTTATATTGTTTGCATGCCCTTCAATCGTTACATTGTAATCGCGGAATTTTTCGAGTATTTGAGCAATACGCTTTAATACGCGGTAATTGTTGTCGATAATGCTTTGGTCAAGCCCGCGCTGAGGATCCTTGTCCTTGCCGTTAAAGTCGGCATTGTCGCTTCTGAATATAATCGACGGAACCTGCATTTTCAGCACGTCGCCGCTGCGGATAACCAAAACGTCCACCGAAACAATACCTTCGGCAACGGAAGTCATACCCAAACTGTCGGTTACCGTAAACTTATACGGATAATCGACTGCGGACTGAACCAATTCGCCGCTATTGCTCCTTCCGTCCCAGATGATACGTTCCGAAATCGCCGATTTGCCGGAGGTTTTCCAAAAGGTTTTTCCGTTGTTCGGATCATTGATTTCAAACGACCAGCTTTTAAACGGCACGACGCTCGTTCCTTTTAAGCTGATAAACAAATCGTCGTCCGTACCGTCGTTATCGGGACTGAAATATTCGGGGGCGGTACGCACGCTCAGTTTGGGCGGCGTTACCGAGCATATGAACGGTGCGGTCGATACGTTCAACTTATCGCCTTTTGCATAGACGACTTGCAGCGTACCGGTTAAATTACCTTCGGCAATGCGCCCGTTAGACGATTTTCCGTCCCACTTTATAGTTGAAGGAAGGGCTTCGCCGGGCGTTTGCTCTCTTGCGTAAACGGTTTCGCCGGTTGCGGTATTTTTAACGGTAAACAGCCACGATTCTATTCCGTCGGCAAGGGTTGTTCTGATACTGAAGCGCTGTTCGTCCGCTGCGCCGTCGCCGTTCGGGCTGAATGCTTCGCGTTCGGCTGTTACGAACACTTTTACGCGGCGGTTGTCAACGCGCACATCTTTTAAGACCGCGCTCCCCGTATTGCCGGCAGCATCGGTACTCGAAAGAACGAGTGTGTACGTTCCGTCGGCAACCGTATTGCCCGCTTCGTCTTTTCCGTCCCAGCTGAAAGGCTTGGCTTCTCCTTCCCAGCTGAAAGAGCGCACGGCGGCTTTGTTTTTATCGCTTATGACGGCTTTCCACAGTTTTTCTTTACCTGTTTTTACCGACACGTTCAGCGTATCCTTATTGCCGTCGCCGTTCGGGCTGAACTGCGTATACGGAGCGCTCATGGCGGCTTCGGGGTAGCTTGTATCCAATTCGAACGGTTTTGTCGCAAACACCGCTTCGCTTCCGTTTTTGGATACGGTCAACAAAGATGCGCTGTACATTCCGTCTTTACACAAAGTGCCGCCGTCGGAAAGGCCGTTCCAGCTTATGGAGCCGGGAAGGTTCCGTTTATCGCTGAATGTTTTTACCGCGGCACCCGATGCATCGAAGATTTTCAATTCATACGAAGCGATTCCCGCAGCCGTACGCACGCGCGGCGTAAAAATTACAGTATCTTGAATTTTGTCGCCGTTCGGGCTGAACGCTTCGGGATTGACCGCCAAAATAACCTCGGTCGTGCCGGTATTCAATTCAAAGGGCGATGTTTTTGCCCGTCCCGTATTGCCGGCAAGGTCGGTTGCGGCCAATTCGTAGGTATAAAAACCGTCGGCAATGCCGCCGTCGGAAGCGGTTCCGTCCCATATGACCGTTGCAGCCGGCGTTTCGCCGAAGGTCCATGTTTTTACGGCCCGTCCTTTTTCGTCGGAAATAACCGCACGCCAATCCTTTTCTTTCGAACCTTCCTGAAAAATACGCATGGTATCGAGCTTGCCGTCACCGTCGGGGCTGAATATGGAACGCTCGGCGCGTACCGATGCGGCCGGCGGCGTATTGTCAACCGTTATATTGCGGCTTATGCGCGATTCCTGCCCGTTGTTAAAAAGGGCGGAAAATACAAGCTGATAATCGCCGTCGGCAAGTACGGCGCCCGCATCGCTTCTTCCGTCAAAGTTAAGAGAAGCCGGAGGCAGAGTCTTTGAAGAAAAGGTACGCACATCCTTGTCTTTGCTGCGGACGGCGACCGACCAATTCAATAAGCCGGAAGAATTGGGCATGGAAAGCTCTACGGAAACCGTATCCTTTACGCCGTCGCCGTTCGGCGAAAACGGGCTTCCCGCAACGGTCATGTTTACCGAACGCGGAACTGCGTCGTAAATAATGTTGGACACTTGGACTGCAGGCGATTTATTGCCCGCGCGATCAACCGCGGAAATCCGGTACGAATAGACGCCCTCTTTTACGGCGGCGCCGTCGTTGTTTTTACCGTCCCACGTAAAATCCGAAGGTTTTGAATCTTTCCACGTAAACGTGCGCACAACCTTTCCCGAATTATCGAGAATTTCGGCTGTCCACAAATCTTCGGCGGAACCGGTTTGCCGTATCGTAACATCCGCCTTATTACCGGCCCCGAAGGTTTTCATCGCTTCGGAAGGCTGGGTCAATTCTATTACCGGTTCGCTGTTATCGACTATAACCGTGTACAAGGACGTTTTATTTACGTTGCCGTTGTCGTCGGCTGCGGTCGCATAGTAAAAATACGTTCCGTCGGGAACCGTTTCGCCCGCATCGGAAACTCCGTTCCAAATAAGCGAATCGGGAATAAGCACTCCCTGTTTGGGTTTAAACAGTTGTTTAAAGAAGGTTATAAACGTAAGCTTTTCGGGGCGTACTTCTTTGTTGTCGATTGTGCGCACAACCTTGCCGCTTTCATCGGTAATCACAAAACTCCATTCGCTTACGTAGCGCTTTTCATTAACCGAAAACGGAACGACCAGCTGATCTTGAACGCCGTCGTTATTCGGCGAAATATACACCGTTTTCGCGCTTTCGGCAAAAACGGAATATGCCGCAGAAAACATACAAAATGCAAAAGCACAGGCTCGAAGAGCGGTTTTGCCTCGAAGGCCGATTTTTTTCAACTTATTCATCTTTCCCCCACAAAGTTATTTCAGGTGCGGCGGTATCTTTTAACCCCAAATACAAAGCCGCGCCGCCGGAAGCCGCATGTATGCCTGAGTGCAGCGGACGGTACGCGGTAGACACAATCATTTCGCTTTGCTGCCAGCCCTTTTTGCTTAAAATGGATTCATCCGTAGTCGTAAAGCCGAATTTAACGCTCAGCGAAACCGACGGATACCACGAGTTTTTCTTTGCCCAAGCTTCGCGTGCGTTGTACTGCCAGCCGGTCGAAAGCCGCACCGTATCGGCAATTAAAAACTGCAAACCGGCGTCGAACACGAGGTTTTGAAAGGTCGGAAAAGACAAGTCCAACGAAAAACCGCCCGAAAGATGTTTTATTTCGAACAATGTTCCCGCAAAGCCGAAGTGCGGCGTAAAGATTGACGGAAACGAAGTTATCTTATTCGCCGAACCGTCCAAACCGATTGTTGCAGGTTTGAGATTTTTGCCTATGCCCGTAAGCGAAAAGGCAAAGCGCGGTTTGCGTATAAAAGAAAGGCCTTCAATTTTTTCGGGTAAATAAAGCATGCCTATATCCGCACCCAAAGCCCAATCGTCGCCGAAAGTGCCGTAGGCTCCCAAGCCGACATACAGCCAATCGGTAATATCTTTTGAATAAGAGGCGCGTACGGTAAAACTATTTTTTAAAAGCATATCGTTAAACGGAACGAAAACGCCTTGCATAACGCCGGTAAATACACCATATCTGCTCGGAAGAAGGCCGCCGATATTAAAGGCCTGACCGTACGTTTTATTTTGCGCACTCGCGATAAGCGCCGTGTATGCGGCATCGATAACAATGCGCTGTTCGACGGCCGGCAAAGCGGGGTTTACGCTCGTATGTCCCGGATGAACGTGAAACAAAGGACCGCCTGCACTTGAGCGCTCGGCCGAAAGCATAAACGGAGATGTAAACGAATACAGCGCATCTCCTCCGGGCGGCGGATTGTAGGCAAAAACGGCGCATGAAAACAGCATAAAAAACGCGCACGTTTTTACAATTTTACTTTTTCCGAATTTCATATTGAATACCTCCTGACTTATAACCAATTAATTCCCATAGTGTAACGTATTTTGTCTTTTTTTTCCAATCCCCGCAGTGCAGCATTGACCGAAAATGCATAAGTGAATACAATATTACGCATGACAACACACACCTTTAAGGGCGGAATTCATCTGCCCGAATACAAGGAACTGACTGAAAAATCCGCCGTAGAACAGGCTTTTCCTTCTTCAAAGACCGTCAGCATTCCCGTAACGCAGGGCGGCGCTCCCAATCAGCCGATTGTCGCCGTCGGAGATACGGTAATCCGCGGCCAAAAAATTGCCGAATCGGGCGAGTATATGTCGGTTCCGGTTCACGCATCGGTTTCCGGTACCGTAAAAAGCATCGAAAACCGTTTGGTTGCCGGAAACCTTTACGCATCCTGCATCCTTATCGCTTCCGACGGCTCGGATAAAACCGCTTTTATGGATCCGCTCGATCCGTTCTCATGCACAAAAGAGCAGGCGCTCGAACGGATTCGGCAAGCGGGCATTGTGGGCATGGGCGGAGCGGCATTCCCGACCCATGTAAAACTGAACCCGCCGGCCGACAAACCCATCGATTGCATTTTAATAAATGCGGCCGAATGCGAGCCCTATCTTACGATAGATTCGCGCACGATAATCGAATCGGCCGATAAAATCATCGACGGGCTTTCAATCATCATGCACATTGCACAAGCGCAAACGGGCATCATCGTTTTGGAAGATAATAAAATTGCGCTGGTGCCCGTACTTGAAGACGCCGTCGAAAAAGCGGGTTTCGGTGAAAAAATGGCCGTATCGGTATGCAAAACCAAATATCCGCAAGGCGGCGAAAAGAATCTCGTAAAAGCCGCCGTCGGCCGCGAAATTCCTTCGGGGGGCCTTCCCTGCGACATAGGCTGCATTATCCAAAACGTCGGCACCGTAAAAGCCATATCGGAAGCATTTCGTGAAGGCAAACCCTTTGTTGACCGCGGCCTTACGGTTTCCGGCGGCGCATGCACAAAGCCGAGGAACATCCTCGTTCCCGTCGGCACGCTGGTCGGCGACCTTATTCCCCACGAATTCGGCGTTGCCGAAAGCGTAAAAAAAATCGTTGTCGGCGGCCCGATGATGGGCTATACGATGCCGAGTACCGATTTTCCGATACAAAAAAATACCAACGGCATTATTTTTCTTACCGAAAAGGAAACTTCCCTGGCCGAAGAAAGTCCCTGCCTTAACTGCGGGCACTGCATTCGCGTGTGTCCCTGCGCGTTGTATCCGGTTATGATGGTAAAATCGGTGACGGCCGGCAATTTAAAAGACGCCGTGCGTTACGGACTTTCCGACTGCATAGAGTGCGGCTCGTGCGCGTGGGTGTGCCCCGCAAAGGTACAGCTCGTTCAAAAAATTCGCACGGGAAAACAAAAGCTCCGCGCCGAAAAACAAAAACAAGCACGATTGGCCGCTGCACGAGGAGGAAAATAATGTCCGCAAATACGGATAAAAATCAACTTTATATATCGACGAGCCCGCACTTTAAGACGCCCCGTACGACGCAAAGCACGATGTTCATCGTCATAGTAAGCCTTATACCTTTGGCCGTGTACGGCGGCATACTCTTCGGTCTTCCGGCCGTGTTGAACATAGCGGTTTCGACCCTTTCCTGCGTCGTTTTCGAATTCCTTATACAAAAGCTGTTTAAGCGCCCGGTAAGAATAAACGATCTTTCGGCCGTCGTAACGGGTTTGCTTTTGGCATTGACTTTGCCGCCCGCCCTTCCCGTGTGGATGACCGTTTTGGGAGCTTTTTTTGCAATCGTTATCGCAAAGGAATTTTTCGGCGGCATAGGTTCGAACGTATTCAACCCGGCCTTGGTCGGCCGCGCCTTTTTGTTTACAAGCTTTCCCGCGGCAATGGGTTCGCATTGGCTTGAGCCGGCAACCGACGCGGTAAGTTCGGCAACGGTTTTAACGCACATAAAAGAAGGAAGCGCAGCGTTTTTGCCGGGCGACTACCTGCAATTTTTTATGGGCAACAGAGCCGGCTGCATAGGCGAAACGTCGGCCGCCCTTATTTTGCTCGCCGCCGTCTTTTTGCTTGTTACGAAAATCATCGATTGGCGCGCCCCTTTAACTATGATTGTCTTTGCAGCCGTTCCGACCTTTTTGGCAGGCGGCGACATCGTCGCATCGGTGCTTACCGGCGGCTTATTGTTCGGCGCGATATTTATGGTAACCGATTACACAACCGTTCCGCCGACATCGTACGGCCGGCTTATATTCGGAGCAGGCTGCGGCTTAATAACCTTTTTAATCCGAAAGTTCGGCGGCTATCCTGAAGGCGTTATGTTCAGCATTCTCATTATGAACGCGCTTACTCCCTTTTTGGCAAAACTTATCGGACGCAAATACGGCTATCCGAAAATGTTCGCCGGCAAAAAAGCCGAAAAAGCAAACGGGGGCGCAAAATGAAAAAAATACTGAAATTGGGCTTTACCCTTGCCGCTTACGCGACGGTTGCTTGCGTGTCGCTGGCCTTTGTGTACAACGTAACGGCGCCCGCCATAGAACGGGTAAAACAGGAAAAAGCCGGCGCGGGAATGAAAATCGTTTTTGAACAAGCCGATTCCTTTGTTCCCGTACAAAACTTTGAACGCGATGCGGCAAATCCGATTGCGATTAACGCGCTGTACACGGCCGAAAAAGGCGGAAAAGTACTCGGCGCGGTCGTTGAAGCCGCAGGACCCACTTACGATAAAGCGACTATGCTTATCGGCTTGGATTTAAACCGCACGATAACAGGCATTCAATTTTTGTCGTTGACCGACACCCCCGGCTTCGGTCAACGGGCAAACGAACCGGAATTTTTAAATCAGTTTACCGGCTTAAATGCCGAAAACACGCTGGAAGCCGGCAAAGACTTCGACGGTTTAAGCGGCGCTTCCATTACAACCAAGGGCGTTACGAACATTGTAAACTACGCCGTGTGGGTTGCCGGCAATTATTTGGCTGCACACCACGGCGGAAAAGCCGGCTCGGGCGCAGCTCCTGCGGCACCGAAAGCGGCAGCCGTGTTTGACTTTGAATCGGCCTTTGCCGAACTTTTTCCTGCAAAAGAAGGCTCAAGCCTGCCTTCTTACACCGAAATTCCGGGCATGCAGGCAAAAACGGTAAATAAAATCCGTATCGATAATATGTGGACGATTTCTTCGGACGGTAAAACAATCGGCGTTATGGCCGCCGCAACCGGTGCAAGTTATCACGGGACGGCGAGCGTTCTTACCGCGGTTGACATGGAACGACGCATTATCGGAGTGCGTATTACCGCTTTGAACGATACGCCGAATATCGGCCAGAGAGCTTTGGAAGAAGACTTTTACAATCAGTTTGCCGGAAAAAACGCCGATGCGAATCTGCTCGTAAAAGACGGGCTCGACGCGCTCAGCGGAGCGACGATAACTTCGGCGTCTGTAGCCGACATTGTAAAAGTAAGCGCCGTTGAAGCCGCTTCTCAAGCAACCGCGCAGGGCGGAAAAGCCGCTCCTGCCGGTTCCGGCGAATATGCGCTTAACGGGCTTGAAATGGAAGAATAGGATAAGGAACGATTATGAACACACACGTAAAAATACTTACAAACGGCATTGTTCGCGAAAATCCCCTTTTGGTTTTAACCATCGGATTGTGCTCGTCGCTTGCCGTTACCGTCAACGTATTCAACGGATTGGGCATGGGAACGGCGATGACCTTTGTTTTGGTTATGAGCGAAATCATCATCAGTTTATTCAGAAAACTGATTCCCGATTCCATACGCATTCCGATTTTTATTATCGTTATCGCAACCTTCGTTACGATTGTCGATTTGATTATGCAAGCGTATTTTCCCGCACTGTCCGAATCGATGGGCGTATTCATTCCGCTCATCGTCGTAAACTGCATTATCATGGGACGGGTCGAATCCTTCGCATCGAAACAAGGCGTCGGACAATCCGCCCTCGACGCTTTGGGCATGGGCTTGGGCTATTTGTGGGTTTTAAGCGGAATTTCGATTGTACGTGAATTTTTCGGAGCGGGAACCTTTTTCGGCTTGCGCGTTATTCCGGAGGCATATACAATCGGCTTTTTTAAAGCGGCGCCCGGCGGATTTTTCGTATTCGCCATGTTTATCGCCGTAACGCAGGCCGTACGCAAAGCCGCGGAGCAGCGGAAAAAAGCAAAAGGAGGGGCAAAATGACGGACTTGGAACTGGGAAAAATCTTTATTAAGTCGATGCTCATCGATAACGTCGTATTCATTCAGTTTTTGGCGCTCTGCCCCTTTATCGGCATGACGGCGGATACGGGAAAAGCGATCGGTATGGGAGGTGCAACCTCCTTCGTTATGATTTTGGCGACGGCGGTTACCTACCCGCTGTACACGTATTTGCTCAATCCGCTCGGCTTGGGCTTTTTGCAAACCCTTATCTTTATTCTCGTTATCGCCGCACTCGTGCAGCTGGTCGAATTCTACCTTAAAAAATCGGCGCCGGCTTTGTACAGTTCAATGGGCGTGTACCTCGCGCTGATTACGACAAACTGCGCCATTCTCGCCGTTACCTTAAACACGATTGCCAAGGGCTACGGATTTTTGCAATCCCTCGTGTATGCGGCAGGTTCGGCTGCGGGCTTTTTCCTCGCCCTGGTTATGATGGCCGGCGTCCGCGAGCGCATGAAAACCTCGGATATTCCGGCATTTATGAAGGGAACTCCCGTACTTTTCGTTACGGCGGGACTTTTATCCTTAGCGTTCGGTGGCTTTGCCGGACTTATAAAATAAGGCGGATACCATGACGATTATACTGTACACCCTCGCCGTTTCGTTCACTCTGGCGCTGATTTTAGGCATTTTATTGGGCATTTTTGAAAAACTGTTTTACGTTCCCGTCGACGAACGCATCGCAAAAATACGCGCGGTGCTTCCCGGCGTAAATTGCGGTGCATGCGGTTATCCGGGCTGCGACGGCTTTGCAGCAGGCGTTGCCGCGGGAGAAGCTCCCGTAACCGGCTGCGTTGTCGGCCGCGCTCCTGTTGCACAAGCAATCGGCGAGATTATGGGCGTGCCAGTCCCCGGTCCTGCGGGAAAATAGCGTTGTTTTAGACAGCGTCAGCGGGTAAGGGCGCTGTCAAAAGCCGTTACAGAAGATTTAAAATTCAGCTTTTTTACGTAAGCACAGCTTTCCGTTGCTCCGGCTTCCCGTTCCATGCCGGAATCTTCCCATTCAACGGAAAGCGGTCCTGTGTAGCCGATTCGGTTTAACTCGCGGATAATACCGTCAAAATCAACATCGCCGTGCCCTACCGAAACGAAATTCCATTTGCGTCTGCTGTCGCCGAAGGTAATAAACGAGCCCAATATGCCGGCTTTTTCGTTGCGTTCCAATTTTACGTCTTTCATGTGTACATGATACACTCTGTCGCCGAAGTCGTGTAAAAACACCAATTCGTTTACGCCCTGCCATACCAAATGACTCGGGTCAAAATTCAATCCCAGCGTTTTGCGCCGGTCGAACAATTTGAACAAGCGCTCGGTAGTATAATAATCAAATGCTATTTCGGTCGGATGTACTTCCAGCGCGAATTTTACGGCACATTCATCAAACACATCTAAAATAGGCGTCCATAAATCGTAAATTTTTTGAAATCCCTCGTCTATCATTTTTTCGGGAGTCGGCGGGTATGCATACCAGCGCGCCCACAGAGGAGAACCGGTAAAACCGTTTACAACGGATACTCCGAATTCGGCTGCCGCACGTGCCGTGTCTTTCATTTCATTTATTGCCCAGTCTTTTATCTTTTCGGGCTGTCCGGCAAATGCCTTAGGTGCGAACATATCCAGTCTTTCATCCCATACATCGCCGACACATTGACCGGTAAGATGTGCGGAAATTGCAACACATTGCAAACCGTATTTTTGTAACAGTGCGCGTACGCCGGGAATATAGGTTTTATCGTGCAAAGCTTTTTGCACGTCAAAATGAGCGTGTGTCGCCAGCTCCAAGCCGTCATAGCCCATTTTTTGTGCGGCTCTGCACAAATCTTCCAACGGCATATCACCGAATTGTCCTGATGCAAGCGTTATAAGACGTCCCATACAATCTCCTATTAAAATCTCTTGAGGAAACTTCCGTTTCCGAAAAAAGATTTTATCCGTTTTCATTGATATTATTTTAACATAACCGGTTTGTGACTTGCCGCAGAAGCGTACAAAGCGTCGATAATGCGCATTAACTTAACGGCTTGATCGGGACTGTTGAGCGCTTCGGCGGTACCGTCCAAGGCATAAATAAAATTTGCAGCGTTATCCACCCTTCCCATGGAAGTATCTTTAACCGTTTGTATATTGCGGTTAACTTGATGCCCGTTTTCTTCGGTGTACAGCCGGCATGTATCAAAAGCCGTTTCGTCTATACCGTCACAGGCAAATAAACGCTCCGCTTTTCCCCCTGCTTTTGTACCCTGAAACGCTACGGACACAACTTCGCGTTCATTCATTTCAGCCCAAGAACTGCGTACGGTTAAACATTGCCCCGTTGTAAATACAATAAAGGCATGGCATGAAGCTTCCACATCGATAGTTCCGTTTTCCGTATCGGGAATCCCCCACGGCCCTTTAAACGCTTTATTGCGTATAAACGTATCGTACGTACAGGCAGACACATAATTTACGTGCGGATAATCCATAAAATATAAAGCTAAATCGAGCATGTGTACCAAATCGATAACGGCTCCGCCGCCGGACATTTTTTTATCGGTAAACCAGCCTCCGAATCCGGGAATTCCGTTTCGCCGTATCCACGTTGCCTGTGCCGAATTAATCGTACCGACAGTCCCCTGTTTTATATAAGCGAACAATGCTTGTACTTCCTGCCGTGCACGGTTATTAAAATTAAACATCAGTTTTTTTCCCGTCTTTTGCGCACATTCGGCCATTTTTGCCGCTTCATCTTCGTTCATTGCCGGCGGTTTTTCACAAAAAACCGAACAGCCGCTTTGCAGCGCTTCAATAACCAGCGGAAAATGAAATTTATTCGGCGTTATTACGGATACGGCAGTTAAGTCGGGTATGTCTTTTTTCATTTGTGCAAACGAAGTATAAGAATACTCTATACCGTTTTCTTTTGCGTAAGATTCCGCTTTAGTCAGGTTGACATCGCACACCCCAACCACCTGCGCTCCCGCTTTTCTAAAGCCGGCAATGTGATATGCTGCCATACCGCCGGCGCCGATAATTCCAACCTTTTGCATACACACCCCTTATGTCAGCGTTTTTTACCCGTTTGTGCCAAAACGGCAATAATGATAATAATACCGGTTACCAAACCGTTAAGGAACGGCGGTACGTTTGCCATTATCAATACGGTATTGATAATGCGCAGCATTAACACCCCTAAAAATGTTCCGATAATTTTACCTCTACCGCCGTCCATAGCGGTTCCGCCGATGGCAACGGCTGCAATCGCATCCATTTCGTAACCGGCGCCGGCACTTGCCGCTTGAATCGACGTAAGACGGCTTGCAAGCAAAAAAGACGCCAAGCCGTATAACGCACCCGCATAGATAAAAATAAGTGTTTTTATTTTATTTACATTTATACCGCTTAAATGCGCCGCTTGCTGGTTTGATCCTACGGCATACACATAGGTACCGAATTTCGTTTTACTCATAAGAACGGCGGTTAAGACGGTAACGACAATAAAAAAGAACATTAAATGCGGAACGCCGGCTGTCCTTCCTGCTGCTATGTGTCTAAAACTTTGGTACATAATTTTGTCAACCGTAAAGGGACCGCCTTGTCCCATTTGATTTATAACGGAACGCAAAGCCGACATCATTGCCAATGTTACTATAAAGGGAGCGATTTTGCCTTTGGTAACCAAAAATCCGTTGATAAAACCGATACACACTCCTGAGACAATACAAAAGGCAAAACACAAAGCAATACTGCCGGTTGCATTTAATACCGAAATGCCGAAGCCCGATATAAAAGCGGCTGCCGAACCGACACATAAATCTATCATGCCTGCAGAAATTACCAAACTCATTCCCATAGCGCAAATACCGACTATAGCGCCTTGAACAAACAAATTGCTTATATTGCTCCATGATAAAAATACGGGATTTATTATCAGCGCAATAATCAGCAAAAATATAAAACTGAGCCAATGGCTGTAATTGGCAGTAAGCGTATGCCACAATGTTTTAATATTTTTTTGTTCCGACAGTATACAGCGCATTTTACTTTCTCCTTAGCGTTTACATTATTTGGCTAATGCCGGTAGATAGAGCCATAACGGCGCTTTCGGACAAATTATCCCGATTTAACATGCCGCTTATACGTCCCTTATACAAAACTAAAACGGTATCCGCAAGTTGGCGAATTTCGGGGTATTCATTGGTAAATACAATCACCGCTTTACCTTGCCGGGCAATATCGTATATCAATTTGTAAATTTCAAATTTTGCGCCTATATCTATGCCTTGAGTAGGGTTATCCATGAGATATACATCGGCATCTATTGCAAGCCATTTGGCTACGATAACTTTTTGCTGATTACCGCCGGACAGCGAAGTAATAGGAAGCGCGGGCGAATCGCTTTTAATTGCCATTTGCTTTTTATACTGCACAAAGCGTTTTATTTTTTCTTTTACCGACACAAATAAACCGGTATCTTTTGCAACAAAATAAGCAAGCGAAAGATTGTCCAGTATCGACAAATCCGGCACTATGCCGCGTTCTTTTCGGTTGCGGGGAACCATTGCCAAGCCGGTTTTCATAACATCGTTTATATGTTTGTTTTTTATTTCTTTATCTTTAAGTAAAACGTTTCCACTTTTTATACTTTGTGCACCGAAAAGGGCTAAAGCCAAGTCTGCAGCCCCGGAACCTTGCAAGCCGGTAATAACACAGATTTCTCCTGCACGTACGTCAAAAGAAATATCCGAATAATTATCGGAGTTTATATTACAAACGGATAAAACCGTTTTTTCACCGATGCGTTTATTTTCGTTTTTATATAAATCGGACGATGTAAAACATCCGCCTATAAGCAATTGCGTCGCTTGTTTTTCATCAATATCCGAAAAAAAACCGCTTTGAATATATTTTCCGTCACGCAAAACGGTGTAGCGGTCACAAATGGCAAACAATTCCGGCATTTTATGCGAAATATATATAAAGCTGACTCCCTGTTGTTTTAAATTCCGCATTATATGAAAAAGGTTTTCTATTTCTTCATTATTAAGGGCCGTTGTCGGTTCGTCCATTATAATAAGTTCGGACTGAAAAAGAAGCGCTCTGGCAATTTCAACCAATTGTTTTTCTGCGGTTTCCAAATCGTCAACCAAAGCTTGGGCCGGTATATCGGCATGCATATCTTTTAAGACTTTTTCGGCACGTGCAATTTCTTCCTTTTTATCGACCGTATGTATTTTCGTATACAGTTCGTTTCCCAAAAACATGTTTTCGTATACTTTTAAATCATTACATAAATTTAACTCTTGGTGAATAAATCTTATTTTTAACTGCATAGCCTTTGAAGGCGTCATGTGCGTTATTTCTTTTCCGTCGATGATAATGCTTCCGCTGTCGGGTGAAAAAGTTCCCGCCAAAATATTCATCAGCGTCGTTTTTCCCGCTCCGTTTTCTCCGAGTAAACCGTGAATTGAAGAGGGGGAAACGGAAAAGTGCACGTCGTCCAATGCTCTAACGGCTGAAAATGTTTTACTGATATGCCGCATTTCAAGATTCATAACAGGCCTCGAACAAACGGCAGCAATACAATGATACTGCCGCCGTTTATTTTTGTTTATAAACTATACCGTGTTTTATATAAATCGCTTTGCATATAAGTTTTGTAATTGGTTTTATCGATCATTTCCGTAGGGATTTTATACGAACTTTTAAGTTTTTCGCCAGACAACGCTTTAGCGCCGAGCGTAACGGCATCTCGCACCATTGAAGGAGAAAAAGTATAAGCCATAAAATCAATACCTTTTAAACCGGAATTTTCAAACAATTCCATAAAGCGTTTTCCTGCAGAAACTCCGTTGATAAGCTTAATATTGATTTTTGCAGGACCATGATAGTTTTTTAAAGCTTCTACGATGCCGAATACGATTTCGTCATCGTGCGTCCAAATTGCTTGAATGCTTTCGATTTCAGCCGTTGTTTTGGTGTTTAGGAAATTTTCCATTTGTTCCATGCTCTTTTGCTGGCTCCAATCGGTAACAAAAGACTGTACCAAATTAAAATTTTTATGTGCTTTGGATACAAAACCGTTTGTACGCTCCATAGGAACGGTGGAAGAATCGCCTTTAAACTCCAGATAGTTTACTTTACCCTTTTTTAACTCGTCTTTAAAATAAGCATTAAAGTATTCTGCCGCACCTTCTCCGATTGTAACGTTATCACCGGAAATCTCTGCGGTAGGCTTAAAATTTTCAATAAAACGATCGTAGATAATAAGCGGTATACCCGTATCGCTGACGGCTTGCGCGGCACTGCGCAATTCGTTTCCGGATACCGGCCAAAGTACAAAGGCGTCGGGTTTCATAGCCAAAATCGTTTCTACGGCATTGCTTTGTTCTCCCGATTCAGCTGCAGTCATAAACCGATAATCAAAACCGTATTTTTCAGCCAAGCGTTTAACTTCGGCTTCGCAATGGCGAATGGATTCGGCGGTAAAGCCGTGGTCTGCGGCAGGCGTTACTACGCCTAATAATTTTTTACGGTCTTTTTGACCGCCTGCAAAAACCGACGAAAAAAGACACAAAGTGCACACAACAGCGACAACAATCTTTTTTGTATTCATAAAATCCTCCTTAACTTGATTTCTGAAAACATTATAGTATTTTTCAGAAAAACTGTCAATAAATATTTTGATTTTCTGAAAATATAAAATACTTTACATTTTTAAGAAAAAAAAGTACACTGTTTAACAAGGAATAGCTGCTTAATTATGCCAAAACAAATAAAAAAAACAACATACTCCGATATAGCACACCTTTCCGGCGTTTCACCGGCAACTATTTCACGAATATTAACCAATTCAACATCGGTAAAAGCGGAAACAAAGCAAAAAGTATTGGATGCTATGAAAAAACTGGGCTACAATACGGCAGATTACTTTAAAGCGCCGAAAGAAGCGGTAAGAGGGCTTGTTATTTTTAATATTCCGACGCTGGACAATCCCTTTTACGGTTTAATTATACAAGGCGCCAAAGCTTCGGCTGCGCGGCACCGGTACAATTTATTGATAAACGAAAACCATATTACGGAAAAAACGGCGGACGGTTTTTTGGATTTATTAAAACATACGAAGGCTGCCGGTCTTATCCTTGCAAATCATATTGAAACATCGTTGCTTTGTAAAATTAACAGTGCACTGCCGCTCGTTCAGTGCTGCGAATGCAATAAAATACCTTCCGTTCCTTTTGTAACGATCGATGATATTTCAGCCGCACATTCTGCGGTAAACCATATTTTATCTTTAGGTAAAAAGAACATCGCTTTTATTAACGGACCTATTCAATATAAATATGCAAAAGATAGGCTCGCAGGTTATATTGAAGCGCTTGAAAACGGCGGTAAAACCGTAGACCCGGCTTTAATTATTCAATTGCAGGAAATTAACTACGATATGGCACTGTCCGCCGCACTGCAGCTTATGCATTCTCCAAACAGACCCGACGCTTTTTTTACCGCCTCGGACGTCTATGCCGCTGCAGTTATAAAAGCCGCACAACAGGCAGGTTTGCGCGTTCCGCAAGACATTGCAATAGTAGGGTTTGACAACGTGGAAATTTCGGCGATGTGCAATCCTTCAATAACAACGATAAACCAGCCGCGTTTTCAAATGGGCTTTTTAAGCTGCGAAATGCTCGTAAACCGTATTTTGGGCAACGATATTCCCATACAAAATCTATACCTTGAAACGGAACTGATTGTACGCAATTCAACCGCAAACGTATAATCAATGCGCTGCAGGTTGTTTAAGCTAAAGATCGTTTAAGGCTTCCCGATTATGCCGTGCGTCCGGCACGGATGCCGGAAAACTTTATGTAACCGAGTTTGGCGAAGACAAACTCGCTATTAAAACGGGCGCGCTATTTCAGCGCCCGATTTAATGCCTTGACACAGCCCCGCTTTTCGTCCATATTTACGGTATGGCGAAAAAACAAATCGCGAAAAAACCGGGACTTATAGCGCGCTTACTTAATTTATTTTCACCTTCCGACGAAGAATCGCAAAAAGCGCGTTTTTTAAAAGGCGTCAATAAAGAACTTTCAAAAACAAAAGTCAAATTCTATAAATACGGCTCGGGCGAAGCGCTTCCGCAGCTGGGAAAGTTCTTTTTTGACGTATACAAAACGGTCGGCCCCGCCCAGCCGATTTTCAAAAATACGCCGAACCCCAATGCCTTTAAATACATGGTTATCGACTATCACCTGTCCGACATTCAAAAGGGACTTGCCGAATCGCTCGAAGAAGAATCGATCCTTGAGCGCGCGAAAAACACGCCGATTAAGGATTTAGCGGTTCAAGTTAAAAGCGAGCTTGCCGCATATATGAACGGTTTTGATGTGGATAAAATCACCAAAATCGATATGGTGTACACAAAGATGTCTTTGCTCATCGCCTTTTGTACCTTCGATTATTACTTTTTGCTGAAAAAATTCGATTCGGGAATGCAGGAACAGAATTTTTCGTATGTTCCGCACTTTGAACCGATCCGCGCCGAATATATTTTGGAAGATTTAAAAGATTTTACGACGGTCGCATGGGCGCTGCCCCTGGATGAAGATTGGTCGGAAGTGTTTAAGATTTTAAAAGAATACCGTAACGTACAGCCCATTGTGCCGAATACATGGAACAAATTGCTCAACGTGCTGCGAAAATACCGCGACAAAGCCGTATTTGAAATGATTATTCAGCTTATAGCGAAAGATCCGGGCTATCAAACCGTTATAGCGGCGCACCAAGAGCATATTATAGATGATCAGCTCGATAAAATGCGCAAAACGGTCGATACGACGCTTCAGCGTATACAGGCGGAACGCAAAAATTCGAAAATCGACGAAATTCTGCACAGCATTTTCGGCTCCGATACGGTTTCCAAGCTGAAAAACTATTCGGAAGAAGGCAATAAAAGCTTTGAAAAACGCAACTTAAGCGGATACCTATACTGCGCGCCGCTGGGATATTTAAAGTCCTTTTTGCTCGACTATGTAAAACGCTATATCCGCGAATTTTGCGATTTGGTGCTCGTGCGCGGTCAGTGGGTTTCGGCAGCCCTGTCGGCTCCGATGTCGGATGCGTATCATGAGCTGCTTGCCGTTTCGAACCGAATAACCGAATTTGACGGCGCCTTATCAGACGATAAGGAATTGGGCGCAAAACTGAAAGTCTACCTTGTGCGCGCCGAACGGGACGCCGAAGCGAAAAACATTCTCAAGTCGGTTACCAAAGACATTAACGAAAAAGCATACAACATGCTCAGTTCGGCAACGCGGGACTTAATCGTTTTAGGCAAAAACACAAAAAATCTTCTTGAAGATATGGAAAAAAAAGAACCCGAAATGATTATCAACTGGCCGGAACTCATACACTTTGCCGAACAGCCGATAAAAGAAATGGGCGTCAATATTTATAAAAAGATATATCTTTTTATAAACCTTATGAAGTGTTTTTTAACGAACGAAGAGTAAGCGCGCTTTAACGTACTGCGCGCGACGCTTCAACGGCAAGGCGGTCGCACAACTCGTTGTACGTACTGCCCGCATGGCCTTTAACCCAACGCCAGTCTACGTCCAGCTGCGAAACGCACGCATCAAGGCGTTCCCATAAATCCTTGTTTTTTACGGGCTTTTTATCGGCCGTTTTCCATCCGTTGGCCTTCCATTTGAGTATCCAGCTTGAAATACCGTTTTTTACGTATTGACTGTCGATAAAAAAGGTTATTTTCTTTGAACGCAGCTGCGGATCGGCGAGAATTTCGGATAAGGCGCCGATTGCGCCGAACAATTCCATGCGGTTGTTTGTCGTCAGTTTTTCGCCGCCGCTGAGCCTGCGCTCGGCACCGCCGTATAAAATGACGACGCCCCAGCCGCCCGGTCCGGGATTCCCCGAACAAGCTCCGTCGCTGTACACGGTAACGCCGTCAGTAACATTTTCGTCAGTAACATTTATCATACAATCCCCTTGCCGTTTTAGTTAAAAATCAGTATCTTAACAGTATAACACAAATTTATTGATATGCCAAATAGATAAGGAGATGACAAAAATGGCTAAACAACTGCTGTTTAATGACGACGCGCGGAAAAAAATGCTTTCCGGTGTGGAACAGATTTCCCGCGCCGTCAAAGTAACGCTCGGTCCGAAAGGCCGCTTGGTAATGCTGGATAAAAAATTCGGCGCACCGACGATCACAAAGGACGGCGTTTCGGTCGCAAAAGAAATCGAACTTGAAGACCCTTATGAAAACATGGGCGCCCAGCTGGTAAAAGAAGTTGCGTCAAAGACAAACGATGTTGCCGGAGACGGAACGACGACCGCAACCGTACTCGCCTACTCTATGGTTCGCGAAGGCCTTAAAGCCGTTGCCGCAGGCATTACTCCCATCGAAATAAAGCGCGGTATCGACAAGGCGGTAAACCTTGCCGTTGAAGAAATCAAAAAAGCTTCAAAAGAAATTAAAGGTTCCGAAGAAGTCGAACACGTGGCAACCGTTTCGGCAAACAACGATACCGAAATCGGTAAGATTCTTGCCGACGCAATCCAAAAAGTCGGAAAAGACGGCGTTATCACCGTTGAAGAATCCAAAACGATGGATACGACAACCGATTTTGTCGAAGGTATGCAGTTCGACCGCGGCTATATTTCTTCTTATTTTGTAACCGACCGCGACCGCATGGAAACGGTATTTACCGATCCGTACATCCTTATTCACGACAAAAAAATCTCCAGCATGAAGGACTTATTGCCCCTGCTCGAAAAAATCGCGCAAACGGGCAAGCCGCTGGTCATTATCGCCGAAGATATGGACGGCGAAGCGCTGGCAACCTTGGTTGTAAACAGTCTGCGCGGCACTTTAAAAACCTGCGCGGTAAAAGCGCCCGGTTTCGGCGATCGACGCAAAGCCATGCTTGAAGATATTGCCGTTCTTACCGGCGGTCAGGTTATCAGCGAAGAGTTGGGCTTAAAACTTGAATCGACCGAACTCAACATGCTCGGAACCGCAAAAACCGTCAAAATCGACAAGGACAACACGATTATCGTAGACGGTGCCGGCAGCGGCAAAGCGATTAAAGAGCGCGTTTCGCAAATCAAAACGCAAATCGACGCTTCCACATCCGATTACGACAAAGAAAAACTTAAAGAGCGCTTGGCAAAACTTTCCGGCGGCGTTGCCGTTATCAATATCGGCGCGGTAACCGAAACTGAAATGAAAGAAAAAAAGCACCGCGTAGAAGATACACTTGCGGCTACCCGCGCGGCTCTTGAAGAAGGAATCGTCCCCGGAGGCGGCTTGGTTTTGATTGAATCGGCAAGCGCGCTGGAAAAGACGGATATGAGCAAATTAACCGACGACGAAAAGGTCGGCTTTAAAATCGTTAAGCGTGCCCTTGAAGAACCCATGCGCCAAATTGCCGAAAACGCGGGCGTTGACGGTGCGGTTATTGCCGACCGTGCAAAGCACGAGAAAAAAGGTATCGGCTTTGATGCCGCAAAGATGGAATGGAAGGACATGATGGCAGCCGGAATTATCGACCCGGCAAAGGTTACCCGCTCGGCGCTGCAAAACGCGGCGTCCATCGCAGGTCTTTTGCTGACAACCGAAGCGGCCATTACCGAACTTCCCGAAAAGACCCCGCCGGCTCCGATGCCCGGTGCAGGCGGAATGGGCGGAATGGACGGCATGTATTAAAAAACGCTTGATGTAGACATAAAGGGTTGTCCCGGAAGTTATTCAAAACTTCACGGAGGACAGCCCTTTTTTTATGTCTTTATTTTTATTTTAAATTCGGCACATTATTTTTCGGGTATGTTTCTTAGGCGGGGGCGTTTTTTTTCTTTAATTCGGCGCCGCACTTCCAACAAAAATTAAAATGCACAAAGTTTACTTCGCCGCAGCTTTTGCACGGCGAAAAAAGTTCCAAGCCGCAATGAGAGCAAAAGCTCGGCAGCGTTGAAGCTTTCGTAACCGACGGCATATAGGAATGCTCGCACGACGGGCACACCTTCATCGTATACGAACGCAAGGCGGCGGCTTCGGCAATCTTTTTACTGCGCTCTTCGGAAGACAAGCGCGCTTGCTCCTGTTTTTCGCGCACATAGTTTTGCGTATATTTTATAACATAGTAGCCGACAATAACCGTCAGCACTATGCCGACGCCGTACTGCACGTAGCCGCCGAAACTGGGCAAATACGGTATCAAACCGAAAAAGAATGCCCACAGCACAAATACCGTATAGCCCCAAATAAAGGCGGCGAATTTGCGGGTGCGGTATTTGATAACCAAAAAAATCGCCAAAGCCAAAAGCGGACAAACGAACAGCAGCCGCACAGCAAAGATTTTCAGCTTGTATATTGAATTCGCTTTATCCCATTCTTTGCGGGCGGCGCTTTGCGCTTCCGATTCTTCTTTGCGCAGTGCTTCTATTTCGTTTTCTTTTTCTTTAAGCTGCTGCCTGTCTTTTTGAACGGCATTCGACCAGTTGCGCACGGAATCTTTATATGCTTCCAAAAGCTTTGTTTTTTGCAACACAACGGCGTTTTGATTATCGCTGCCTAAAGCCGTGCGCGTCTTTACCCAGTTTTCGTACACGTCTTTTTCTTCCTGATACAGTTTTTGTGCATTTTCGTATCCGGCTTGATTCGTTTCCAAGCTGTCTTCGATAAAATCGGCTTCTTTTTCCGCAGCTTCAACAGCAGCTTTTATATCGGAAATAGCAGGACGTTCAAGGTAGTCGTTTAGTTTGGGTTTTGTTCCCCACGATCCCATATCGCGCAAAAGAATCGTTCCGAACATAATAAGAAAAAACGCAAACAGCAAACTGATAATCGTTAAAATAATCTTGATTATCCGTTCCGCATGCCGCATGGATTTATCCGCCATAGCGCCTCCTATGAAAACATAGTAGCACGGAACGGCATCGCATGCAAGAATAAGCGCGCGCAAAAATACCTTGACACAAAGGGCGACCTCCCATACACTCAAATTATGCACAACAAAACGATTGACGCCGCCGCCCTGGGCGAGCTGCTGATTGATTTTACGCAAAACGGTTTCAGTGCCGAAGGGAATTGGCTTATGGAAGCAAATCCCGGCGGGGCTCCCTCGAACGTCCTTGCAATGCTCAAAAAACTCAATCATTCGGTTTCGTTTATCGGCAAGGTCGGCGACGACATTTTCGGCCGGCTTTTAAAAACCGTTCTCAACGATTTGGGAATCGGAACCGAAAGCCTTATCGTAAGCAACGAATTCAATACAACGCTTGCTTTTGTGCATACAAAGCAAGACGGCGACCGCGACTTTTCTTTTTATCGGAAATCGGGAGCCGATACGCAGCTTACCGAAAAAGAAGTCGACATACGGATTTTGCAAAACGCGAAAATCTTTCATTTCGGTTCCGTTTCTATGACAACCGAACCCGCAGCTTCCGCAACCGAATATGCCCTCTCCTGCGCAAAAAAGCACGGCGCCCTGTGTTCCTTCGACCCTAATTTGCGCGTACCCCTGTGGGACAACCTTGCACATGCAAAAGAGCGCATAAAATACGGCTTGTCGCAGTGCGATATTTTAAAAATCGCCGAAGAAGAATTGGAATTCGTAACCGGCTGTACCGACATCGAAAAAGGCGTGCGCGCGCTGCGCTCGAATTACCGCATTCCGCTTATCGGCGTAACCTGCGGCAAAAAAGGCAGCAGCCTGTTTTATGCGGACGAGCACTGCACCGACGGTTTGGGCATAAGCGCAAAAGAACCTACGTTCGAAAAAGTAAAAACCGTCGACACGACGGGAGCCGGCGACACCTTCGGCGCGTGCATTTTGCACGATGTTTTGCAAAACGGCTTTACCGGCTTTACGCACGAGCGGCTTCGCGCCATGCTCCTTTTTGCAAACGCGGCGGCCTCTCTCGTTACGACAAAACGCGGCGCACTTAAGGTTATGCCCTCCGAAGCCGAAATTCGCGAACTGATACAAAAAGGATTGTAAATAATACCGTCTTAAAACACTCTCCGCTTTTTCGCAGCACATCAATATATTTTAGCTACTAAAACATATTGACAAAATAAAAATATCGTGATATTTTTATTTTAGTTACTAAAATAAAAAGGAACACTAATGAACGATATACAAGGTCTTATTGAACGGACGGCAAAAATTCAGTACAAAGTAAACGCCAATGATAAAAAACCCAAAACTTTCGGTACGCAGCATAAATTGTACCAAAGCGAAATTCATTTTATAGAAGCGATAGGTTTAGACGGTGGATACAGCGCTTCCGAGCTTTCGGAAAAACTCGGCATTACAAACGGTGCCGTAACACAAGTTGCAGATAAGCTGCTAAAGAAAAAATTGATAGAAAAATATAAAAAAGCGGATAACAAAAAAACCGTTTATTTTAAGCTGACAAAAGAAGGAACCGTTGCATATAACAATCACGAAAAATTCCATGCCGGTTTTAACGAGAAACTTGCAGCATATTTGAGTTCTCTTTCAAAAGAAGAATTCGATGCGATTGCACGCTTGGCGGAATTGGTAGACATCAACATTCCCGATCTAAGCACATAAGAGCATGTATTTTAAGGAGGGTTATTATGAAAGCTGTCATAATCGTATTCAGTCCGTCGGGACACACAGTGACTGCTGCACAAATGATTCAAAAAAGCATTGAAGACAAAGGAGGTACAGCCGACATTCTAAATATTACAAAAGACGACAGCTTGCTGTTTGCTTCAAAATCCGAAAGGCAAAAAATCTTGGAAAAACGCTTACAAGAATTCGACATACTGTTTGCCGGCGCTCCGGTGTATGCAGGACACGCGGAAAGCCATATACTGCGCACGCTCGAAGCGCTGCCTTTGCCGGATCAAAGACGTTCAAAGATTGCCGTTCCGTTTATAACGTACGGCGGTGCTCATTCGTTTGTCGCACTGGAAGACATGGGAAGAGCATTAAAAAAGAAAAAATATGTACCGGTTTTGGGAATCAAACTTGCTTCGTTTCATACGTTAAGCAGATTTTTTCATACTCCAATACAGGAAGATAAACCCGGCGATATGGAAAAACGGTTGATAGAAACGGCTGTAAATAAAGTGTTTGCGCTGTGTGCACACAAAGAGCCGGTACAAGACAACAGCGCTTCTTTTGCGTATACTAAAGCGCCCATGCGCTTTATGCTGAAAATGCTTTCGCAGGAAAAAATACACGCAAAGTTTAAAACCGTATCGATTATATACAAAAATTGCCGCGTATGCCGAAAGTGTATTTCGGTGTGTCCGGTTAATAATTTTATGTTTGCAAACGGTAAAGTGTTGTTGAAAAATCAAAAAAATTGTATTTTGTGCTCAGAGTGTTTTTATCATTGCAAAAGCAACGCAATCGATTTTGCATACCGAACGGTTGCACAAAAAAGATTAAACGACGGAAATATTATTTTTGAAAAAAATCTCTCGGCCATATATCCTAAAAAATACGGCTATATAAATGATAAAGGAGACTTATGCTATGAGTAAATTATGCATTGTGTACAGTTCAACACATCACGGAAACACCGAAAAGGTTTTGTATAAAATAAAGGAGAAATACCCCGAAACGGTGCTTATCAAAGCCGCCGATTTTAATCCCGATGATTTTAAGCGATACGATACGGTCGGTTTCGCTTCGGGAATTTTTTACTTTAAATTTGCAAAACCGGTCGATAAACTCTTTGAACGAGCACTTGCGAGCGGTGTGCAAAAGCTGTTTTTTATTTACACTGCCGGAGCGGTCAATGCAGGCTTTGAAAAATCGCTGCACAGCAAAACCGAACAAAGCGGAAAAATCTGTATGGGCATATTCGGCTGTAAAGGCTTTGATACATTCGGCCCCTTAAAGCTCATAGGCGGTTTAAACAAGAACAGACCAAACGAAGAGGATTTTAAAAACGCGATCGATTTTTTTGAAACATCCGTTTTGCGGCGTTAGTCGCAGCAACGCAGTGCTAGCCGCAAGGCCTAATGCGAATCTATTCCGTTTTTGTGCGGTACTTTTGTGCAAGGCGCCGCGCTTTTTCGGCGGCAATCCCGCGGTAGCGTTCAGGATGCGCAAAAAAAGATGCGGCATCACTTACGCCGAGCTTTTCCAGCTGTCCGCTTATGCGCTTAAAAACTTCGGCGTGTTTTTGCAAAACTTCAAAAAAAGCGGCGCCGCTTTTTTCGGCTTCCAGCGTAATTAAGCGGATAATTTCGTGCGCATTCGATTCGCCGCTTTCGGCAAGCAAAAGGTAGGCGGGCTCTGCAAGAATGCCGCCCTTCACTTTTCCGCCCGCCGCGGTCAAATTGCGCATCATGCCTTCTTTATCGGGGCGCAGCGCCGAAACGACAAACCTCATGCGTTCGGCGGCAAAGGCAAAACCGGCTATATACTCGGCGATAAAGCGCTGGCTTGCCGAATTGGTTAAATCCCGCTGGTGGTCGGAAATCTGGTCCATAAAAAAAGTTATAACGCGCGGCGAAAAAGCCTTCCATAAAGATTTTACGTGTTCGCTGTTCCACGGGTTGCGCTTGTGCGGCATCGTCGAAGAGCCGACTTGTTCCGCCCCGAAATATTCGAACACTTCACCGATTTCGCTGCGCTGCAAATTGCGCAAATCGTCGGCGAGGTTTGCAATAATGCCGAAGGCGACGTTGTATTCCAAAAGCAGGCGCAAAAGATATTCCGGCTCGACAAGCTGTGTCGAATACTCGGAAGGCTTGAGTCCCGCATAATCGAGGTAGCGCCGTTCAAGTTCTTCGGGATCGCGCACCAAAAGCGATGTGCCGTTGTATGCGCCGACGGGTCCCGAAAGTTTGCCGCGCAAATCGCGCGAAAGCCGGTCGATTTCGATAATCGATTTGCCCAAGCGGCTTACGTATTCGGCAATCGCAAAGCCGAAGGTTATCGGAACTGCGTGCTGGCCGTGTGTGCGTCCTATTTGCGCCGTTTCACTGTCGCGCTCGGCAATCGCGCACAATTCGTTTTCGAGCGCGCGTAAAACGGGCAAAACCGCCTGCTGCGTACAGTCGCGCATACGCATCGCAAGGGCCGTGTCCAAAATGTCTACACTGGTTGCGCCCAAATGCACAAACGGCGCGATATTTTCGCCGACCGTTTTTTTCAGCACGTTTACAAGCGCGCGTATATTGTGTTTTGTTTTTTCTTCTTCGGCGTATACAAGTTCGGGATCGATGTTGTACGCCGCTTCATCGAGTATGCGCTCCGTGCTTTCGTCAAGAAGACCGCGCAAAGAAAGGTGGGCCTTAACCAAAGCGGCTTCGGCCTTCGCGCACGAAACAACCGATGCTTCCTCGGAAATAAACGAAGACAGCGTATCGAAAAGCTTTTCTTCCGACAGCGAATAGCGGTGATCCAGAGGAGAAATGTTCAAAAATATACTGCGCGTTTTCATGACAAAAGTATAACAGATAAAAAATGTTTTGCAAAGAATGCGTGTGCTTGCCCTGCAAATTCGTATTTTCCGACTTGAAAATATGGCAATAACGTGCTATAACTAAGACCAAGGTTATTAAAAACGAGGATCCCATGCCCTATTGTGAACCGACAAATCTGGCCGTTATCGCCTGTCCCGGCGGTCAGGCATTCGCCGAAGCGGTAGTTGCGCATTTGCGTCATATCTGCAAACACCGTTTTAATTTAAAGCGCGAAGCGGTTTCAAAACTGTATAAAACCGACAAAGAAGCTTTTATCAAAGACATCAATTATTACAATGATTTGATGACTGCCGACATACACGCGCGCGGAGATGCGGAAAAGTACCGTGCGCCGAATTTTGTAACGGAAACCGAATTCACCTATTTTATGAACGGCGAATTCAAAACCGAAATAAAAAGCTGCATTCGCGGAAAAGACGTATACATCTTTCAGGACGTGGAAAATCACCAGGTTTTAAAATTAAACGGCGGCAAAAACGAATGTTCGCTTTCGGTAAACGACCACGTTATGTCGCTTTTGGTTACGGTCGATGCGGTACGGCAAGCGGGAGCCGCAAAAATCACGCTCGTGCTTCCGGTGTATCCGTACAGCAGGCAGCATAAAAAGAAGGGACGCGAAGGCCTTACGGCAAGTCTTCTCGGCCATATTTATGAAAACATGGGCGTAAACCGCATTATTACGCTCGACATTCATTCGCGCGAAATCGAAAACGCGTTTTCACGCATCAATTTGGAAAACCTGCACGCAAGCTATCAAATTATCCGCGAGCTTACAAAACTCGTAGACCTTACCGGCGGTACGGAAGATATTGTCATTGTCGCCCCCGATACGGGTGCCGTTGACCGCAATAAGTTTTATTCGAACGGTTTGAAAAAGCCGCTTGCAATGATTTACAAAGAACGCGATTATTCGGTTGTTACGCAAAACGCAAAAGACACGAACATAAAGTCGGTAAACCTGCTCGGCGATGTGCGCGGCAAGGTTGCCTTTTTAGCCGACGACATGCTCGGAACCGGCGGCACCCTGCTTAAGGCAATGGAGTTTTTAAAAGAGCAGGGCGCGACAAAGGTTATTGCGGCGATCAGCTTGCCTTTTTTTACGGGCAACGCAATCGATTTGTTCGACGAAGCCTATGCGAAGGGACAGTTTTACCGCATAATCGGAACGAACGCGGTGTACCATGAAAAACTTTTACAGTGCGAATGGTATATCAATACCGACGTCAGCGGCCTTTTTGCGAATATAATCGCGCGGCTTCATCACAATCAATCTTTAAGCAATCTTTTGGACAACCGTAATATTATCGAAAAATTGGTAAAAACCGATTCCGAATAAGGAAGGCTGACCAATCAGCGATTTTTAAGCGCTGCACTTGCGCGCCAATAAGGAGGATGCACGTGACCGTTTACGGAATACCGGAAAAGCCGGCGGCAATCATCTTTGATATTGACGGCACATTGTACACAAACGAAGAGTACATACAAAATCAAATAGACAGTCAAATACGGCGGTTTGCCGAAACGCGCGGCTTGGAAGGATTAAAAGCGCGCAATATGATATTTTCATACCGCGACGAATGGGCAAAGCTGAACGGAGGTAAACGGCCTTCGCTCGGAAACGTGTTAAAAGATTTGGGTGTGCCGATAAGCGAAACGGTCGAATGGCGAAAAGAATTGATTCATCCGGAACGTTTTTTAAGCGCCGACAAAAAATTGGCCGAAACGCTTGCCGTGCTCGCTGCGTCGTACAAATTGCTGTGCCTTACGAACAATCCCGTTTCGGTCGGCCGCAAAACGCTTGAAGTTTTAGGCGCCGACCCTTTTATCAGCGGCATTATCGGGCTCGACACCTGCGGCATTTCAAAGCCGGATCCGAAAATCTTCGAACTTGCGGCAAAACGCGCGGACACCTCGGTGGATCGGTGCATCAGTGTCGGCGACCGCTACGACATCGATTTGGCCGTTCCCGTTGAAACGGGGATGGGTGCGATTTTGGTAAACGGCGTGCATGATGTGTACGAGCTGCCCGCAATTTTGAAAAAATAATTTTTTTTCAAAATTGCACTAATGAAAAAAATTATATATTGTGATATAATAAACATTATGAAAATAAAACCGCTCGGCAAAACGGTGCGCTTTGAAAACGACGGGGAACTTGAATTCTTTTTTATCGGAACAGGCAGCGCCTTTTCAAAAAGATTTTTTCAAACAAACATACTCATCATCAAGGGAAAAGATCACTTGCTCGTAGACTGCGGAACGATGTGTCCTTATGCATTCCATACATATAATTCGAGTATTGAATACGTGCGCAATTTTTTGATTACGCATTCGCACGCCGATCATATGGGCGGCTTGGAAGAAGTCGGTTTGTTGAGCAGATACGGCGCACACCGCGATGAACACCCAAAGCCTTCCTTTATTATTACAGATTCCTATAAAAAAATTTTATGGGAACAATCGCTGCGCGGCGGTATGGCTTACGGCGAATTTACAAACGGCCGCCATTTAACCTTTGAAGATTATTTTACGCAAATCAAACCGGAGCGTATCGCCGCCTCTCCCCGTCCCCTGTACAAAAGCCGCTGCGGAAGCATAGACTTAAAAATTTACCGCACAAAGCATATTCCCGACAATACGGGAAGCTGGCGCACAGCCTTTTATTCGTGCGGCATTTTAGTCGACGAGCGCATTTTGTTTCCGGGCGATACGCTTTTCGACATCGAACTGCTGGACATGATGCTGAAACGTTATCCGTCGATCGAATGGATTTTTCACGATTGTCAGTTTTTCCCCGGCGGGATTCACGCGTACTACGGCGAATTAAAAACGCTGCCGGAAGACGTAAAAAAGAAAATGCTGCTGTGCCATTACGGCGATAATTTGGAAAAATTTAGTGCCAAAGCGGACGGTTTTGCAGGCTTTACGCAGCGCGGCTGTTATTACGATTTCGACTGAAAACGCTTAATTCCATTCGTCCTCTTCGTCTTCTTCATCGAATTCGTTGTTGAATTTTTCGACTCCTTCAAAATACGCTTCTTTAAAAACTTCCACAACGTCGGGGTCGGCATCGTCGGGATAATTGAAATTCTCCACCGTACTTTCGGAATCGATTCCTTCGGAAGCTTCTCTGTAGCCGAGCTTAAAGCCGTATTTATGGGCCGACTCCTCGTAATAAAAGGCTTCGTCGGGAATATCGGCGTAAAAATCTTCTTCGAAAGAATCTTCGCCTTCGTCAAAATCATCGTCAATCATAGCTTTAAAGTAACGCACAAATGACGAATCTGTCAAGCAATTTATGGCCCATACACGAGTCGAACGTGCGACCTGCTGCTTAGGAGGCAGCCGCTCTATCCTGCTGAGCTAATGGACCGAAAAAGGGGACTGCCTCAAAAGTCGATTGCCTTTAAGACAGCCCGCCGAGTTTAAAATTACGGGAAAGGCCTCAGTTTTTCCACACGGTAAACAGGGCGCCCAACACAAGCAAGTGCGCCGAAAGGCTTTTCAAAAACGTTAAAAAGGCACCGACGGAAGCCAAAGCTCCGTGCAAAAGGCCGCCCCGTCCCATCACGTCAACCAAAGCGATAACCAAAAGCCACATAACGATGATGATAAACACAAAGGTGTTTGTTATTTTCCCGGTATCGACAAAAAAGTTTGCAAGTAAAAAGATACCGGCAATCAATTCGCAGATTCCCAAGGCAATTATAACAATAGTTGCCGGATCGCCTTTTAAAAATCCGTATACGGCCGAGGCAAGTTCATTGCCGTTAATGCCGGCTTGCATTTTGCCGAAAAAACCTCCGTCAAGCTGGAGGGTTACAATTCCGGATACGATTAAAAAAAGCGAAAGCGCAAGCTGCAGTACAATTCCGCCCAATGTTTTTTTCGATACAGCCATACATACTCCCATAAAAAATATACGAGTTTGCGCCGCAAACTCGGTATTGAAGCGGACAATCCATTTCGCCTGCACGCTTCAATCAAGCTCTTATAGCACAAGTATAGCCGAGAATAAAAGACATTACAATATGCGCGGCAGGTATTTTTTTGCAATATTTTCAATTAAATTTACCGTATTACTTGAAATAGAAACAAATGTAGGGTAAAATAACGGCACTGTTTTTTTCAGGAGGATACTTATGAAGAAAAGTGTTTACATCGTTACTGCATTGTTGTGCACGCTCATGCTGATCTTTGCATCGGCAGGCTGCTCAAACAACAAAGTAAGCAGCGGTGCGGAATTCGTATTTAACAGCGAAGCCGAACCTCAGTCGTTGGACCCCACTCAAATCGAGGGTGTTCCAGAACATCGTCTGTATATGGCGCTGTTTGAAGGCTTAGTCGATTACGATCCCCAAACGAGTTCGCCGATTCCCGGAGTTGCGGAAAGTTGGACCCGCAATGACGCGCAAGACGTTATTACCTTTAAACTCCGCGATTGCACGTGGAGCGACGGCGTAAAAATTACGGCGGAAACCTTTGTCGAATCGTGGCTGTATTATTTGTCGCCGGAAACCGCCGCAACCTATGCGTATATGCCCGCAATGGTTATTAAAGGCGCAAGCGACTATAATGCCGGCAAAGTCGGAAAAGAAGCCGTCGGCATCCGCGCCGTAGACAGCAAAACCTTCGAAGTAACGCTGGTAGGCCCCGTTCCGTATGCGGTCGATATGATGGCGCACTATTCATTCTCGCCGCTTCCCATGCACGCCATTCAAAAATACGGCGCCGACTGGATTAAACCCGGCAAGTTCGTCGGCAACGGCCCCTTTACGCTCAAAGAATGGGTACCGCAGGACAGAATCGTTATGGTTCCGAACACAAAATATTGGAACAAAGAAAACGTTCATATATCGCGTCTCGTGGGTATTCCGATCGAAAACGAAACGACCGCGTATCAAAAATATAAAAACGATGAATTGGATTGGCTACCCAAAGCGCCGACCGAAATGCTCGACGAAGTAAAACTGCGTGAAGATTATCACGTAGCTCCGATGCTCACCAGCTATTTCTATTATTTAAACATGAACCATCCCGTGTTAAAGGATGTGCGCGTACGCAAAGCCCTTTCAATGGCTTTCAGTCGGCAGGAATTGATTGATCAGGTAACCCGCGCCGGCGAAATTCCCGCAACGGCGCTGACGCCTCCGATGACCGGCTATACTCCGCCCGTAGGAAGCGACACCGACATTCCTCAAGCGAAAAAACTGCTTGCCGAAGCGGGCTATCCCAACGGCAAAGGTTTCCCCAAATTGACGGTTATTTACAACACGAATGAGCGGCACAAAAAAATCGCCGAATTCATCCAGCAGCAGTGGAAAACCAATTTGGGTATCGACATCGAATTGGAGAACCTTGAATGGAAAACCTTTATCGACAAGCGCCAGGCAAACGACTTTGAAATCGGACGCGCCGGATGGTCGGGAGACTATCAGGATCCGTCGAACTTTTTGGAATTGTTTTTATCGACCGGCGGAAACAACGACGGACGCTATAACGACCCCGAATATGACGCGCTCATTCAAAAAGCTGCGCGGATGCCCTCGGGTGCCGAACGCATGAACGTTTTGCAGACGGCCGAAGAAATGGCTGTTGTACACGATCAGGCAGTTATTCCTTTCTTCTATTATGTTTCTCAAAACATGATCGACTTCAATGAATGGGAAGGCTGGTACGTCAATACCATGGATATTCACCCCTGGGTCGGTTTAAAGAAAAAATAAGCACAATTTTTATTTTTAAGCGGAATTAAAGCGGGGCTGTTCTTAAAAGAAGCTGCGGCGGCTTTTAAGGCAGCCCCGTATCCGCAGTTTAGGCGAAGCGCTTTACACAAGGCGCTTTACCCGAACTGTGTAAAAAATGTAAGCAAATGAGGAAAAAATGGGAAGGTTTATATTCAACCGGATTTTAGGTTTGATTCCGACGATGTTTTTAATCGTTACGCTCAGCTTTTTTGTGATGCGCCTTGCGCCCGGAGGTCCTTTTTCGAGCGAAAAAAAACTGCCGCCGGAAATCATGCAAAACCTGCTGAAACGATACAAAATGGACGAACCGCTTTTCAAACAGTACCTGCGCTATATGGGCAACGCTTTGCGCGGCGATTTGGGTCCGTCTTATAAAAACAAAGACTATACGGTCAACGAACTTATCGCAATAAGTTTGCCCAACTCATTGCTCCTCGGCATTGTGTCGCTGACCATCGCCCTCGTATTGGGAGTAAGCGTCGGCATCGTGTCGGCTTTAAACCGCAATTCGTGGGCGGATTATATCGCGATGTCCGTCGCCGTCGTCGGTATATCGGTGCCGCTGTTCGTCGTGGGGCCGGTACTTATGCTTGTTTTTGCGATGATTTTAAAATGGCTGCCCACTTCGGGGTGGATAACGGGCAAGGCGGGTTTAAAAACGCTGATTATGCCCGCAATAACGCTTTCTTTTCCGTATTTTGCCTACATAGCCCGTTTAAGCCGCGCAAGCATTTTGGAAGTACTGCGCTCGGATTATATCCGTACGGCGCGGGCAAAGGGCTTAAAACAATCGGTCGTTATATATAAACACGTATTAAAGGGAGCCATGCTTCCTATTGTCAGCTATTTGGGGCCGGCCTTTGCCGGCATCGTTACCGGTTCGGTAGTCGTGGAACAAATCTTTCTTGTACCCGGCTTGGGCAACTTTTTCGTAAAATCGGCTTTAAACAGAGATTACATGCTGATTATGGGAACGGTTATCGTCTATTCGCTTATTTTAACCCTTATGAATTTGCTTGTAGACGTTTTATACGGACTGCTCGATCCGCGTATTTCATACAAATAGCAAAAAGTATCAGGAGGCTGCCGTGTTATCTATTGCACGCACAAAAGACAGCGAACAAAACGTAAACGAATTCAATCAGGTTATGAAACCCGTTTCTTTGTGGGACGACGCATGGAAACGGCTCAGAAAAAACAAAATGGCGCTGGTCGGACTGTACATAGTCGGTTTTTATATTTTAATTGCGCTTCTTGCACCTTTTTTACCCATCTATCCTTACGAAGAGCAATACCTTGCGCACATTTATTTGCCGCCGTCTTTTAAACCCGCAGGAGAAGTGCTGCTTTCGCAAAAGCGCGCATACACCGCCAAACTTATGGCAAAAGAAAAGCGCTCTCAATACACCGAACAGGAACGTGCGGAATTTGCAGCGCTGGAACACGATATAGAAACGAATCCCGTTCACCAAAGACGTTACCTGCTCGGCACCGACAGCTTGGGCCGCGACGTACTTTCGCGCACCATCTACGGCGGGCGTATCTCAATCGCAATAGGACTTTTGGGAACCGTTACGGCGCTCATTATCGGCGTCGTGCTCGGAGCGGTCGCAGGCTACGCCGGCGGCTGGATAGATAACGCGCTTATGCGTTTTGTCGATATTATGTACGGTTTGCCGTACATGCTTATCGTCATCATTATGATGGCGGTTTTGGGGCGCAATATCTTCATTTTGTTTATCGCCATAGCGCTTATTTCGTGGCTGACGATCGCGCGCGTCGTTCGCGGACAAATTATCAGTTTAAAAAATTCGGAATTCGTCGAAGCCGCCCGCTCGATGGGAGCAAGTTCGGGCCGGATCATTTTTAAACACTTGCTGCCGAACACGCTGGGTATTATCATCGTCTATTCGACGCTTTCCATGCCCTCATTTATTATGAGCGAAAGCTTTTTGTCTTTTTTGGGCTTGGGAGTTTCGGCGCCGCTTGCGTCGTGGGGTTCTTTGGTATCGGACGGTGTAAAGGGAATGGAATTGTACCCGTGGCTGCTTTTGGTTCCGGCAATCGCGATGACCGTCTTTTTATTCGCGATGAATTTTTTAGGCGACGGCTTACGCGACTCTTTCGATCCGCAAAGCAAAAACAAGGTTTGAGGCAGTTTGAATGGAAAAGACACACATAAAAGGCGAAGTTATTTTACAGGTAAAAGACCTGAAAACCTATTTTAATACGGACGAAGGAATCGTAAAAGCCGTAGACGGCATTACCTTCGATTTGCACAAGGGCGAAACGATGGGAATCGTCGGCGAATCGGGATCGGGAAAAAGCGTTACAAACCTTTCGATTATGAACCTGATTCCCAATCCGCCGGGAAAAATAGTCGGCGGTGAAGTGTTCTTCCACGGCGAAGATTTACTTAAGCTGAACGAAAAGCAAATTCAAAACATTCGCGGGAATAAAATATCGATGATATTCCAAGACCCGATGACCAGCTTGAACCCGTTTTTGCGCATTTCCACACAAATGATCGAAACCATCGTTTTGCACCAAGGCTTAAATAAAAAAGAAGCGAAACTGAAGGCGATAGAAATGCTCAAACTGGCCGGTATTCCCGCCCCCGAAAAGCGCATAGACAATTACCCGCACCAGTTTTCAGGCGGTATGAGGCAGCGCGTTATGATTGCAATGGGGCTTTCGTGCAATCCGGAAATCCTTATCGCCGACGAACCGACTTCCGCGCTCGACGTAACAATTCAAGCGCAAATCCTCGAACTTATGCAAGACCTTTCAAAGCGTTTGGGAACAGCCGTCATTATGATAACCCACTCGCTGGGCGTCGTCGCCGGCATGTGTAATACCATCTGCGTTATGTACGCGGGGCGCATTGTGGAGCGCGGTAACACCGAAGACATTTTTAAAGACCCCAAGCATCCGTATACACGCGGCCTTATTCAATCCGTCCCCCGCCTCGACAAAGAAAATACCGAACGTTTGTATTCGATACCAGGCCAGCCGCCGAACGTAATCGACCTTCCGCCGTGCTGCCCCTTCTTTCCGCGCTGCAGTAAAACGATGGACATATGCAAAAAAAAGTACCCGCCGCTTAAAGATTTCGGCGGCGGACACTGCGCGTCTTGCTGGCTCTATGCCGATAAACAGGCCGAACAAACCGTAGAGGAGAACAGTGATGCAAAACCTGCTTGAAGTAAAAAATCTTAAAATGCACTTTCCGGCCGGAAGCGAAGGTTTATTCGGCACAAAGAAAAATTACATATACGCGGTTGACGGAATAGACTTCAACTTAAAAAAAGGCGAAACGCTCGGCTTGGTCGGCGAATCCGGCTGCGGAAAATCGACCGTTGCGCGCGCGGTTGCCCAGCTGTACAAGCCGACCGCCGGTTCCGTGCTTTTTAACGGCAAAGATCTTACGGCGATGAACAAAAAAGAATTGCTGGAAGCGCGCAAAGATATACAGATGGTTTTTCAGGATCCGTACGCGTCTTTGAATCCGCGCATGACCACGGCTTCGATTATCGCCGAACCTTTACGCATTTACAAACAGCGCGGCATTATAAGCATTTCCGAAAGCGAAATCGACCAACGCGTAGAAACGCTTATGGAAATGGTCGGCCTTTCGAAGTTCTTTAAAAACCGTTATCCGCATGAGTTTTCCGGCGGACAAAGACAACGCATCGGCATCGCCCGCTCTTTAGCTTTGCGTCCGAGCCTTATTTTAGCCGACGAGCCGGTTTCAGCTTTGGACGTATCGATTCAAGCACAGATTTTGAACCTCTTTAAAGACGTACAAAAAGAAATGGGTTTAACCTATTTGTTTATTGCCCACGATTTGGCGGTTATTCAATATATTTCCGACCGGATTGCGGTTATGTATTTGGGAAAGATTGTAGAAATAAGCGATTACAAAGATTTGTACGCAAATCCGCTGCACCCGTACACAAAGGCCCTGCTTTCGGCCGCTCCCATTCCCGACCCCGAAATCGAGGCGAAACGCCACCGTATTATTTTAACCGGAGACGTTCCCGCCCCGGACAAACAGCGCCCCGGCTGCTATTTTTACGACCGCTGCCCCGCGCGCATGGAATGCTGCAAAAACGCTCAGCCGTCTTTAACACAAAAAGGAGAGGCGGGAATCGACCATCAAGTCGCGTGCTTTTTATACAAGTAACTTAAGCGGCGGAGTTTTACAAACGCACACTAAAAGCGTTTTCGGATGAGCGCAAGGATAAAGGCAATCACATAGCACAGCTGCGGAACAAGGGCAAAAAACAGGGTAATAAGGTTTATGCCCGCAATTTGGAGCGGGGCATTTTGAAGTGCGGCAATGCCGAACACGCGCAGTACGTCATACAAAATGCCGGCATAAGAGGTAACGGTGCCCGCTATAAGCGCCATCCACGCGCTCTCACGCGTTTTCGACCACAGCATTATAGCTAAAAAAGCTGCTATTCCGCCCAGCACCAGTTTTATACACTGTAAAACCATTTCTGACTGCATACCTTCTCCTATAAAAAGTTTTTGAGGAAGCGTAAACTTCCGAAAAAACTTTTCAGATCAATATTCAAATACCGCGCGTTTTAACTGCGAAAAATCGCCGAGCGATGCTCCGACAGGCACAAGCGCCGGAATCGTGCACACGGGCGGCAGCAAAAGCGCGCAATCGAGGCAGTGCAGAAAAAACTCCCGGTACCGGTTTTCGCCGACCTTTGGAACAAGATAGGCGCCGCACCGCGTAAAATAACGAGAGAGTACCGAATCGAAGAGCGCAAAATCCTCTTCGCCGCGGAGCGGAAGTTCGTGCGCCAAATCGTACAAAGCGCGGGAAGCGGCATTGAGCAGCGCAGGAGAACACTCGTCGGAAGACGGCGGAAGCGCCCCGTTTTTATCTTTAAACAGTACCGCATAGCCGCTGCCGCATAAAGCAAAGGGTATGCACACGGCGACGGCATCCGCTTCAATCAGCTCATCATCGCGGCCGCTCCAGGGGCGCCACAACGCGGCGGCAGCCCAAGGACTTTCAAGTACGGCGCGAGAAAGCGATTCTTCGGAGGCGAACCAGCGCGCATGAGCAAAGCCTTTTAAAAGCGAAAGGGCGGCTTTTTCAAAGCGTGTTTCGTACATATTCGGAAACAAGCCCGTTTGGCCGCGATCGATTGTGTTTTTAAAAACTTTAAACGCCTTTGAGGCCGAACAGCTGCGGCCCAAAATTGCCCGGCCACCGTCCAAATACAAGTCGGTAATGCGCACGCCCTTTTGTGTATACAGATAGCAGCCGCGCGCGCGGCTTACCGTACCGTAACGTTTTACAAACTCTTCTTTATACCGGTCGTACGCATCGTTTTGCATTAAAGTTTTTCCAATTCGGCTTTTAACAAGGCGGCCGCAGCTGCGGGAGTCGCCTTTCCGCCGGATTTTTTGATAATTTGCCCCATAAGCCAGCCGAACACGTTCGTTTTTCCGCCCTTGTAGTCGGCGACCGCTTGGGCGTTTTCTTTTATAACGTCGGCGACAAAGGCCGAAAGTTCGGCGCTGTCGGAAACGACTTCCATTCCCTTTTCTTTGATTATGTCGTCGGGCATTTTGCCGCTTTCAATCATGCACGAAAAAACTTCTTTCGCCTGCTTCCCCGTGATTTTTTTATCGGCAACCGCATTTACGAGCGAGGCGATATGCTTCGGCGTAATATTGATGTCGTCGATGCCGATTTCTTTTTCGTTCAGCACCGCAAGCAATTCGGCCAAAATCCAGTTCGCCGTCTTTTTTACGTCTTTGGAAAGTTTTGCCGCCTGTTCGAACCACAGTGCAAGGCTCCTTGTCGACGTGAGCGTTTCGGCGTCGAACGAAGAAAGTCCGTACTCTTTTTTAAACCGGGTACGCTTCGCTTCGGGAAGTTCGCCGACCTGCCCCGCGGCTTGCGCGATAAATTCTTCCGACAGGCTGAACGGCTTTATATCCGGCTCGACGACAAAGCGGTAATCCACAAAGGAATTTTTCGTGCGCTGAATGACCGTTTCGCCTTTAACGTCGTCCCAGCCCATTGTGTTTTTATAGCCGGCGTTAAATTCTTTCCGGTTCGTTTTAAATTCTTCAAGCTGCCGGCGCACTTCGTATGCACACGCATCTTTTACCGAACGGAACGAATTGAGGTTTTTAATTTCGGAAATAGGCGTATGGTATTCTTTGCCGTCTTCAAAAACGGTCAAATTGATATTCGCATCGCAGCGCATATTTCCTTCTTCCAAATTGCCGTTCGTAACACGCACATAGCGCAGGATTTCCTGAACCGTCTGCATAAACAGCGCCGCTTCTTCCGGAGAATTCATATCGGGCTTCGTAACGATTTCGATGAGCGGGGTACCGGAGCGGTTGTAATCGATGTAGCTGTGCGCGCCTTCCAAGTGAAGACTTTTGCCGACGTCTTCTTCCAAATGAATGCGTTCGATACGCACGCGTTTATATGCGCCGTCTATATCGTTGTTTTCTCCCGAAAAAGTTTTGCCGTAGTAATCCTTGCCGCCCGGACGCGCATCTTCGCTCAAATGACGGTAGGGAATGTCGACGTAGCCGTTTGTACACAGCGGCATATCGTATTGGGTTATCTGATAGCCCTTGGTTAAGTCGGGATAAAAATAATGCTTGCGGTCGAATTTCGTAAAGCGCGCGATTGAGCAGTTGAGCGCGGTTCCCGCAATAACGCCCATTTGCACATAGCCCTTGCTCACGCGCGGCATGGCGCCGGGAAGTCCCAGACACACCGGGCACACGCGCGTATCGGGCATGCCGCCGTAACGGTTTTCGCACGCGCAAAAGGCCTTTGTTTTTGTTGTAAGCTGACAGTGTATTTCGCAGCCGATAACGACGCGGTAATCCAAGCTCATTTTGCACCTCCGTTGCCGCGTTCGTACCAGGCTTGAGCCATGGAAAGAAGACGTTTTTCGCTGAACATGGGACCGGCAAACTGAACGCCGACGGGAAGCCCCTCGCTTGTAAAGCCCGCAGGCACATTTATCGATGCGGTGCGGCTCAAATTGACGAATACGGTAAACATATCGGACAAATACATTTCCATGGGATCTTCGGTTTTTTGCCCGAGCTTAAACGCGGCGGTCGGACAGGTCGGGCACAAAATACAGTCGTACGATTCGTACAGTTTTGCAATATCGCGCTGAATGCGGGCGCGCACGCTCATCGCCTTTTTGTAACAGGAACCCGAAAACTGCTCGGAAAGCACGTAATTGCCGATGACGATGCGCCGCTTTACTTCGGCGCCGAAACCCTCGCTCCGCGTTTGAATAAACAGTTCGTCGTAGCCTTCGCCGCTGTCTTTGCGGTTACCGTAGCGGATACCGTCGAAACGGCTCAAATTGCTCGCCGCTTCGCTGAGGGCGATAACATAATACGAAGCGATCGATGCGTCCAAAACGGGAAGGTCTGCAAGCTCTATTGAAGCGCCGTGCTCCGTAAACCAGGTTTTTGTTTTTTCGAATACGGCGGCGACTTGCGGATCCAAACCCTTCGCTTGGGCAAATTGACGCGGAACGGCGATTTTAAGCGAAGCGATGTGCTCGTCGGTTAAGGCGCTGCACGACGGCGAAAGTTCGCTGCCGGCAGGAAGATCGCAGGACGTATCGTCGTACGGATCTTTACCCGCCATAACGGAAAGCGGAAGCGCAATGTCGGCGGGGCTCGTGCCGAACACGCCGACCTGATCGAGGGAACTGCCGAAGGCGACGACGCCCCAGCGGCTCAACAGGCCGTAAGACGGCTTTAAGCCGTATACGCCGCAATAAGACGCGGGAAGGCGCACCGAACCGCCCGTTTCGGTACCCAAAGCAAAGGGCACCAAACCAGCAGCCACCGCCGCAGCCGAACCGCCGGAAGAGCCGCCTGCAACATAGTCGCGGTTTACCGGGTTGCGCGTAGGCCCGTAGGCCGAATATTCGGTCGAAGAGCCCATCGCAAACTCATCCTGATTGCAGCGCCCCAAAGGAATTGCGCCGGCGTCGGTTAAGCGTTTAATAACCGTCGCGCTGTACGGTGCGGTATACCCCTGCAAAATGCGGCTTGCGCAGGTAAGCGGCTTGCCTTTTACCGAAATATTGTCTTTTACGCCGAACGGTACGCCCAAAAGCGGCTTTTTTGCCAAAAGAGCGTCAAGCGTCCCCGAAGAAGCGGCGTTCTTGCGCTCGTCGTCGCATTTTTGTGCAGCCTGCGCCGCGTCTGGATATATTTCCAAAAAGGCGTTCAAGGGAGAAGCGCTTTTTGCATCTTCTTCAAAAGCCGCGGCGGCTTTTTCCGTTAAAGAGAGGCAGCTGATCATATTGTTTTTAAAATCGTGCAGCGCCGATTCAATCGTGTACGGTTTCATAAGACCTACGCTCCTTCGCCCAATACTTTGGGAACACGGAAATAGCCGTCCATAAATTCATCCGTCATTTTTTTTACGTCGGGAATGTCTATGCCGTGCACGGAAACATCTTTGCGCAGCGCATCGACGTCGGTCGAAGGATAGGCGTCGTAAGGATTTTCACTGTCGTCGAATTCCGACAGAACGTCAAAATATTCGACAATGCGGTCTACTTGATTTTTTAAAGTTTTTAAATCAATAGACGAACTTGCCAAGCGCGACAGGTACAGCAGGGCCTCCAGCACGCTTTCGTCGATAATCTTTTTTTCATCGTTTGCCATACCGCATAATACTCCATTACGCGCTTTTATTCAATAATTTTCCATATTTCCTATTGACAATACCCTGTATTTTTTGCATTGTACAAGTTGCTCCAAGTGTCATAAAACAGGGGGAACAGGAAAAACATTGAAAGGCAGCACGGTTTCCATCAACGGCGTGTCGAAACATTTCGGCAGCTTTCATGCTTTGAATAATGTCGATCTCGCCATAAAAAAGGGCGAGTTTTTTTCTTTGCTCGGTCCTTCGGGCTGCGGCAAAACGACTTTGCTTAGAATTATCGCCGGTTTCGAATTTCCCGACGAAGGCTCGGTTTTGTTTAACGATAATAATGTAACAACTATGCCGCCGAACAAACGCTGCTCGAATACCGTTTTTCAAAACTACGCTCTGTTCCCGCATTTGTCGGTATACGATAATGTCGCCTTTCCGCTCAAGTTAAAAAAGCTGAACAAATCGCTTATAGACGAGCGCGTATGCGAATACCTGCGCATGGTGCAGCTCGACACGCACATGGACAAAAAGCCGAACCAGCTTTCAGGCGGCCAGCGTCAGCGCGTCGCCATTGCCCGCGCACTTATCAACGAGCCGGACATTCTGCTTTTGGACGAACCCTTGTCGGCGCTGGATGCAAAACTGCGTTCGAATCTTTTAATCGAACTCGACAAACTGCACGATAAAATCGGCATAACCTTCATCTATGTAACACACGACCAATCCGAAGCGCTTTCCGTTTCGGACAGGATCGCCGTTATGAATCAGGGAAAGGTACTGCAAGTGGGAACGCCGTTCGAAATCTACGAAAGCCCCGCAACCGAATTTACGGCGCAGTTTATCGGCGAAACGAACATCTTTGCCGCACGCGTAGAAGAATGCAGGGACTGGCCGGTTGAAAAAGGCAAAGATCCCGAATTCATGTGCACGCTCGACATTCCCGAATTGTCATCGGACATTAAAGTAACCGACTACGAGCGCACCGAAGAAGGTCAGCGCGTGTGCTTTACCGTGCGTCCCGAAAAAATCCGTATTTCCCTCGATCCCCCGCCCCAAAAGCCGAACGTCAACGTGTTTACCGGTATCGTCGAAGAACCGGTGTATTCGGGTTTTCAATCGAAATTTTACGTGCGGCTCGAAAACGGCACTATTATAAAGGTATTCAAACAGCACACGAATTATTTGGACGACGGACCCGAAATCGAATGGAGAGACAATGTGTATATTTCGTGGAGCGCAAACGACGGCTATATCGTAGAGGATATTGAACAATGAGCGGCATCCCGAACGCGAAAGGCGAAAAGCCCCTGCCGGCTCAAACGAAAAACGAGTCCCTCCTTCAAAAGCGGAACAGAATCGGTTTGCTGTATGCGTGGCCCATGGGCATATGGTTCACCGTTTTTTTTGTCGCTCCGGTTGTCATCATCATTTTGTACAGTTTTTTAAAAAAAGGCTTATACGGCGGTGTCGTAAACGAATTTTCACTCGACGCATACCGCCAGCTTTTAAATCCGGCGTACGCGCTCGTGCTGATGAGAACGCTGTGGATATCGCTTCTTTCCACGGTCATAACCATCGCCGTAGCCCTGCCATGCGGGTACGCAATGGCAAAAAGCCGCAGGCAAAACATTCTTTTGCTTTTGGTCATCGTTCCGTTTTGGACAAATTCGCTTATACGCATTTTTGCGTGGATGTCCATTTTAGGCAATGACGGACTTTTAAATACCGTTTTGATGCAGCTTCATCTTACCGAAGATTACGTACAGTTTTTATACAATAAAAACGCCGTCATTATCGTGTCGGTATACATGTATCTGCCGTACGCGATTTTGCCCGTCTTTACGGCGATCGACCGCTTCGACTTTTCGCTTTTGGAAGCCGCCCGCGACTTGGGCGCAACAAAGGCCGGTTCCATGATAAAAATACTTTTACCGAATATAAAAAGCGGTATTACAACGGCGGTCATCTTTACTTTTATTCCGATATTCGGCGCGTACACCGTTCCGCTTTTGGTCGGCGGCAAGGATTCGTACATGATAGGAAACCTCATCGTCGATCAGGTAAATAAAACGCGCAACTGGCCGCTTGCCGCCGCCTTTTCGATGATTATAACCGTTTTAAGTACCGCCGCCGTACTGTGGATGCTCGGTTCAATAAAAAAAGATGCGGCGCTTAAAAACGGTTCAAAGTCCGGAACTTCGGCAAAAAGGGGCGGCATATGATTGTGAATACCTTTAGAGCCTTGGTGAGCCGCTTAAACAAAACACGGCCCCGATCGGAACCGGCGCGGCACGCGCGGCGGGCATTCCAAAAAAGGAGCCGGTTTTCTTTTTCGCTTACCGTACTCGTACTGACCCTTGTGTTTTTGTTTTTGCCGCTTTTTGTAATCGTCGTCTATTCGTTTAACGCGGGTAAAGGAAGCGACTTTACCGGATTGTCTTTAGTGTGGTATAAAGCGCTGCTGTTCGATTCGAAAAACCTGTGGCGCTCGCTTTTCAACAGCCTGCTCATCGCCTTTTCGTCGGCGGCCATTTCAACCGTTTTGGGCACACTTGCAGCCTTGGGAATAAGCTGGTACAAATTCAAGGGAAAAACCTATATTCAGACAATCAGCTTTTTGCCCATGGTTTTGCCGGAAGTTATTATCGGCGTATCGACGGTGATTTTCTTTTCGGGCATAAAGCTGCCGCTCGGTTTATTTTCGATTTTTGCGGCGCACACAACCTTTTGTCTTCCGTTCGTTTTTTTGATGATTCTTGCGCGCATAGACGAGTTCGACTTTTCCATTGTGGAAGCCGCGTACGACTTGGGTGCGACCGAGCGGCAGGCGATGCTTAAGGTTATCGTTCCGGCCATTTTGCCGGGAATCTTGTCGGGATTTTTAATGGCGGTAACCATGTCGCTGGAAGACTTTGTCATTACCTTTTTCGTATCGGGGCCGGGGTCAACAACGCTGCCGCTGTACGTATATTCAATGATCCGCTTCGGCGTATCGCCGGTTATCAACGCGCTTTCCTTTGTTATGATTTTGGGAACCGTGCTGATTACGTTTTCAATGCGGAAATTCCTAAAGAATTTTGCGGCGGCAAAATAAACGGCACGAGGAGGAATCACATGAAAAAGAACGTCATATTTTTTGCAATCGTATGCGCTTTTGCAGCGGTCTTTTTTTTATCGTGTACTTCAAAGCGCGGCGGTAAAACGCTCTACCTTTTTAACTGGACCTACTACACTCCCGATTCCGTCATTAAGCAATTTGAAGAAGAATTCGGCGCAAACGTATGGATAGACAGTTATGCTTCCAACGAAGAAATGTTTGCAAAACTGCTTGCAGGCGCCGCTTCTTACGACATCGTTTTTCCCTCTCAGGATTATGCGTCGATTATGATAAAGCTTGACATGCTCAAAAAAATCGATTTGTCAAAAATTCCGAATGCACAAAACATAAGCACTTTAGTTTTGGAAAAAGCCGTTTACGATCCCGCGATGGAATACTGCGTTCCGTATTACATGGGTGCAGCCGGCGTTGCGGTAAACAAAACAAAGGTCGCGTACTACGAAAAAAGCTGGAACATCTTTGCCCGCACGGATTTGAAAAACCGCATGTGCATGATGGACGACATGCGAGAAGTTATCGGAGACGCGCTCGCCTTTGACGGAAAATCGGTCAACAGCTTGAACGACGCCGACCTTGCGCAAGCCGAACGGCTCATCGTCGATACATGGAAGCCGAACCTCGTAAAATTCGACGCGGAAGGCTTCGGCAAATCCTTCGCTTCGAGCGACTTTTGGGTTGTGCAAGGCTATGCCGAAGCCGTTTTCGGCGAAGTGCCCGAAGACAAATGGCACACCGTCGACTTTTTTGTTCCCGAAGAAGGCGGGCCCATGTACATAGATTCCATGTGCATATTGAAGGGCGCGCGCAATTACGATTTGGCTTTGGAATTTATAAACTTTATTCACCGCCCCGAAATCTACGCGCAATTTTTGGACGCTTTCCGTTTTCCCGCCGCCGTAAACCCGAAAGCCGGCGAATTTATGAAAAAAACTCCCTTCTACTCCGCCGACGAACTTGCAAATTGCCAAATAAAAGAAGACTTGGCTGAAGGCTTGTCAAAATACAACGCCGTGTGGCAGCGTATCCGTTTTACGAAATAGCAGCATGGAACCGGCTATAACAATGCAGCTGAGGTCTGCCTTTCTATCAACTCAATAAGGCTTTTGCGTTTACGCTTCCATAAATGATTAATGATAAACTGCTCCGCCTGTACGGGATCTTTTGCCCTAATAAGATCAATGATTTTTTTATGCTCATTATGGGTCATTTTTTGTTCGCTCGGTGTCATAGGCGAAAAAAATACTTGCCGCATGGATCTAAAACGCATTTTGTCGTATATGTCGCAAAGCACTTCGTTTCCTGCCATTTGTACTAAAGTACGATGGAAACGGAAATGCAATTCTCCGAATGAAACGGTGTCAAAGGGTTCCGCTGCAAGTAAAACTTCCATTTGTTTAAGGCAGGCTTCAAGAGGACACGGCTCCACCTTTTGCTCTATAACCAGACGAATTGCTAAAGCTTCCAAAAAAGTACGTACTTCTAAGATTTCCTTTACTTCCAAAGGAGATTGAGCACGTACATAAGAACCCGATTTAGGCAAAATGGTTAAAAGTCCGTCTTGCTCGAGATGTTTAAAAGATTCACGCACCGGCATTCTGGACAAACGGAATTCTTTAGCAAGTTTATTTTCCGATAATTTTACTCCCGCTGCATACTCCCCATTCAAAATACGACGTCTGAGTTCCGTATATAAATCTTCCACACTTATATTCAAATCCGGCATAAAAACTCTTTTGTGCAGTTTATCCGAAAAGGATTAATCGGTCAAATCGACGGTTTCCCGTATCATTTTTTCACAAGCGTTTATTCGTTCCGTATCATCCGCACTTATACCGGCAAGAGGCAGCCGTGCAGTACCGATATCTATACCTTGTCTACGCAAGATTTCTTTTATAACGGCATACATATTTGCCTTGCACGCAAGCATTGCATAAATAATACGGTTTGCGGCAAATTGAATTTTTCGTGCAGCTTGCACATTGCCGGCATCCATAAGTTCTTTTATTTTAATAAACAATTCGGGCATAACCCCATAAGTGCCGCCGATACCGCCGTCTGCACCCATTGCAAGACCGCCTACAAATTGTTCATCCGGACCGTTAAAAACAACGCAGTTTTCGCCGCCCTCATCTTTAAACATTTGAATATCTTGTACCGGCAGTGAAGAATTCTTTACGCCTATAACGCGCGGATTTTTAAGCATTTCGCGGAACAGCGGAACCGTAAGGGAAACTCCGGCAAGCTGCGGTATGTTGTAAATGATAAAATCGGTATTCGCTGCAGCATCGGATATCTCGTTCCAAAAACGCGCAATACCGCTTTCAGGCAAATGAAAATAAATAGGCGGAATTGACGCTATCGCATCAACGCCTAAGCTTTCGGCATGCGCGGCAAGAATGCGGCTTTCGGCAATATTATTACAGGCAACGTGAGCTATAATCGTAACTTTGCCTTGTGCTTCGGCAACAACATTTTCGAGCGTTATTTTGCGCTCTTCAACCGTTTGATAAATGCATTCTCCGGAAGAACCTCCAACATACAGCCCCTTAACACCCTTTGAAATTAAGTAGCGTGTAAGAGTACGCACCGCTTCGGCGCTTACATTTCCGTCTGAATCATAACAGGCATAAAAAGCGGGAATAACTCCCTTGTATTTGTCTAAATTTCTCATGGCAAAACTCCTTCCATTGTAATTATCATAAAATTTTTCATAAAATCTTTTAATCTTTTCCGATTTTAAAACTCCCGTTATCGAAACTTACCGTAATTTTTTTTGTTTGAGTTTTATTTTCGTTCGGGTAATCGCAGCGGTAATGCGAACCGCGGCTTTCTTTACGTTGCAACATCGCCGTCAGCATTCCCTGTGCAAGCGTAAGCTGTCCTTTGAGCATTTGTATTTTCCGTATATTAGAATGCTCGGGAACAAAAAACAAATCTGACGGACACGGTTTTTCTATAGCGTTCTGTAATTCTTTTACTTTCACTATAGCGTCCTGTAAATCAGTTTCGTTGCGAATAACTGCAGCGCTGTTATACATAATTTGTTTTAATTCGGTTTGTATGCGTTCAAGTTCTTCCGTACTGACGGCAAAGGGCTGCAATATATCGGATAAAATACCGGAAAGCGTTTTATCTTTTACCGCAAGGTTTTGCCGTCCCGATCCTGCAGCATATTCGGCTGCGGTACAACCTGCACGTCTTCCGAACACAAGACTGTTGGCAGTGGAAAGACCTCCTATTCTGTCCGCTCCGTGCATGCCGGAGCTGCATTCACCGCAAGCAAACAAACCGGAAATTCCGGTTGAACCGTTGCCGTCTGTTTTAATACCGCCGTTGCTCGCATGAAAAAAAGGAGCAATTCGTACTTCAATATCGGGTGAAATTCCCCTCTCCTTTTTAAGCCATGCAAAATAATCTTTAATCATTATACCTGCCTGTTCGTTTTTTACTGCAGGAGTAAAAGATACGGGAGTACCGCTGTTAGTTTTTTTATATGTTTCATACAGCATAAAATCGATTATTTTATCCGGCAATCGGCTGGTAAAAGGTCCGTGCATTGAACGGCTGTTGAGCAATTGCTGTTCCGTAAAGCGGTCTTGTGCCGGTTGTGTTTGATTAAATGCTTCAACATACGGTTTCAAAAGCGATACGCCGTCTTTTATGCATCGGGCAAAGCGGAATGTCCGTTCATTAAAAATAGTTCGATAGGCAGGTTGAATATAAGCCGGAATAAACTGCATAAATTCAAGATTTTGCAATTGTGCTCCTGCCTGCAATGCAAGATAATGGCCGACAGCGCTTACATCATCGGCCGGGATTGCATGCCGGAATAACGCTGCCGTACCGCCGGTGGCAAGAATTACCGCTTTACTGCGAATAACGCGTACATTGCCTTTTATATCCATACTGATAAGACCGTACACCGTTCCGTCATAACACAATAGCCGTATTGCCGCTTCGTTTTCTATAGTGCGTATTTGGGGTTGCCTTAATCTCTTTGTAAAAATCCGGGTCATTGACGGATACAACAGCCCCCGCCACGTCCGGTATTGATCATCAAAACAAGGAATAAGCGTACGGTCGGAACGGTTTCCTTCGGGCATACGAAATGCAATTCCCCAAAGGCTAAGCCGTTCAATTTCAGTCCCGATATTTTGTACTAAAATTTGTACCAGCTCCGGTTCGGCCATACCGCAGCCGACCTCAAGTATTTTTGCCGCTAAATTATCACAGTCTGCATCGTTTTTCGGTGCTATAAGACCTAAGCCCCACGAACCGGGATAAAAACTGCTTCCTGACAGTGTTTTTCCCAAACTGAGCAAAACTACAGAAGCATTTTTTTCCGCAGAGGCAAGCGCAGCGGAAATGCCGGCAAGCCCCGAGCCGACAACACATATGTCGCAGTTAAGTTCCGAAGTCTGCATACCTCATTCCTCTATTGCCCTGTATTTTACAAGGTGGCAAGCGGCAAAATGTTCTTTTCCGTTAATACTGTATTTTTTCAATTCGGGACGTATATGCTTGCATTTATCCATACAGCGATTGCATCGCGGATGGAACGGACACCCCGACGGAGGATTTACGGGGTTCGGCACATCGCCTTCCAATATAATACGCTTTTTTTTCGCATCAAGATCGGCTACCGGAATAGCGGAAAGAAGTGCTTCCGTATAGGGATGTTGTGTATTTTTATACAGTTCTTCCGCATCGGCAAGTTCTACAATTCGTCCCAAATACATAACCGCAATACGGTCGGCAATATATTCGACAACGCTTAAATTATGCGTAATAAAAATATATGTTACTTGACGTTCTTTTTTCAGTTCCATCAGTAAATTCAATACTTGCGCTTGAATGGAAACATCCAACGCCGATACCGCTTCATCCGCAATAATAAGTTCGGGATCGAGACTCAATGCCCGCGCTATACCGATACGCTGGCGCTGCCCGCCTGAAAATTCGTTCGGATAGTGATCCATATATTCACGACTTAAATTAACACTTTCAAGCAGCTGTGCTATGTGTTCGCGGCGCTGCGCTTTATTTTTCATACCGAATTTTATAAGAGGGTCTTCCAGCGAACCGAAAACAGTAAAAGCCGGATTTAATGAAGATTGCGGATCTTGAAACACTATTTGCAGTTTTTTACGGGCTTTATCCATTTCTTTTTTTGATAATGTATTTAAATCGCGTTTTTCCGTACCGAAATCGTATATCATTGTACCGGTTGTGTGAGGAATTAGGCGTAAAACGGACTTCCCCAAAGTCGTTTTGCCACAACCCGATTCCCCAACTAAACCCAACGTTTCGCCGCGGTATATATCGAGTGAAACATCGTCAACCGCTTTAACGTATCCTGCAGTATGTCTAAAAACGCCCTTTTTAACCGGAAAATATGTTTTTATATTGCGCAACGAAAGCAAAACATTATCGGCCATAATTCAATTCTCCTTATGTTCCGCATACCAGCAGCGTACCGTATGCGTACTGCCGATAGAGTATTCGGGAGGCATTTGACTGCACTTTTCGGTGCAAAAATCACAACGCGGTGAAAACTGACAGCCTTTCGGACGGTTATGCGGATTGGGAGTGGAACCGCGTATCGGTACCAGTTTTTGATTATGCCCCTTACCGAGTATCGGTATGGAACGTAAAAGCCCCTTTGTATACGGATGTTGCGGAGTGCGCAATACTTCTTCAACCGTACCGCGTTCAACAATATGCCCCATATACATGACGATAACATCATCGGCGAGTTCCGTTACCACTCCCATATCGTGAGTAATCAGCATAATCGCTGTTTTGTACTTTGTTTTCAGTTCTTCCATCAGTTCAAAAATCTGTGCTTGAATAGTAACATCAAGAGCCGTCGTCGGTTCATCTGCAATTAATACACGGGGATTACATGCCATCGCCATTGCAATAACCGCCCGTTGCCGCATACCGCCTGAAAACTGATGCGGATATTCGTCTATACGCTGAGAAGGCAGCGGTATTCCCATTTTTGTCAGCAAATCGATTGTTTTTTTACGTATTTCTTTTTTAGTAAGCGTTGTGTGTTCTGCCAACATTTCTCCGATTTGAAAACCTATAGTGTATACGGGGTTCAAAGCCGTCATCGGATCTTGAAAAATCATCGCAATGTCGCCGCCTCTGATGTGCCGCATTTCCTTTCCGTTTTTTTCGAGTTTTTCGATATGAATAGGTCCCGTTTTACCATGGTAGACAATTGACCCTTCTTCTATACGGGATAAATCGGGCAATAAACGCATAATCGAATTTGCGGTAACGCTTTTACCGCAGCCCGACTCCCCGACAACACATAACGTTCTTCCTTTTCTAATCGTAAAAGAAACTCCGTTAACGGCTCGATTTACTTTATTGTTATAATAAAAAAACGTTTTCAAATCTTTTACTTCTATTATGACATCGTCTTTTCCGGTATGCATTTTTACCTCATATAATAATCGGCTGCCTAGTTTTTGCCGACCGCATAGCCTCACTTGCCGTCCTGACGGATTTAAATGCGGAAGAACCGTCAAAAAGATCTGAAAATTCGACCGGTATGTTTTTTGTCGTTAAAGCCGAATGAAAGCAAATAAGTTCTTTTTCCAAAACATTTAAAAGATATTGCGGAATTTTTTGTCCGGGACTGCCATACCCGGCACCTCCGCCCCTTTGTTTGTATATTTCTATGCTCTGTGTTTCATCTTTATCAAAAAAGGGTTCCGTTTTAACTTCGCCGTTTATACTAACCGTATATAAGTTATTCTGAAAATCGAGAATGATACCGCCGTTTCGACAATTTATACGAACAAAATGGTTTGAAAAACGAAACGCCGATCCGTATTGCATGGTAGAATATGCGCCGTTTTTATGTCTGATCGTAAGAAGCAGTACGTCATCTTCATCGCCGGAATCTTTTTCTTTATGCGCAAGATTATCGGCAAAACAAAATATTTCCGAAGCCTCCCCTGCAAAATACTGCACCAAATCTATTTCATGAATATGATGAAACAAGTGCCCGCCCGAAACGGCTTTCATTTTTTTCCAGCTTACGCAGTCTTTTTGCTCTTCCCATCCCGTTCTTTCCGTATGAATATGTATTATAGGACCTAAGCTTTCGGGACCGGCTTTGTTAAGTAACGCGCATGTTTGCCGGATACGGGGATAAAAGTGCAAAATGTGTCCAACCATAAATGTAATACCGGATTTGTTTGCACTATTTATCATTGCAGACGCATCTTTTGCGGATAAAGCAAAGGGTTTTTCAATGTAAATATTTTTACCCGCTTGAGAAGCTTTTATAAATTGTTCCGCATGAAGATTATTCGGACTTGCAATAATAACGGCATCCATATCCGGATGATGTAAAAACGAATCATAATCGGTATAATGAGGAATATGCATTTTTTGTGCAAATAACTTGCCCGTTTTACCGGGACTGGTGCAGCAAACCAATCGCGCGTCGGGCAGTTTGGCAATGATCCGTCCGATTTCCGCACCGAAGTAGCCGCATCCGCTTAATCCGTACTTAATCATTTTTTCCCCTTGTAATTATCCTTGTTGGCTCGGATCTGCCGAATCACGCAAACCGTCCCCGATAAAATTGATGCTTAAAACAAACAGGGCTATTACCGAACCTACCGGAAGCCATATCCACCAGTTTTGGCGCAAAACGCTTATATCGTTAGCTGCGTTAAGGATATTTCCCCATGTAGGAATTTCCATCGGCACCCCCAATCCCAAAAAACTCAATGCTGCTTCCCGTAAAATAAACATAGCCGTACTTAACGTAATATTTACCGCAATGGGACCGATGGCGTTCGGCAGTATATGTTTAAAACAAATAACAATATCATGCAGTCCGAAAGCTTTCATCGCCTGCACATATTCTTCTTCCCGCAATGAAAGTATTCTTGAACGAGTCATGCGGTACATACTTCCCCAGCCGGTAACAATAAATATAAATATTAAATTGGCAAGATTTTGTCCGATAACGGAAACAAGAAGCAGTATAAGAATCATTGGAGGAAAAGCCATAAATAATTCCGACAAACGGAAAACAAAAGCATCAAGCCGTCCGCCTTTATAGCCTGCATATGTACCGAGACTGACGCCGAGCAGTGCGGTACCGAGCGCACTGCCGAAACCTACAAAAATTGAAATCCTGCCGCCGTATAAAATTCTTGAAAAAATATCCCGTCCTATTTTATCCGTCCCCAGCAAATGAGAAAATGACGGAGCTGCCATACAGTTTTTTAAGTCTATTTGTAAAGGATCATAAGGAGCAAACAACGGCGAGCCGATACAAAGAGAAAGTATTATACAAAAAACAACCAAACCCGCAACGGAAAGCTTGTTGTTAAACATTTTTCGCAAAGCCCGGTTACCGAAGCGCTTTTTATTTTTATTATTCGTTTGTTCCCGTCTAAGGATTTTATCCATTTGCTTGTTAAGTTTTTTTAATGCACGGGAGGTCATAACACATCCTTGTTTACTAATTTAACCGAACGCGGGGATCCAGAATTGCTGTCAATAAATCGACAAGAAAGCTCGCCAATAATACTGCAGTAACGGAGAGCAATGCAATCATCATAACCAGCGGATAGTTTTGGCCTCGCACAGCAGCAATAAATTCGGAACCCACCCCCGGCCACTGAAATACCTGTTCAATAACTACCGAACCGCCAATAAGAGTCGGCAAACGGAAGCCTATTAAAACGATAATAGGAGTTAAAGCGGTTCTAAATCCATGAATTAAATTTACGCGCCATTCGGGAAGCCCTTTACTGCGAGCCGTTTTTATATAATCTTTATTAATTGAATCAAGCATACTTGAACGGGCATAGCGCATAACGCCGGCACTCATCGCAAGCCCCATAACGAGTGCCGGCAAAATAAGATGATACAATCTGTCTGTAACGGTTCCGTTTCCTGCAGTTAAACGCCCTCCGATGGGAAATATTGAATTATTAATTGCAAAAAACAATAAACTGCATAAGCCGAAAAAGAATTCCGGTATCGATAAACCCAACATACCGGCTACGGTAAGAATGGTATCTGCAAAGCTTCCTTTTCGCAGTGCACTGAAAATCCCAAGCAAACAACCTAAAAACGAAGATATACATAAAGCTGCAAAAGAAAGTTCCAGTGTTGCAGCTAATTTTGCTTTTACAATTTGTGCAATAGGCGTTCCCGATGTAAGACTGTATCCGAAATTCCCCCGCAACACGCCGCCCAACCAATTCAAATAACGAATAAGAAAAGGTTTATTTAAACCGAGCGCTTCGCGTAACGCATCCAATTTTTCGGGAGACATATTCGCCATCGCCTCCGGCCCTGCTATAAAAGAAACGGCATCTCCGGGCATAAGTTCAAGACCACCGTAAATTAAAAAGCTGATAACTAAAAGCATGGGAATGAGCACCAATAATTTTCGGATCGAATATGTAAACATACTTTGTGCCTTTGTTCGGATTCGTTTTTTAAAGCACTGATTAAGCAAACCAACCAATCAGTGCTTTTCCGCGTTACGTCAAGACCGATAACTTATAATCGTTTTAATTTTTCGGAAATTTATTATAGTAAATAAAACGAGTATAACGGTTTGCAACTTCGCTAATCTTAATGTGATCCGTGTTTTGCAGATTGATAATATCTTCTATCGATTTTGTATATCCATAATCAAGTTTTTTTGCACTCGTATTTTTTACAAAATTAGGATCAGATTCGCCCGAAGGATACATTTCCATACGTTTAATCTTTGCAGCACCGCTGTGGTATTTTTCAAAAGGAACAAAAACAGCATAATCGCCCATTTTCACATCGCTGAGTTTAAACGGACCCGAGCCCACCGGTTTTTGAAAATATGAAGCTTGCTGAACTTGCAACGGGTCTACTCCGGTAAAATATTTTTTCGGCAAGGGAGGTAATTGAGTAAAAGTCAGTAAAGCGTTCGGATCGATTTTTGCATAATTAAACGTAATCTTTTTTCCATCAATAACAATACCCGAAATATCGGCCGCAGTTCCCGCTTTGTATGCTTCAAATCCTTCCAGGGAACTGATTGAACTTGCAAACACCGCATTAAGCGCCGTTACCTTACTTGCAAATTCAAATGTCCATTTTACGTCTTCTGCCGTAATTTTTTCTCCGTCATGCCAATAAATATTATCTTTAAGAATAAATTCTACGGCTTTGCCGCCGTCAAGTATTTTATAACTTTCGGCAAGTTGTCCGCCTTTAACACCCAAACTTTCATCGGCAACAAGCAAATGATCGTAAAGTACTTTTGTACTCATATGAAAGCCCGGGTTAAAAAACGGCGTTTCAAAGAATTGTAAAGGACCGCCGTTAGTACGGAAAATACCGTCATCCCCGCTTATTTCCCATTCGGTAATCTGCCAATCATAATTAAACTGTTCATTTCCGTAAGGTGCGTTTTTACGGTCTAAACGGTTGCTTTCGACAATAAAAACTTTTTGATAGTAAAGGGGCAGTATCGGAAGTACTTCATTTTCGTAAACTTGTAATTCTTTAAAAGCTTTTTTTTGCTGTTCAATATCTGCGGAAGCATTTGTAGCACTGATCAACGCATCCAGTTTTGAATCGCTGGGAGTATGCGAATTACTTGAAAAACCGGTCATAAAACGATTATAGTAATCGTGGGGCGCTAAGGCTGCAATCGCCGCATAGGCCATATCCCATTTTACCGCAGACGGTCCGTTTTTAGGATCTTGCGGCGCTACCCAAAGTTGAGATGCCAAATCGCCTTCCAATTTACGGGCGGTCATTTTAATACCGACTTGTGCAAGATATTGTTGTATTGCAGCCATCAAGTTAACGGTCATTTGGTCACCGTAATAATAAACAACATCCAGCGTATAGTTGGAATTCCATTTTGCCTCTTTTAATAGAGCCTTGGCTTTTTCGGGATTATATTCATAATTATTTAATCCGCTTGCTTTCCAATCGTCATTGGGCATAAGAGCATTGGCAGCAACCGCTTTACCTTGTAAAAGACTGTCGATAAGTGCTTGTTTATCGATTGCATAAGCAATCGCCTGACGCACCCGCACATCCGATAAGGGATTTGAATTGGAAGCGGTACCGGATGACATATTCGATTTTGAACATCCTAATACGACCGATAAAAACAATACAAACATTGTCCATACGGTAATTCTTTTTAATACATGTTTCATACTTTCTTTCCTCCATAAAAAATAAGAAAACACATACTTGTATACTAGATTAGGAATTTCATTTTGTCAAGAAAAAAAGAAGCTTTTATCCTATAATTTCAGAAACGGCAACAACACGGTTTTCATTTTTCGATATAGTGCATGCATCGGCAACGGCAATAGCTGCACGGGCGGCTTCTCCCGTTAATAAAGGTTTAAATTCCGCTTCTATGGAAGTTCCGTGTAAAATACTATTAAAATATTGCATTTCTTTTACCATAATGGAGTGAAGCCAAAGCGGAGGTTTTTTTCCGGGACTTCCGTACTGTACGGCTCCATCCGTTTCCGTATTTGCATAAATACGGGTACGATCGTCATCTTCTTCTTTCGTTTCGTGTATTAAAAAATGCTCTTCTTGTTCGCCGTATTTTATTGTACCGCCGCAATTAACCAAATCCAATTTTATTGCACCTTCAGTTCCCTGTATAAGAACATAATGTTCCGGCCATCGGAAAGCCGATCCCCATTCCAATATCGCATAACGATTATCACTAAAACGCATATTAATAAACAGCATATCATCTTCATCACCAAAACGTGAGCCATTATGAGCAACATTACCTCCGCTCATGTATACGGTTTCAGGCATCCCCCCCATAATAAATTGAACACAGTCCAATTCATGAATATGATGATATAAATGTCCGCCTGATTTACTGCGGATCTTTTTCCACGAAACAGATGACTGCACATTCTCCCAGCCGTTGCGAGCAGAATGACAATATAAAACCTTACCGATCTTTCCGCTTTGTATTAATTGTTTTGCATAACGTATTCCGTTAAAAAAATTCATTATATGTCCGGCCATAAATATTACATTGTGTTCTTTACAAATATTTACCATTTCATCACAATCTTTATAACAAAGTGCTATAGGTTTTTCACAAAAAACTTGTTTGCCGTTCAATGCAGCCTTAATTACCGGTTCTTTATGCAAATAATTCGGAGTTGCAACAATTACCGCATCAACATCGGAACAGCTACATAGCTCATCGAGTGTTTGTGCTGCCCTGCACTTTATTTCAGCAGCTATTGTTTTTCCGTTTTCCGGATCATATACGGCAACAATACGAGCTCCCTGTTGCTGTGCCATTATACGACATAATTCCGCACCGAAATAACCGGTACCTACTACCCCATAACCAATTTCTTTCATATCAACATGCTCCTGTAAAATTATTTTATTGAACCTTGCGCAAGTCCGCCTGCTATTCGCTTTTGAATAAACATAAAAAATACAACAGAAGGAACAACGACTAATGCAGATGCTGCCATCATTGTTCCCCAATCAAGAACCTCCTGCCCTTCAAGCGATTTGAGCGCAACGGAAACTGTCATCTTTGTATTGTCGTTAATCATTATTAATGAATATAAAAATTCATTCCATGCGTTAATAAATGTATATATTGCAACGGCAACAATTCCCGGCGCCACAATAGGCAAAACGATTTGTAAAAAGATTGTCACTTTATCGGCACCGTCTATCTTACCCGCTTCTTCTATTTCAAGAGGAACTGTTCTGAAAAACCCGGTTAATAACCACACCGCATACGGTACAGAAAAAGACATATAGACGACAATCAGTCCCGCACGAGTATTCACAAGTCCCGACTTTCCCATGATAATTGAATATGGAATAGCCAATAAAATCGGAGGAAACATATATGTAGTTATTAAAATTCGAGTCATTATTTTTCCCAATCCGGGTAAAAATCGTACAATTCCGTATGCAGCCAAAGCAGATACGCTTATAGCTACCGCAGTTGTAATGCCCGCAATCAATATACTGTTTACAATATTGGTCGAAAAATTCATTTGACCTATAACAATACGATAAAATTCAAATGATATTTTTTCAGGTAAAAGTGCTGTTGGATTACCCGTTATCTCTCCTTTTGATTTTATGGAAGATGATAAAATCCAAAACAAGGGAAAAACTGCCATAACAGATAGAATCGATAAATAGCTATAGCTCACAATGTTCCTCAATAGCTTAGTCTTTGACCGAATTCTGTTCATTGCTGCCCCTCCTTTTCCCATGTATTCAGCAATTTAAAATAAAGCAGCGAAACCATAAGTAAAAACAACAGCAATATAACGGTAACGGATGACGCCGCTCCTAACTGCTTTAATCCCCAGCCGTAATTATAAGCATACAACGGCAAAGTTTGAGTTAAATCGGCAGGGCCTCCGCCGGTAATCAAAAAAATGATATCGAATCCGTTAAAAATCCAGATAGTACGAAGAACAACCAATAACCCCACAACAAGACGGATATGAGGAATTGTAATATATATAAAAGACTGCAAAGCCGATGCCCCGTCTATTTCAGCCGCTTCGTATTGATCCTGAGGAACCGTTTGAAGAGCGCTCAAAACATTTACCATAATAAGAGGTGCTCCGAACCATACATTTATAAAAACCAATACGGAAAAAACAAGCTTCGGCTCAGTTAAAAATTCTATCGGTGAAGCAGAAAAACCGATTTTCATCAAAAAATGCGGGACAAAACCGTAAACTCCATTAAGCAGCCATTTCCAAATAAGCGCAATAACAATGGTCGGAAATGCCCATGGAATAATCAACAAAGTACGAAACAAACCTCGTACACTCTGAATATGGTTCAGTGCCAAGGCAGCACTCGCACCTATTAAAACCTGCCAAAATAATGACAATACCGTCCATTTTATGGATATGTAAAAACTATGATAAAACATCGGGTCTGAGAGTATTTTTATATAATTTTTTATTCCTACAAATTTATAAACAGGTTTAAAAAGATGTTTTGTTGTAAAACTGTAAAATATGCTTGAGAATACGGGATAAAGTAATAGGCATAACACAACTAAAACGGCGGGAAACAAAAATAAAAAAGCGGTTAGTTTATTCTTAGATAAATTCACACAAACCATATTCGATCCCCTAATAAGTATTATTGCAGTATTTTATTTTTTAAGCGGCATCTAAAAAATTCAGGTTTTAGATGCCGCGCTCAAAATAATTTTTGTTTTACTTAACCGTTTCGAATAATTCATTTAGTTTTTTTTCTGCACTTTCTGCTGCAGTATGAACATCAACACCTTTAACAATAATTTGATGAAACATATTTTCAATAACTCTTTGTGTCGTTAACAAGCCGGCTTCCACACAAGGACCGTTTTCCATACCGATAGCGGTACCTGTCCCTACTGCATTACTGATAACATCAAAAGCATTGCTAAATTGCGCAACAACGGCATCTTGGTGAAAAGTTTTATTTGCACTAAGATCTTTAAAAGCCGGCAGCATACCGACTGGAACCGATAGTAAAAAATCAATATAACGATCTGTGTCATACAAAAAAACAATAAAAGCTTCACAAATTTCAGGATGTTTGGATTTTTTCCAAATAACTACAGGTATGTTTGATGTTTCATATCCGCGTTTTATATCATCTTTTTTTAACGACGGCATAGGCGCACAATCAATAAAATTAAGTAAGTCGGGAGTATTTGTTTTAACACCGCCTATATGAAAGCCGCTGTTAAAATCAAAAGCATTTTTCCCCTGATAATAAAGAGTTGCCTGATCCAGTACATTAAAATTTAATGAATCTTTGGGGGAACAAGCTTTCCACATTTTTACCCAATAATTGATTCCGTCTATAGCAGCCTTACTGGTAAGGTTTGCCTTTTTATCGGCAGTTAATAATGTTTCTCCGCAGCTTCTAACATAAAAATTTAAATATCTGGTTGCCATCATATCGTTCATTCCAAGCGGTACGGAACAGCCGTATACAGCTCCCTTCTCTCCTTCGGTAATCTTCAGTGCAGCATCATAAACTTCATCCCATGTTTGCGGAACAGTCAGATTATATTTTTTTAATAAATCTTTTCTGTACCACATAACCTGTGCGTGCGAATACAAGGGAATCGCCCAAATTCGATCATCAAGTGTCATTTCCGTAAGCGGAGCCGGATAAAATCTATCTTTTCCGATACGTTGTATCAGAGCATCCATCGGAATAAGCGCACCCGCATCAATCATTTCGGGAACATGATTTGGAAGCGCTGTACTCATGTCGGGAACATTACCTGAAGCAAGGCCTGTTGTCCATTTAGTATAAAAATCCGGCCAAGAGAATGTTTGAATAGTGATTTTAACCCCCGGATTTTCAGCCATAAAAAGTTCGGCAGCTTTTTGAATTTTTTCCATTCTCGGTCCTTGAGAAAAAGAATGCCAAAAAGTAATTCCTCCTTTTAATTCTTTTGTTAAAGCGGAACTTCTTTGTTTTGAACAGGCCGCAAACAGCAAAGCGCCGATAAAAACGGCTATCACAGTCGGCAATACAATTCGTTTTTTCATTACAATCTCCTTTCCGTATGATTCTTCAAATCGACAATAAAATAATGGTAAACCCATTCTTTTAAGACAGACAAGATAAAAAAAAATTAAAAATAGCACAAAACGCTTAAAAAATGGTTATTTATCATTCTTTTGCGATAAATTGATACAGGGAATACGAGCTGTCAAGCGATATTTTTGAGGCGATAGACCAAAGCAGCTACGAAAAAGTCGAGAAAAATAATTAGGATCTTCATAGCCTAATTCATACGATATAAGAGAAATAGGTTCATCCGAAATAAGGATTTTTCGTGCAGCAGCAAGCATCTTTAGCTCTTTTGTAAATTTACTTGGAGATTTTCCGGTAAAATCTTTAAATAAGCGTCTCAAGGAAGAAGAACTAAGACCTGATAAACCGCATAATTTTTTCGTGTCAAATGACTCGCATGGATGAGCTATTAAATAATTCAGTACAATCTGTATTCTTGGATCGTGTTTTATTTTTTGGAGACGCTCTTTTGATTGCATTTCTCGATGATAGATAGTTTCAATAGACATTGCGATATTTTCATTTTCCGCTTTTGATAAATCAACCTCTTGCATATCGCCGTTATGGGTTAGTGCTACAAGATCGGCAATAATAAGTTCAAGATAGCCCCTTATACGAAACATTTTATCAGGATTATGAGAATAAGCCGTTTTATAAACAATTGTAAAATAGTTTTCCAATTCACCGGAATTTGTATCGGTAACAAGCGGTACGGCAAAGAATTCCTGAAGAAAATCATTTCCTCTAAGTTGTAATGTGCTGACAAAGCGTATGCTGATAAAACTGAATTCTTCTGCCTTTGAATAACATTTAAGCATGCTGCCTTCAGGAATATACACTACTTGGCATTTATGTATATTATACGAAGTACCGTTGATTTCAAAAACTGCATTGCCCTTTATAATATAGCGGAGCATGCAATAAGGAGTTACGGATTCAGGAAACACCCATCCGCTTTTAAATTCATACTTGTCAACATATAAAAAGATAAAGCGTAAAGAAGAATACAAGGCACTTGGAATATGCATACTTATTCTGCCTGCCACAAAAATAAAAATGGTTCAATTCACTGCAAAGCGGCAACTTCGAAATGAATCTCCATGACATCGCTTAATATCGTATGTGTTGTTTTTTCCTGCAAAACATACCGTTTAAGCGCGTGGGTACGGTGCGGCGATGTGTTCGCCGCACCGCTTTAAATTCTTACAAAAATCCGTAGATTTTTATTTGCGCTTCATGACACCGGAAATACTTAGAATTTTATTTTGAAAAGTAAATTTTAAATCGCCTTCATAATGATAGGCTGCTTCCGGATTAAAGGAATCCTGTACAAGCGTAATTTTATTCCAGTCCAAATCGGACATTTTGGCAGGATCGCCGCCTGCTTTTAAGTATTCGGGTTTGATTGCAAAACCCTTATCCGTTTTTTCGGCAATATCTTTTGCGCATTTTGAACCGTTTAAAAGGTTAAAGTTTCCTTTTTTATCGGTTTTTAATTCATATGCGGTTGTTTTACGAATAAAACGAACGGTTATAATACCTGCATTTTGTGTTACCTGCAATGCGTGAGAACCCGTCAGTTTCCAATCCGCAATTGCAAACAAAAACAATCCGCGCAAGCCGGCAGGCATAGCGGCTTTTTTGTCGGCAACAGGATCGGCGTAGCGAACAGCGTTAAATGCCTTTGTAGAACCTTTTAAACTGGCACCTGAAGAAGCATCAAACGAATCTTTTACTTCTGCTTCGGTACCGGCTTTCCAAGAGAAATTATTCAGCGCATAATTTTCTTTTGCGGTATCCAGTTTCCAGTTTATGCGTACATCCGCCGAAGCATCGGTTGCAAACAGAGAAACGGAAGCAAAAAGCATAAATGCTGCCGAAAAAATCAACCCAAGTTTTTTCATACAAACCTCCATAAAAAGCAGCAACGCCATTTCAGACGGTGCTTTTTGTTAGTTATAACTAATATTATCCTAATAAAACAACAGTGTCAATAAATTATCTACCGAATTCACATTTACACTTTTCGCTTGCCCAATGCCGTATAAACGGTTATAATAGATCCATGTTTATATGGAAATAAAGGAAAAGAAAATGACTGAACGCTGTTTTGTAATGTTAAAGCCGGGCGCAATGAACCGGCGTATTGTCGGCGAAATCATAAACCGAATTGAACGCAAGGGCCTTAATTTAACGGCCGTAAAACTTATGAAAATAACGCCGGATTTGGCGAAGCAGCACTACGCGGAGCACATCAAAAAATCCTTTTTTAAGGATCTCGTTACCTACGTTACATCGGCTCCCGTTCTTGCAATGGTGTGGGAAGGCGACAACTGCGTCGCTCTTATGCGGAAACTTGTCGGCGCGACGAATCCTGCCGAAGCGCTGCCGGGTACAATCAGGGGCGATTACTGCATCCACACGGATTTAAACATCATTCACGCTTCCGACAGCCCGAAAAGCGGCGAGCGCGAAACCGCATTGTTTTTCAGGCCGGAAGAAATAATCCCGTGGCAGGACGAACACGCGCATAAGTGGATATAAACATGACTGCAAAGACAATCGGTGTTATCGGAGCCGGAGCTTGGGGAACCGCCCTCGCCCACATTCTAGCAGCAGGCGGCCATGAAGTTGAATTATGGGCGCTGGAAGAAGATGTCGTAAACGGCATAAATACCGCTCATAAAAACGAGCGGTATTTAAAGGACTTTGAACTGGCGCGCAAACTCAAAGCGACGTCCGATATAAAGCAAGCCGCATCCGACAAAGATTTTTTGATTTTAGCCTCCCCTTCCCTTTATTTGGCGCGCACGGTTACGCAGATTGTCGATCTTCCCTCAATAGTCAACGGCTCTACGTGTATCGGCGTTTTGACAAAAGGTTTTATCCCGACCGACGGCGGCGCAAAACTGATTCTCGAAGTATTGGAAACGGTTTTACCCTTCGCCTACCACAAAAATCTCGTGTACATATCCGGGCCGAGTCACGCCGAAGAGGTTGCTTCCGGCAAATTGACCGGTCTTATCGCGGCGAGCGAAAACCCCAAGAATTCCATTCGGTTTAGAGAATTGCTTAAAGTTCCCGGTCTTATGGTTTTTTCAAGTTTGGATGTTGTCGGCGTGCAGATTTGCGCAGCGGCAAAAAATATTATCGCCGTCGTATTCGGCTGCCTCGACGCGATTGCCGAACAATCGAGCCTGTTCGGCGACAACACCGAATCGCTTCTTCTTGCCGCAGGCTTAAATGAAATACAAACCCTCGGCTTTGCCATGGGCGCAACCCACGCCGAAACCTTTACGTCGATCGCCGGGGTCGGCGACTTGGAAGTAACCTGCCGCTCGCACTACGGCCGCAACCGCCGCTTCGGGCGCGACATTATACTTAAAAATATTTTGGAACCCTTTGCCGATTTGGAAAACCTTATCGCGCGCATAAACGAAATCGGCTACCTTCCCGAAGGCGCCGTCGCATGCAAATACGTACAGGAAATAAGCCGGCGCTTAAACATCCGCCTGCCCATATGTAACGGTTTGTATCGTATATTGAATAAAGAAATAAAACCCCTTGACTTCCTTATAGAATTACTGAGGTAACCGATGCTCGAAAAATTAACCGATACCTTCGGCGGCATTATCCGCAGCATAAGCGGAAAATCCGTCATCACCGAAAAAAATATCGAAGAAACCGTTGAATCGATAAAAATGGCCATGCTCGAAGCCGACGTCAATTTGCGCGTCGTACGCCGCTTTGTAAACAGTACGATTGAAGAAGCCAAGGGCGAAAAGGTACTGCGGGCGGTGGATCCCGGCCAGCAATTTATAAAAATCGTTCATGATAAAATTACCGCCCTGCTCGGAGATGCCAAAACCGATTTGCACTTAAAAGGCCCCGACACGCAGTCGGTGATCTTATTTTTGGGACTTCAAGGTTCCGGTAAAACGACTTCGGCCGTAAAGCTTGCCGCCCGCTTAAAAAAAGAAGGCCGCAACCCGCTTTTAGCCGCCTGCGACCTTGTACGTCCGGCCGCCGTGCAGCAGCTGTGCATCACCGCCGAAAAAGCTTCGATTCCCGTTTATAAAGAAGACATCCCGCTTCCGGGCACGGCAAAAGATTCGGTACGCATCGCAAAAAATGCAAAAAACTTTGCGGCGAAAAACGGCTTTGACACGGTCATCATCGATACCGCGGGACGCATGCAGATTGACGAGGCGATGATGGATGAAATCGCCGACATAAAAAAAACGGCCGCTCCGGATGAAGTGCTGCTCGTTGCCGATTCGATGACCGGACAAAACGCCGTTGACATTGCAAAAACCTTCGACGAAAAGCTCAATTTAACCGGCGTTATTTTAACCAAATTCGATTCGGATGCGCGGGGCGGCGCGGCCCTGTCGCTCAAAAGCGTAACCGGCAAACCCATTTTATTTATCGGTACCGGCGAAAAAATCGAAGACTTTGAAGTTTTTCATCCCGAACGGATCGCCGGGCGCATACTCGGCATGGGCGACGTCGTTTCTTTGGTCGAAAAGGCTCAGGAAACGATCGACTTGCAAACAGCCGAACGTATGCAAAAAAAGCTCGCGTCAAATGAGTTTACGCTCGAAGATATGCTTGAACAGCTTCAGCAAGTAAAAAAAATGGGGCCCATCGAATCGCTTTTGGATATGATGCCCGGCCTTGCGGGACAAATCCGCGACCAAGACATAGATACCGGCGGCCTTAAAATACAGGAAGCCATAATCCGCTCGATGACAAAAAAAGAGCGCGCCAACCACTTGATTATCGGGCCTTCGCGGCGCAAACGCATCGCGCGCGGTTCGGGCACTTCGGTTGCCGAAGTAAACCGGCTCATAAAGCAATTTGAAAAAACGCGTTTGATGATGAAAAAGATGACGAAAAACAAGGGCATGCAGGCGAAAATGATGCAGCGGTTTTCAGGCGGAAATTTCTAACGGCAAAAAAACAACTTTACTTTATTCCTTAAGCGTGTTATTATAATGGAGGTGCATTTATGCACAGGGAATTATGGTACAAGAGCTTTTGGCACACAATTTGAAAAAATACCGAAAAGATGCGGGCCTCACGCAAAACGCATTTGCCGAATTGTGCGGCGTATCGTCCAGTTTTATAGCACATGTGGAAACGATGAGCTGTAACGTGTCGATCGGTTTTATCGAAAAAGTGTGCCGCGTTTTAAACATAGAACCGGCAGGTTTATTCGCGAATAAACCTGCCGGCGGAAAAGCAAAAGATTTTCCTTTAAGCTGAACGGATCAGCACATCAATTTTACCGCGTTAGTTTTATACCGACCGACTTTGCAAGTTCGGGGTTTGACGGTTTGTAATCTTTTCCGTAATAGCACTTTAAGTACAATTCCCGAATTTCGCTTACGAGCGGATAGCGCGGGTTCGCGGTTGTACACTGATCGTCGAACGCTTTTTCGGACATGTCATCCACATGTTCAAGAAAATCCTTTTCCGGAATTCCCGTTGCACGGAAATCCGCGGGAATCTCGCATATACGTTTTATTTCCTCGATTTTTTCGATAAGTTTTTCCATCTTTTCTTCGTCGGTTTTTCCGCCGAATTTTAAATGGTCGGCAACGCGCGCATAGCGCTCAAGCGCAACCGGGTACTTATATTGCGGGAAAATCGCCTGTTTGCGCGGCGCTTCGGTTGCGTTGAAGCGTATAACCTCGTTGATAAGCAGCGCGTTTGCCAAACCGTGCGGCGTATGATGCTGCGCGCCTATTTTGTGCGCCATGGAATGGCACACGCCGAGAAAGGCGTTTGCAAAGGCCATGCCGGCAAGGGTTGCCGCATAGTGTACCTTTTCGCGCGCCTTCGGGTTTTTAGCACCCTCGGTATAGGCTGCCGGCAAATACTTAAAGAGCAAGCGCAGCGATTCAAGCGCAAGTCCGTTCGTAAAATCGGTTGCGAGCACGGACACAAAGGCTTCCAAATTGTGAACGATCGCGTCGATCCCCGAATACGCGGTAAGCGCTTTCGGTAAGCCCATAACAAAGTCCGGATCTATAATCGCCATATCGGGCGTAAGCTCGTAATCGGCAATGGGATACTTTATGCCGGTTTTATCATCCGTCACAATCGCAAACGGCGTTACTTCCGATCCGGTGCCGCTTGTCGTAGGAATGGCAACCAGCACGGCCTTGGTTCCCAATTTGGGAAATTTAAACACGCGTTTTCTGATATCCATAAAACGCAGCGCCAATTCGCCGAATTTTACCATGGGCTGCTCGTAGAGCATGCGCATAATTTTTGCGGCATCCATCGGGCTTCCGCCGCCGAACGCTATAACGATGTCGGGCTTAAACGAGTTTATCAAATCTACGCCCTTATAAATCGTACTCAAATCGGGGTCGGGCTTAACGTCGGAAAAAATCTCGTGCTCGATGTGCATCGCATCCAGCGTTCTCGTCAGCTGATTTACCATACCGCACTCATGCAGATATTTATCGGTAACGATAAAGGCACGCTTTTTGTCGCTTAAATCGCGCAGCCCTTCGCTTACCGCATTTTGCTTAAAATAAATTTTGCGCGGTACTTGAAACCACAGCATGTTTTCACGGCGCTCAGCAACGGTTTTAATGTTCATAAGATGTTTTACCCCCACGTTTTCACTGATGGCATTTCCGCCCCAGCTTCCGCAGCCGAGGGTTAAAGACGGTTCGAGGCGGAAGTTGTAAATATCGCCGATGGCGCCCTGCGAAGCAGGCATATTTACCAGCACGCGCCCGGTCGTCATCTTGCTTCCGTATATATCGATTCTGTCCTGATTTTGCGGATCGGTATATAAAACGGCCGTATGTCCCATACCTTCCAAAGCGATTTGCTTTTGAGCCTTATCGCACGCGTCTTCAAAATCTTTTGCCTTAAACATACCCAAAACCGGCGACAGTTTTTCGTGAGCGAAAGGCTCCCCTCTTTCAATCTTTGCACCCTCGCCTATAAGCACCTTTGTGTCGGCCGGAACCTTTACGCCGGCCATTTCGGCAATCGTATGCGCGCTTTGTCCCACAATGGCCGGATTCACCTTTCCGTCTTTTATAATCACATTGCCGACCTTCGTTTTTTCGGCGGAATTCAAAATGTAGGCGCCGCGCTTTAAAAATTCTTCTTTAACGTTTTTATATACCGAATCCACGACGATGACCGATTGTTCGCTCGCGCAAATCATACCGTTGTCGAAGGTTTTACTCAGTAAAATGGAACTGACCGCCGTTTTTATGTGCGCGCTTTCATCGATAACGGCCGGCGTGTTGCCCGAGCCGACTCCGATCGCGGGAGTTCCCGAAGAATAAGCGGCATGAACCATGCCCGGTCCGCCCGTTGCCAAAATCAAAGAAATTTTCGGGTGACGCATGAGGGCGGCCGAAAGCTCTACCGTCGGCTCGTCTATCCAGCCGATGATGTCCTCCGGAGCACCGATGGAAACCGCAATATCGCGTATGATTTTTGCCGCGGCAATCGTGCTCTTTTTGGCGCGCGGGTGCGGAGAAAAAATAATTCCGTTGCGCGTTTTAAGCGTAATCAAACTTTTAAAAATAGCGGTTGACGTGGGATTCGTCGTCGGCACAATACCGGCAATAACGCCCAGCGGTTCGGCAATTTTTAAAACGCCCGCTTCGGGGTCGTGCTCGATAACGCCGCATGTGCGCTCGTGCAGATATTTATTGAAAATATATTCGGCGGCAAAGTGGTTTTTTATCACCTTGTCTTCGAAAATTCCCATGCCGCTTTCTTCGGCGGCCATCTTCGCCAATGCGATACGGTTTTCGTTTGCAGCCTGCGCCGCATGCCTGAAAATCAAATCAACCTGTTCTTGTCCGAATTCCGCAAATTTCTTTTGAGCCGCCACAACGCGTTCAATAAGTGCGGACAAATCTTCCGTCGTTTTTACAACCATCAGAGCCTCCTGAACCGATATATAACTATTTATATATCGATATATATTTATATATTTTTACAAAAAAGATGTCAAGAGAAAAAAGGATTTTTTTATAAATTTTTATAGAAAAGCAAAAAACTGCGGTATAATTCCGCCCGCATCGACAAGAGGGAAAAGATCAGCGGCGGTGAGCAAGCACCATCCGCGTTAATTTTTCTCCGACTTCCTTAGCCTTTCTCAATCCTTCCGTTTCTTCTTCAAGGGTTTTATGCGGAATAATCAGTTCCAGTATTAACGGAAGCTTATAGGGAGAAGAGGCAATCAATTCACAGACCCGCTCCCAATCGGTAACGCCCGTAAAGGGAAGCATATGCCGGTCTGACTGCTGAATAGCTCCGTCCCGATCTGTCGAAAGCGACATATCGACGGACTTATTGTCATGCAAATGAACGGCAACCAATCTGCCGTAATAGCGTTCAAGGAATTCATGCTTGCACTCTTTACAGGCTAAAATCGAGTGTCCGGAATCAAAACATATTCCCATGTATTCGGGAGAATAGCGGTCGAACAACCGGTCAAATTGTTCAAACTGATATTCTTTCGGAGTACACATAATGTTTTCAATTGCAATCCGTACGTTTTTTGCCCTGCAATAGGATTCCATTTCATCGAAGGATTTAAAAGCCTGTTTCCAATACAGTTCTTTAAAGGCGCTGTCTGCTTCAAAATCTTCGTAGGGCAAAACCATGTGTAAAACGATTTCTTCGGCTCCGATTGCGTGCGCCAAATCCACTCTGTTTAAAATAAGCTCCATACCGGACAATCGGTTGTATTCGTAAGGAGAGGTAATGTCCTTTCTTGAATCGCGTAATCGGTGCCGATTTAAAAAGCGGTGTTGACCGTCGATAACCCTAAAACGCGTATTTCCTTCGGATGCGTGAACGCCCTTGGCTTTCAGATGATATTTTTCAAACAGCTCTTTAATTTGTATAATTTCCCATTTCGAGTACAAATATTCAAAATCCCAATCATGGCACCAGTGAACGTGCGAAAAGCCGGCGTCCGCCAGTTTTTTCAGTTGACAGTCCATCGATTCGGGCGATAATTCGTAGATTCCGAAATCGCTTGCCAATGCGAGTTCCATGTATCCTCCTTTTGTACCAAGTAAACTCGATATTACAATTATTAGCACGCTTGTATATAATTGTCAATTTGAAAAATACTTTGAAAACCGTTTGCTATTGACACAATCGGCCTTTTAGTGTAGATTATATCTACTTTCCCCTGTAGCTCAGCCGGTAGAGCAACAGACTGTTAATCTGTGGGTCCGCAGTTCAAGCCTGCGCGGGGGAGTTCTCTTTTTATAAATCGAAAAGGCTGTCTTAACACCGTTTAGATGCGACTGTAAGGCGGCTTTTTTTATGTCCGCGCTTTTTTTGTTTCTATGGTGTTTGAGTTTGTTCCGTACAAATTCCGGTAAAAATTTGCTTGACAAAGCTGAAAATACGGATTAACGTTAATCTATGGGAACAACATTGTCTTCGGTAGCGCAAAAAACGGGATTTTCGGTAAATACCGTATCGCGTGTATTGCGGGGAGATAAAAACATCAGCACTAAAACGACTCAAATTATAAAAAAAGCCGCCGAAGAGCTGGAATATATTCCGAACTATATTGCAGGCAGTATGCGCCGCAAAGAAACAAAAACAATCGGCGTTATTTCGGCGGATTCTTCAAATCCCTTTTTTGCCGAAATAATTTTAGGCATAGAAGAAACCGCAAAAAAGCATGGTTACCACATTTTGCTGATGAATACCGAAGAAAGCCCCGAAAACGAGTGTGCCGCCCTTAAAATCCTGCAAGCCCGTCAAGTTGACGGCTTAATAAGTATGCCGGTATACAATGATGAGCGGGTTATAGCCTTGTACGAGAAATTTCCTCACCCCTACCTTTTTGCCGGCAGAAAGGTGCTCGGTTTGGAGGAACATTCGATTGTATTCGATGATGCGCGTACCACGTATAATTTAACGGAGCACTTTATAAAAAAAGGACACCGGCAGATCCTGTATATAACGGGGCCCGCTCAGGTAAGCAATACCTTCGACCGCCTGTACGGTTACGTATGCGCGTGTATAAAGCATAAAATTCCGGTTAAGCGCTCATATATAATAAAAAGCGGCGGTCATATTAAAGACGGCTACAAGGCTGTTTGCAAAGCCTTAAAAAAAGATACCGCTTTTACGGCGGTTATATGCTTTAACGATCTCGTCGCCGCCGGAGTTTTGCGCGCTTTAAACGAACAAAAGATACGAGTTCCCGAGGACGTTGAAGTTGCGGGCTGCGATAATCTGCAAATCGCGCAATTTTTAACTCCGGCGTTGAGTACGCTTGAAGTTCCGAAAAACCGCTTGGGCGAAAAGGCGGTTTTGGAATTGATGGCACATATGCAAAATAAAGACCGGCCGTATAAAACAATATATTTAAAAACCCGTATGATGTTCAGGGAGTCAACCCTGAATGAATAGGATGCCTATTGTAAAAGAATCGCTTTTACAATTAAAAACCGCATTGCGGTATAAAAAATTTATTAGGAGGAAGGCATGAAAAAACATTTGAAAAAGTCGTCAGCAATGCTGTCGGCACTCGTTCTCGCCGTCAGCGTATTGTTTGCGGGCGGAACAAAAGAAGCGGCAAAAGAAGGGCCGGTTGAAATTACCTTTTGGTCGTTATTTACCGGCGGAGACGGTGAATTTTTCGACGCGATGGTTGCCGAATTTAACAGGACGCATAGCGATATAACTTTAAAAAGCGATACCGCTAAATTCACGGACTATTATACAAAACTTACGACCGCTTTAACGGGCAAAAACGCGCCCGATATAGTGGTTTTGCACCGCGACAGTATGCTGCCCTATGTAAAAAGCGGCGTTTTGTATCCGCTCGATGACGCCTTAAAGGAAATGAATGCGCCCGTAAACGACTTTGTAAAAGCCGCAATCGACGCGTGTAAATTCAACGGCAAACAATATTCTCTGCCCTTGGACGTTCACCCCCTGATTATGTACTGCAATAAAGACCTGCTCGCACAGGCCGGTGTTACAAAAATTCCGCAAACCTATGACGAACTGATAGCCGCTGCCAAAAAGGTGCAGGATACGACCGGTGCGGTCGGAATCGCGCTGGATAATACTACCGCAGTGTACAAAGCGTACACCTTAACCAGAATGTTTATTTCCGGCATGGGACAGGGCGGCGGAAAAGTTATCGATGTTGCAAGCAACAAACCGGCTTTCAATACCGCACAGGGGAAAAAAGTCGTGCAGGATATAATCGATTTGGCAAACAAACACGGTGTTGTACCCAAAGCCTACGATTACGACTCTTCGGTAGGCGACTTTAAAGCGGGCAAAGCGGCTTTCCATATCAACGGTGTATGGGCAACCGGCGGTTTTGAACAGCAAAAAGGTCTTAACTTTGAAGCGGTTCCCTTCCCCGCTCTTTGGGGAAAACCCGGCGCATGGGCAGGTTCGCACACCTTGGCGATTCCCGTACAAAAGAAGATGGATCCCGCAAAGGTTAAAGCGGCGCTTACCTTTATTTTGTGGATGACCGAACACGGAGAAATGTGGGCAAAAGCGGGACATATTCCTACCCGCGTTTCCGTACGCAATAAGCCGGAATTCAAGGCTATGCCTTACAGACCCGGTTACGTAACGGCTGCCGACTCGGTTATTCCCGCGCCGAATACCCCCGCATGGGAAGAAGTATACGGTAATTTATCCGATTTACTTGAATACGCCCTTGCCAACAACCAAAGCGCAAACGATGCGATTCAAGCAATGGATAAAAAAGTAACGGAAATATTGGCTACGTACTGAGAAATCGGATTCGTATAATCTTTACCCGACGAGCTGTCTGAAACGCTGCGGCCTTTTAGACAGCCCTTTTTTTGGAGAACAACAGTGATACCCGGTAATTCGGATACCAGAGACGGAGTACTTTTTTGCCTGCCTTTTGTAACGGCGTTTATTATTTTTCTTGTATTTCCGATCGTATTCGGTTTTTTCATCAGCTTTTTCCGCTGGGATATTTTATCAAGCCGTCAATGGATCGGATTCGATAACTATATACGGATGTTTTCGGACAAAACCTTTTACACGTCCTTATGGCATACCCTGTTTTTTGTCCTTGTTTCGACGCCGCTTTTGCTCGTTATCGGCTTTTTAATGGCCTTGTTTGTAACCTCGCGTTCGGTGCTTAACGGCACGGCGGAAAACATATTCTTTTTGCCCTATATTCTTTCAATAACCGTTATTGCCACCTTATGGGCGTGGCTTTTTCAGCGCAGCTACGGATTATTTAACAGAATTATCATTTCTTTCGGCAAAACGCCTGTCAATTGGCTTACATCGTCGGATACGGCAATGTGGTCAATAATCATAGCTACCCTGTGGTGGACGGCGGGCTTTAATATGGTACTCTTTTCCGCCGGCATTAAACAAATTTCGTCGGACATTTATGAAGCCGCACGCATAGACGGAGCCTCTTACGGACAAACGATTTTTAAAATCACAATACCGCTCATACGTCCCACAACCGTTTTGTGCTTAATTTTGCAAATAATCGCATCGTTTAATATTTTCGGGCAAGTATACGTTATGACCGGCGGCGGCCCCTACGGTTCAACGCGCGTATTGGTACAGTATATTTATGAAACCGGTTTTAAATATTTTAAAATGGGTTATTCGTCCGCCATGGCTTATATTTTATTCTTTATTATCATGATTATCTCGATAATACAATACAAGCTGTTATCAAAGGAAGATATATGAAAAAAAGTATTGTGAATTTTTTTATGGCGGCGGTTTTACTTGCATGGTTTTTCCCGCTTTTTTGGCTTGTGCTGACGTCGTTGAAAACGGAAAATCAAATTATAAGCGGCGAATCTTTGCTGCGCGGAAGTTTAACGCTTGCCAATTATATAAAGGCGTTTTCTTCAACCGAGATTTTTGCATGGCTAAAAAACTCTTTTCTTATATCGTTTTTTACCATGACCGGAACGGTTGTGCTTGATTTACCTATTGCCTACGCCTTGGCACGGATTCATTTTAAGGGCCGCAATATACTGTTTTGGTGTATTATGGCAAGCATGATGATTCCGTTTCAAGTATTGATTATTCCGTTGTATCTGCAGTTTAACGGCTACGGCCTTTTAAATACGCTTTCCGCCGTCGTGCTTCCCCGTTTGGTTTTTCCCGTAGGAATTTTTATTATCAAACAATTTTACGAAGGAGTGCCGGCCGCCCTTGAAGAAGCGGCGTTTATAGACGGCGCGAACCGTTTTAAAATATTTATTTCCGTTATGGTTCCGCTGGGAAAATCCGCAATCGTAACGACTTTAATCATAGCCTTTATAAACGCATGGAATGATTTTTTATGGCCGCTGATTGTCATAAGCGATACGGTAAAATATCCGGTAACGGTCGGAATCGCAAATTTTCAGGGAACGCACGGCACCGAATATGCGCTGATTATGGCCGGAGCCTTTATTGCTTCCGTTCCGCAGTTTATCTTCTATGCGATTTTCCGCAAGCAGATAATCGCCGGACTTGTTACAACCGGCATAAAAGGATAAGTACATCCCATGGAAATTAAAATCACGGAAACCCGAACCGGAACTTTACGCGTCTATGCCGACGGCAAAAAAAAATTCGACATTAAAAATATCGTCGCTTCTCCCGGCTGTTCCGGAAAAAGCGGCGGAAGCGCAGTGTGCGGCAATACGGCACAAAGTTTTTTTCCCGGCTGCGTACAATCAACGGCCGTACACTGTGTCGGCGACGCTTATTTTAAAATAGACGATACGTGGATCTTTACTTCGGGCGGCAAAAAGAATATATCGAGCTTTATTTCTTTTCCCGCCGAAGAGCCGGAACTTTTTATTCCTTCGGTGCTTTTTAAAAAAAACGAAAAAGGTACCGGACGTTTTTTTAAAGGCGGTATTGAACAAAAATTCGTATTGTATGAAGACCGCACGCCGCTTCCCGGCTGTACGGTGCTTGCCGAAAAAAATCGGGTAACCGTGTGCTGCCTGGATAAACCGTTAAAACAATTTAAATATAAAAGCGCCCTCGTAAGTTCTTTTATAAAAGGCAAACAGGCCGTATACGCTTTTTATTTTCCCGGCCGGGAAGCTCCTTTTTCGTATCAGGGTAAAACCCGAACCGTTTTTCCCGCGCGGGAAAAATGCTATGAGGAAATTCCCGAATGTTCCGAAAAAAAGCCCTATGTTATAAAACGCAGCCGGTTCATATATTTTGCCGACATAGGCGCAAATACCGCCTCGGCAAAAAAAAGCCGCGCGGCAAACGGCGATTGTTTTATCGACTATAATGAGGTTTTCGAAAAATATTGCGCTTTTATTCAATTTTATACAGGGTACGCGCCGAAAAAAACGTTTACCCAAAAAAATGCGGCGCTCTTCGATTGGCCCTTGTGGTTCGAATTAAAAAAGCGGCACTTGCTTTTTTTATCGGAAAATAAGGGTCCGTGCGAAGCCTATATAAAAATGGGAAAGGGAAACGGCGATATTCAGGATGTGTATGAATTTACGGGAGCTTCCTTTTTAATAAAAAGCATAGAAGCCGCCTTTGTTTTTTCGGAAAGCGGAAATCCCGCTTTAGCCGAAAAAATCGGCACTTTTTTTTTACAAGCGGAAAATCCGCCGATGTCGGGTATTTTCAGGGACAACCGCAATTTAAAAACGGGGGAATGGGGCGGCTATTTGGGCATTGCCGAAGATAAAACGTACGGCACCTCGGTAAACGCCCGCTGCAACGGGGAAGCGATGCTCGCCTATCTTCGGTTGTATGAAAGCCTTTTAAAGCGCGGTGTTAAACGCGAAGATTTTATACTGCTTGCAAAACGCGTCGCTTTTTTTTACCTCAAATACCAGTTAAAAAACGGCAGCTTCGGCCGCTGGTGGACCGCGGACGGAAGGATTGTAAATAAGGACGGAACGAACGGCGCGTATATTGTGTGTCTGCTCATAGCGCTTGCACCCTATTGCGATTCGGCGGAAAAAGAACCGATTGACAAAGCGATTGCGCGGGCTGCGCTATATTACGGTTCGTTGATTGAAAACGCCGATTTTTACGGCGATACGCTGGATGCCGACGCCTGCGATAAAGAATCGGCGGTTATCCTTTTGCGCATGAGCCTCGATTTATACGAATATACGGGCAAAAAAGAATATGTGCAAAACGCCCGAAAAGCTGCACATTTTATACTTACATGGACGTGGTTTTACGACGTTCCTTTTTTGCCTTCAAGTCCTTTGGGAAAAGCGAAATTCCTAACCGCCGGAATGACATCGGTTTCAACGGCGCACCATCATCTCGATTTTTACGGCATGTACATCGCACGGGATTTTTTTCGGCTCTCAAAGATTTTAGGCAAAACGGACGGTGCATTCTACGATGCAAGCGCACGCCTTATGATGAATGCATGCCGTCAGCTTATTTCATGCGAAAAAACGCCTTTGGGAAAGAGGCCCGAATTTACCGGCTGGCAGCCCGAACAGATAAATCACACGGCATGGGATTACTTTGACCGCGCCGATCGGCAAAAAGGTTTTTTTGACGTATGTATCGCATGGGTTCCCGTTTTAACGCTCGGCGCGTACTTGAGCATAAAAGAAGAATTCCCCGAAAAGGGACTGTCTTAATTCGCCGGCCTGTAGAGTCAAAAAAAGGGATGTCAAAAAAGTTTGTTACTTTTGGACATCCCTTTTTAATTTTTGCGGTGCTTTTACCGCTTTATTTTTTTCGCTTGACGGTTTCGCGCGCCGTTTGCACGATGTGCGCCGATGTAAGGCCGAAGCGTTCTTCCAAATAATCCTGAGGACCTACTTCGCCGAATTCGTCTTCGACCGCAACATAGCCGACCGGAACGGGACATTTGTTTGCAAGAGCGTCGGTGCATGCGCTGTACAAGCCGCCTATTTTGTTGTGGTTTTCGGCGGTAAGCACGGCGCCCGTTTTTTTCGCATAAGAAACCAGCAATTCCGCATCGAGCGGCTTTACCGTAAACATATCGATAACCGCAGCCGATATGTTTTCTTTTGCAAGCGTGTCGGCAGCCTGCAACGCCTTTGCGGTCATTATACCGCAGGCAACGAGGGTAATGTCCGTTCCTTCGCGAAGCACAATGCCCTTTCCCAGCGGGAATTTTTGCTTATCGGCATATACTTTCGGGGAGGTTTTCCTTCCCACGCGCAGGTATTTTATGCCGTGAATGTCTTTGCACTGCTCAAGCACGCTTTCGAGCATGGAAGTGTCGGTAATGTCGAAAACCATACTGCCGGGAATGCTCCGGTACAGCGCCATGTCCTCAAAGGGCATGTGAGTGCCGCCGTTAAAGGTTGCGCATACGCCCGGATCGGTGCCGATAACGGTTACCGAATTGCCGGCATAAGCGCCCGACAAAAAGATTTGATCGAAACAGCGGCGCGATGCAAAAGGCCCGAAGGTATGCATAATCGGCTTAAAGCCTGCGGCCGATAAACCGGATGCGACGCCCGCCATATTCGCTTCGGCGATGCCGCAGTTTACCGCGCGCTCGGGGTGTTCCGCCGCCCACTTTGCCGTTCCTATCGTATTCATCAAATCGGCATCAAGATAAATCACGTCCTTATCTTCTTCGGCCAAATGAGGAATCAACTTGCTCAGCACCTCTTTAAAGGCTCTGTCCTGTTCTCCGTTATATACAATGTTCATATATTGCTCCGTAAAATTATCTGATCGGCAGTCCGTTAATCGGCAAAAGAAGCCAATTCATCGTGCAGCTGCGCAAGCCAGCGGTCGTACGTTTCGGCGCTCATCGCCATGCTGTGATTCGATGCGGCCTCTTCGGCTTCTTTTATTCCCTTGCCCTTAACCGTATCCAAAATAACGGCTATCGGTTTGTCGTCCGCTTTTTTTGTAAGCGCATCGTACAAGGCGCCGATATCGTGCCCGTCTATTTGTACGGCGTCAAAACCGAAAGCTTTGAATTTTGCAAGCAAGTCGGGATTCGGGAAAATATCGTCGGTAAAGCCGTCGAGCTGTTTTTTGTTGTAATCGATAAGCCACACCAAATTGGTAAGCTTTTTTGCAGCCGTGAACATTGCCGCTTCCCATACTTGACCTTCGTTGCTTTCGCCGTCACCGACAATTAAAAACACTTTGTTTTTGCGGCCCTTCAGCTTGTCGCCGAGCGCCATGCCGGCTGCAAGGGAAGTGCCCTGCCCCAACGAGCCGGTTGTCATATCGACGCCGGGGGTTTTTTTGCGGTCGCAGTGGCTCGGCAAATTCGTTTTAGGCTGATTGAGCGTTTTCAAATCTTCATAAGGGAAATAGCCTTTTAAAGCGAGGGCGGCATAGACGGCAGGCCCCGCGTGTCCTTTTGAGCACACCAATTTGTCCCGGTCGGGCTTTGCCGGCTGCGCAGGATCGACGTTCATAACCTGCCCGTATAAAACCGCGAGTACGTCGGCGATGCTTAACGAACCGCCCACATGGCCGAAGCCGCGCGCTTTAAATTCTTCTATAGCACCGATACGAATCTGCACGGCGAATTTTTTCAGTTTTTCCGTTTGTTTTTTATCAAGCATATGAATATTCCTTATTTCTTAATCCGCGCCACACCGCTTTTTTCAGCCGCTTCGCGTACGGCGGCCGCAACGGTATCGGCAATACGCTTATCGAAAGCCGCCGGAATAATATAGTCGGGATTCAATTCTTTGTCGGAAATGAGCGAAGCCAAAGCATAGGAGGCCGCAATTTTCATTTCATCGTTGATGTCGCTTGCGCGCACGTCGAAGGTTCCGCGGAATATTCCGGGGAAAGCCAGTACGTTGTTGATTTGATTCGGGAAATCGCTACGGCCGGTTGCAACGACGGCGGCTCCGCCTTTTTTGGCATCGTCGGGGAAAATCTCCGGAACGGGGTTCGCGCATGCAAAGACGATTGAGTCTTTATTCATCGTCTTTACCATGTCTACCGTAAGAGTGCCCGGAGCGCTGACTCCGATAAACACGTCGGCGCCGACAAGAACTTCGGCAAGACTTCCGTGCTTTTTTTCTTTATTAGTGATTTTCGCCATTTCATCTTTTATCCAGTTCATGCCGTCGGTGCGTCCTTCGTAAATGGCGCCGCGGCGGTCGCACAAAATAATGTTGGGAAAGCCGCAGGAAAGGAGCAGTTTCGTTATCGATATGGCGGCGGCTCCGGCTCCGTTTATAACAATGCGCACATTTTCTTTCTTTTTGCCGACGAGCTTAATCGCGTTCAAAAGGCCCGCAAGCGTAACGACCGCGGTACCGTGCTGGTCGTCGTGGAAGATGGGAATGTCGCACTTTTCTTTTAATTTGCGTTCGATTTCAAAACAGCGCGGAGCGGCAATATCTTCCAAGTTTACGCCGCCGAAGCTGCCGGATATTAAATAAATCGTATTGACGATTTCGTCGACGTCTTTGCTCTTTATGCATAAGGGAAAAGCGTCCACTCCGCCGAAGGCTTTAAACAAAACGCACTTTCCTTCCATAACGGGCATTCCGGCTTCGGGACCGATATCGCCCAAACCCAAAACAGCCGTGCCGTCGGTTACGACAAGACACAAATTGTGGCGAAGAGTCAAATCATAACTTTTGTTTATGTCTTTTTGAATTTCCAAACAAGGCTGAGCGACTCCCGGCGTATACGCCAAAGACAAATCTTCTTTCGTTCCGACCGGAACTTTTACCGTAACTTCAATCTTTCCCTTCCACTGCGCGTGGCGGCGCAACGATTCCTGCGCGTAATCCATAATTCCTCCTATAATTTCGGTAATGTCGAGCCGCCGTAAGGCATAACCAATACGGAAGCGTTTTTTCCTTTTTTTTCGAGCGCCGCGTTAAAAGCGTCCTGCACCGTTTTGAACGGCGTAAAAAACAATTTTTTTACAAACGCGTCTTCCATGTCTGATACCAAATAAATATCCGCATATTCAAGCACGAGTGCGATGGCAGCCGCCTTGTGCCCCCCCAGCCTGAATTCCTTTTTTATACGCGCAATAAGGTCGGCGCTTTTTTCGGCGCCGGTCATCCATTCTTCAAAAACTTTTTCACCCAAGCCTTCTTTGCATGAACCGACCAGCACGATAATTCCGCCGTCTTTTACCGCATGTTTTGCGTTGTCCAAAGCCTTTTGCGTTTGGTACAAATTCAAGTCTTTGGGCGCGCCGCCCTGCGACACAACGACGATGTCGGCCTTTTGTTTTATGCGCTTTCCGTACAGGGTATCCAAAAAGCGGCAGCCCTGCCGGTGCGCTTTTACCGAATCGCCGGCTACAGCATATATTATTTTTTTATGTTCGTCGAGTACAACATTCAATATAAAGTCGATGCCGCACATGCGGGCCGCTTCTTCTATGTCTTGCCGCAGGGGATTGGTGTCCAAGTTGCCGGCGCATGCTTCTTTTTCGATCATCATGCGGTGGTTTGACTGAATCGCATCGCGCGTAGATACGCCGGGCATAATGGCCTTTGCGCCGCCGGAATAGCCGGCAAAATAGTGATACTCTATGTTGCCCAAACAAATGCGTCGGTCGGCTTCGGCAACACAGCGCACAATATCGACGGGCGTTCCGCGCAAAGTAACTCCCAAATGAACGCAATCGGCCGTGTCGCCGTCGACGCACGCGATGCGCCGAAACGTTTGTTCGCCCGCAAGCTTGATTTTTTCCGCATCGCTGTGCTTGCGGTGGCTTCCCAGCGCAAACACAAGCGTTATGTCTTTATCGCTTACGCCCGCGCTCGACAATTCGTCAAGTAAAAAAGGCATAACGGCATAGGTCGGCATGGGACGGGTTATGTCGCTCGTAATGATTGCGATTTTTTCGCCCGGCTTTACAATATCGCGCAGACGAGCGGAACCGATCGGATGTTCCAGCGCGTTTTTTACGGCTTCATCGGCGCTCATCGTATGTTCGATATCGTTCGGTACCAACACTTCCGAAAGGTTTTCATCCGGAACGTTAAGAATCTGCGTTGTATCGCCGAAACCCAATTCAATTTTCATACCTTACCCTGCTTGACCCCTACGCTTCAGCACGCTCAATACAGCCGTTCGATACGGCCGTCACTGTGCGGATGCGGGGAACTTTACCGCCGCTTCGCGAAGCGCTTTGACGACCGGCAATTCTTCGCCCGTTAAAAACCGTATTAAAGCGCCGCCGCCCGTACAGATATACGAAATATCGTCCGTTTTTCCGTATTTTGTCGTAGCGGTAATGCTGTCGCCGCCGCCGACAACGGTAAAAGCCTTTGTGTCGCCGAGGGCGTCCCACACGGCCTCTGTGCCTTTTTCGGTTTCGCTTTCTTCAAACACGCCCATCGGCCCGTTTACGAATACCGTTTTCGATTCGCGTATGATTTTTTGGTACAATTCGGCGGTCTTTGTGCCGATATCGGTAATCGCCGCCGAGTCGGGAATAGAGCCTACTGCACTTTCTTTGCGCGTGCCGTTTTCCGTATAAGCCGCATCGAGCGGCAGTACAAAAAAGTCCCGATATTTTTTGTACAAGGCGGCCGCCTTCGGTATGAATTCGCCGTAGTTCGATTTTTCGATAAAATCCATACTCGCCTTGCCGATTGAATCGCCGCGGGCGGCAAGCATAATGTTGGCAACCAAGCCGCCGGTCAATATGCGGTCGGGCACTTTTTTTTCAAGTACGCTTTCCATCATTAAAAACGCGTCGGCGACCTTCGCCCCGCCCAATACGAAGGTACAGGGCTTTTCGGGACTTTGCAGCAATTCGGAAATAACGCAGTATTCTTTTTCGAATAAGCGTCCCATCGCCGAAGGCAGCACTTGCTCGAAGCCGCACAAAGACGGCTGATCGCGGTGTGCCGCCGCAAAGGCGTCGCACACGTAGATATCGGCAAGCGGCGCCAATTTGCGCACAAGCAGAGTTTGCGCCTGCTGTTCGTGGGTTAAACACAGTTTTAATTCAAAAAGCGTTTGTTCTTCCGACAAAAAACGCACGTTGTCCAAAAGCAAAATGCTTCCGGCTTTAAGGGCGCGGATTTTTTCCAAAGCGGCCGGTCCGCACACATCGGGAATAAAATCGATCGGGAGTCCCGATAAATCTCTTAATACCTGTGCGTGCGGTTCCGCTGTATAAAAATTCTTATATTCGATGTCGCTGCCTTGATGAATCAGCACAACCGTTTTTGCGCCCTTTTCGGACAATTCTTTAAGAGTGGGAATGCACGCTTCTATGCGCGCAGTGCTTTTTAAAGTGCCCGTTTCTTTATCGACGGGCTGATTCATGTCCATGCGGCATAAAACGGTTTTGTCTTTTAAGTCAAAATCATCAAGCGTATGTATACCGAAGCGCATATGTTCTCCCGTTTTATTTGCGGCCGATGCGCAAATACTTGTTCGTTTGAGCCGTGCCTTTGGCACCGTCTTCCTGCATTTTGCATGCGGCACGGATCGCATCCATCGTTTCGGGAATCGTAACGCTTTCCTGCGGAATGTTGATTGCAAACATAATGTCGTTGCCGCTTTCCACAATGCTGTCTTCCCACAAACCGATTTCATACATATCGCCGCGCGGGTTACCCAAGTCGCGCGCATATTTGAACAGCGACGCGTTGCCTAAAAATCCTTCGTCGATCGAAACGACGCGGATGCGCGGATGTTTGCGGAAAGCTTCGAGCGCCTGTTCTTTGGTTATCTTTTTCTTTCCAGTCGCGACAACCGTAATAATGTGGCCGTGCGTAACGGGCGTATGAACCAAAATACCCGTCGCCTGAATATGCGGCATAATGGTCATCAAGTCGACCGCTTGGTGCGAAGGCGCTTTATCGATTTGCAGCGCATTCGTTAAACCCCGGTGATAGTCGCCCGGATCGGCTACACGCCGGATAATTGTAATGGCGACCCGTTCTATGCCGTATGCCCGGTCAAGACAATCGACGGCGCGGATAAGGCCGGTCGTATTGCAGCTGGTCAGTTTTAAGTAGCGCTTGCCGACTCCGAGCTTATAATTTGCATAACCGTGAAAAAAGACGTCGGCAACCGAATTCTTTTCGCCGCCCTGAAAAACGGCCTTTATGCCCGCTTTATCATATAATTCTTTATTTTTAATGCCGACGCCGCCGGGTGCGGAATCGAGCATAATGTCAACCTTGCCGATTAAATCTTTAAAAGTACCTTTTACGGGAATGGAAAGCGCGTCGAAGCGGCTTTTATCGGCCCCGTCCACCAAATAAAGGTCGTACGGCATTCCGCGTTCTTTTAAAGCTCTGATGGACAACGTGGGTGCCAAATCGGCAACCCCGACCAATTCCATATCCTTTTGCAAATGTACACCGTCGGCCAAACGCTGCCCGATAGTACCGTAACCGGCAACGCCTACTTTAATCTTTTTTTCCATTTTATCACTCCTTTAGTTAAAAATTGTCAGTCTGAATAATTATTTATCAATTTATTATAACATACTGGTTAAATTTTTGCAATATTTTTATTAATAAAACACTTTTCCGACAAGAACCTTTACAACTCAAAATACTGATGTTATTATATAACTGCTATATAATATAAAAGAATGCGGCGGTTGGCGAACAAACGGATAAAACCGGCATTCAATAAAATATTCCACTTGACGGACGGATGTGCTATGCGCTTGGAACGATTGAATTCGCTTGAAGAATACGTGCTTAACAAGGGTACGGTTTCTTTGGACGATTTGGCTGAACGCTTCGGCGTTTCGATAAATACGATCCGCAGAGATTTGAACGAATTGATCTCGCGCGGTCAAATAAAAAAAGTATACGGCGGCGTTTCGTCTTTGCACGAAGCGGCTCCCCTGCCCATGTCGATACGGGCGGCAAAAAACAAAGAAGCCAAAATGATGATCGGCCGTATGGCCTCCGATTTTGTCGAAGACGGCGATTCGATCTTTTTGGATTCCGGCTCCACGACGCCGTATATTTTGCCCGGCATTGCGCAAAAAAGCAACGTTATTGTCGTAACGCACAGTTTAACGGCAATGTACGAAGCGTCCAAGTATCCGTCGTTAAAAGTGATTGCGCTCGGCGGCATGTACAATCAATCGACCTCTTCGTATGTGGGAATTTCGACCGTTGAAGCTTTATCGAAAATCAGCATAAACAAGGTGTTCATTGCGGCTACCGGCGTTTCCATTGAACACGGTCTTACAAACACAACGTATTTTGAAGCCGAAATAAAGCGCAAGGTTATGCAGTGCAGCAAAAAGATTATTTTGATGGCTGACCAATCGAAGTTCGATTTTTCATCGACGATTTCGTTTTTTCATTTTGAAGATTTGTACGCGGTGATTACCGACAAGAAGCCGGGTGAAGAGTATCTGCGCGTTATCGAACGCAACAATATACGGCTTTTGTACGAAGATACAAAAGCCGTATAAGCGTTTACATAATTATTTTATAAAGTCCAAAATATTTTCGGAAGTAATCAGCGTAAAATCGACAAGAATTTCGGCAGGCAGCTTTTTGCCGTTTGCGATTTCGACACAGGCTTTTAAAGCTTCGCGCCCTTGGGCGGCCGTACTTTGCGATACCGTTGCGCGCAAACCGCCCTCTTTTACGGAAGCGAGCGCATCGGGAGTCGCATCCAATCCGTAAACGAAAATCTTATCCTGCAATCCGGCATCCTGAACGGCTTTTAAAGCACCCATGGCCATACCGTCGTTTTGCGACACAATGGCGCTGATACCCTTTCCGGCTTGGAGCCAGTTTTCAACCATCGACAATGCGCGTGCGGTGTCCCATTCGGCGGAGCTTTCGAACACGACTTTTATGTCGGGATACGAAGCGAGCGCTTTTTTATAACCCGCCGAGCGGCCGATTTGTGCATCCGAACCCATCGGGCCTAAAAGCAGGGCGATGTTTCCCTTTCCGTTAATGTCCTTAACCGCAAGGTTCATTTCCATTTCGCCGCCGTCTTCGTTCGAAACGCCCACATAGCAGTCGGCCGCGGACGGGTCGGCTATTTGCTGGTTGACGATAACGACGGTTACGCCGGCTTTTTTGGCGGCATCGACCGCAGGCATAATTCCGTCGACCGAAACGGGTTCTATAACGATGCCTTTAACGCCTCTGTTAATCGTCGTTTCGATTTGACTGATTTGTTTTGCAACATCCTGCCCCGCGTCGTTTACGGTCAGCGTTACGTTTTGGCGGGCGGCTTCTTCTTTAACCGCGTCGGACAATTCAATCGTAAAAGCGTTCGACATATGCGTCATAAACAGTGCATACCCGTCGGCCGCAGCCTTCTTTTTTTGACAGCCGCTCAGCAAAAGCAAAGCGAGCGCGAGACAAAAAGCCGCAACAATTCCTCTTTTTTTCATACAACCTCCTGATAAATGTATAAAAAGCCGCAGCCTTTCGGCGGGGCTTTTCATCATGCTGTAATTATATTACACATTATCATTTCGTATTGCAACAGCAAGATGTATCATATTATTCATCTAAATCTCCGAAGAGACATAGAAAAGTTGAACCAGATAGGGATGGTTTGTATTGCCGCCCGGATTTCTCCAGTTCAAAATATATTCATCTGTCAGCTCATTTACAGCTTTGACTACGCGAATAAATTTCTTTTCACCTATTATCTGCCTAAACGACTTGTAATAAATTTGCTTTGTATTCTTGCGAGAAAACTCTTCTATCCATAATTTTTCTACATAGAATTTTATATTCGGATATTCATTGAAAACGGCCTCGGAGGAGATTTCATGAATGGTCTCATAATTGTTCCCGAACATTACCTGACGAATGTCCGTTGCAAAAAGAGGAATCGCAAAAAATACAAAAACGATTGTAAAAAGTTTTATTTTAAATCTGCGCATTTTCATTCTTTTCATTTGCAATTCTCTCCCTGTGATGATATTTTTGCGTCTCATAGTCGCAGGTACTGTCGGCACGACTGAATTTTATCTGTATTATATTTTAATCAATCCGATAAAATTTCCTCTCGTTTTTTTAACAAGTTTATTAAATTTCGTCCGCCTTCGGGTATGTCGGATTCCTTAAAAGCAGGATTCGTTTTATACCATTCCATCTCGGAAAAAAGCTTTTTTAACTCCGAATTTTTAAAGGTATAACCGTAATATGCGTAAACGGTATTGCGAAGTATATAACATTGTTCCCTTGTAAACGCATCGATATGTTCCGTGAATTTAACGAAACACTCAGGTTCGCCTTCCCCCGGATAACCGTCATCCGGGATTTTTTTATTTCCGGCAAGAAAATAATCATAAAAATCTTGAATCAAAACTTTATAAAAATAGTTTTTTTCAACTTCGATCTCTCGTACCAAGGGAGGTTCCGTTTCTCCACTGCCTTCGACTCCGTATGCAAATTCACTGTATTTTCCTGTTGCCGGATAAAAATCTATCGGAGGAGGAAACCCGCCACGCTGATATTTAAAATTGCGGTATGCGTCGTTGCCGCCAAAACTGTTTCTTGTATTAAATATATAAATTCCGATTGTTTTACCTCCAAAACTGTCGAGTCTATTAATATATTCCTTAATCAAAAGATTTTTCCATACTATGCAATGGTCAATTTCATAGATGACTTCAGGCGAATAAATATATTCCGTTGCCTTTACCTTTTCGCAGAACCCGAAGCGAATAATTCCAATCGTCAGCGCAAAAATTAACATATGCTTTTTCATTTTAATCATCCTTTCCGCTTTTCTTTTTCTCTACACCGTCTCCGATAAAAAATCGACGATGTTTTTATGAATAACGCCGTCCCTGCCGAAATCGACGCGATCCATAGACAGCACGTATTTCGGAAAATTGTCTTCAATCGATTTATACACCCCGAATTCCCGCTCGCGCGTTTTTTCGTCGGTCAACAGATAGGCAACCTGATAATAAAAAATCCGGTCGTTTTTTTGCGCAATAAAATCGATTTCCCTGTCTTTCAGTTTTCCGATTTTTACCTCATAGCCCCTCGACGCAAGTTCGATAAACACGATATTTTCCAGCGTCCGCTCGATATCCTTTGTATTGGAAAATCCCTGCGCCTGCCGAAACCCGTGATCCGTTACATAATATTTTTCGTCCACTTTGAGGATTTTTTTGCCCGCCATATCATAGCGCGGAACTTTTTTAATGATAAAAGCGTTTTTGCAATATTCCAAATAATTTAAAATCGTATCGATTGAAATGTTCCGTTTTTCATTTTTAAAATAATTTTTAATGCTGTTTGCCGAAAAGGTATGCCCTATGTTTTCGAGCACATACGATAAAATGCGGTTAAAACCGTCGACGTCCCGAACATTGTTGTACTGCAAAACGTCTTTGACCAATACGGTATTATACACATCGTTCAAATATTTAAAACAGGGAGAAGCATCCAAATCGAAATAGCGCAAAAAAGGCATTCCGCCGATCTGCAGGAATTTATCGAACAGCACTTCTTTGGATATTTTTTTATTTTGAAAAACCTGCACAAATTCGCCGAATGTAAACGGATAAATTTCAAAGGCCGTATACCGCCCCGAAAGCAGGGTTGCAAGATCGCCCGAAATAAGCGTTGAGTTCGACCCTGTTATGTAAATGTCGCAATTTGTGTCCACGCTGAGACTGTTGACGACTTTTTCCCAACCCGCAACCATTTGTATTTCATCGAAGAAAAAATATATTTTCTTTTTTGTTTTTTGAATTATAGGCTGCAAATAGTCACGCAAAGCCTTTGCAGTAGTTATATCGAAAAGTTCGGCCGACTCGAAATTGAGGTGTATTTTATTTTTATCGGGTATGTTTTTTAACACTTCGTCTTTTATTATCGCTAAAAGCGTAGACTTTCCGACCCGCCTCATACCGGTCAACACTTTAATAACCGGCTTATCGACAAATTGCGCAATCTGTGTTATGTACTTCGGTCTGATAATACGGTTCACAAGCACCCCCTTATCGATTTCGACTGTAATCGATAGATTTATGAAAACGGCAACGATTTCGATTATAATCGAAACAAATATAAAAATCAATCGGTGTTTCGATTATAATCGAAACCATATCTTGAATACCGTCGACGGTTTGTTCAATTCAGAGAGTAAATGAGAAGATTGAATATACCGCCGGTTGCCAACTGTGCTCGCCGCGGACCTTATGCCTGTTTCTTTTTCGAATTGATATCGACTAAGACGGCAAGCGTAATAATGCAGCCCTTTATAATCATTTGATAATTGGACGACACGTTCAAAATGTCGAGGCCGTTTGCAAGAACCGCTAAAAGCAGAGCGCCGATGAGCGTCCCGTACCATTTGCCGCTTCCGCCGGACATACTGATTCCGCCGATAATGACGGCGGCGATCGCATCCAGTTCGTAGCTTTGTCCCGCGGTAGGAGAACCCTGATACGTGCGCGACGCAAGCAAAAGACCCGCAAATCCTGCAAGCGCACCGGAAATCGAATATATGATGAGCCGCATGCGCTTTACATTTATGCCGGAAACCGCGGCCGCGCTTTCGTTGCCGCCGATGGCGTATATTCTGCGCCCGAAAACCGTTTTTGTAAGAATAAAGCCGCTTAAACACAGTACGCATATAAAGTATACGGCAAGAACGGGAATAATCGTGTTGCCGATTGTACCGGATGAAATGTTTTTAAACGAATCCGAAAGACCGTAAACGGGAGAACCGCCGCTTGCGATTAACGCGGTTCCGCGCACGGCGGTCATCGTTGCAAGCGTAATAATAAAAGGCGGAATATTCCCGTAGGCGACCCCCAAACCGTTTATCATTCCGACGGCGGTACCGATAACGACGGCAAGCACAACGGGAACGACGAGCGGACACGACTCCGGATGAGCAAAATGCGCCGCCATAACGCCGGCAAGGGCGACGGTCGAACCTACCGACAAATCGATGCCGTTCGAAATAATAACGAACATCATGCCGCAAGCTAAAATACCGTTGATTGCGGCTTGGCGCACAATGCCGACCAAGTTGCGCGGAGAAGCAAAGGCCGACGGCGAAATAATCATCAACGCGACCAAAATTATAATAAAAGCGATTATAATGCCGAATTCCCTCATGTTCCGTGTTAAACCGGAAGACCATTTTTTATTCATTTGAACTCCCCTGTACATTTCCTTTTTTTGCAGCCAAATACATGATTTTTTCCTGAGAAAATTCCGGCCGTTTAAGCTCGCCGGTAATGCACCCGCCGTTCATAACGATAATCCGGTCGCTTATTCCCATTATTTCGGGCAATTCCGACGAAATAACCAAAACCGCCTTTCCTTCTTTTGCCAATTCCGAAATAATCACATACATATCGTGTTTCGCCCCGACGTCGATTCCGCGCGTCGGTTCGTCCAAAATAATAATGTCCGGATCGTTTAAAAGCCATTTTCCCACAACGATTTTTTGCTGGTTACCGCCGCTCAAAGACGAGGTAAGCATATTTTCCGAATGGGTTTTTATTTTCAATTTTTTAATCGTGTCCAAAGCAGTTTTGCGTTCGAGGCGGGATGAAATAATGCCTTTTTTAAACAATTTTTTAAGCGACACAATGCTGATATTTTCTTTTACCGAAAATTTTAAATTGAGGCCGGTTAATTTTCTGTCTTCCGTAATCAGCGCGATTTTATGTGAAAGCGCGTCCGCAGGAGAACGGATGTCGGCAATCTGCGAGCCGACACGGATTTCGCCGGAAGAACGCTTTCTCATGCCGAACACGGCTTCAACGGTTTCGCTTCGGCCCGCGCCGACCAAACCGGCAATGCCGAGCACTTCTCCCTGATACAAATCGAAGCCGACATTTTTTACCTTTTTGCCGACGGTAAGGTTGCGCACGCTTAAAGCGATGTTCCGCTTTTCGCACGCTTCTTTAGGATAAATATCCGAAATTTCGCGGCCGACCATAGCCGTAATCAGCGAGTTTTCGTCAAATGCGCTCGCCGCGTCCGAACAAATGAGCTTGCCGTCGCGCAAAACGGTGATTGTGTCGGCCAAACGGAATATTTCATCCATCTTGTGCGAAATATAAATAATCGCCGTGCCGGCTTTTTTAAGCGAATCGATTTGCTTAAACAAAATATCCGCTTCGGCACTCGTTATAGCCGAAGTCGGTTCATCCATAATAATAATGCCGGCGTTAAAAGTTATCGCCTTGATGATTTCGACCAGCTGAATTTGCGCTACGGTTAAATTCCGCATCAATTCGTGCGAATCGATGCCCGTATTCATATCCTGTAAAATGCGCGACGCTTTTTCGTGCATGAGTTTTTTATCCGCAATGCGCGGAAAAGGAAGGGCATACTTTGTCGGTTCTCTGCCGAGAAAAATATTTTCGGCAACGTTCATATCGAATACGGGATTCAGTTCCTGATGAATCATGGAAATGCCCGCCGACAAAGCGTGCGCGGGATTTTTAATTTGAATCTCTTTTCCGTCCAAAAGAATTTCGCCCGTATCGGCGGTATGCACGCCCATGAGGATTTTCATAAGCGTGGATTTTCCCGCCCCGTTTTCGCCGACGAGCGCATGCAGTTCGCCTTTTTGCGCACTGAAAGATACATTGTGCAAAACGTTCACGCCGCCGAACGACTTCGATATGTTTTTCATCTGCAAAAGCGGATGCTTGCTTTTTTCCATACGCCACTCACTTTATATGATACTACAGCCCCAGTGTAATACAAAGACGAAAATAAAACAATCGCCGTTCGACGCTGAGACATTTTCAATCTTAATATTTAACCTTCAACGTTTTTTGAACTATCGCGGTATGTCTGCAAAACTTAATACGCTTAACATATTTTTCTTTTATGCTGGCAGCCTGTAAGTGACATATTTACATTTATACTTACATTTAGTACTATGTGTACAGGGATGTTCTTATGGAAAAAATATATACGGGGAAAACAAAAGATATTTACCGACAAGAAAACGGAAATTATGTTTTAAAATTTAAAGACGATGTTACCGGAGAAAACGGGGTTTTCGATCCGGGTGCCAATACGGTGGGACTTTCCATCGAAGGGGTAGGAAAAGAAGGATTAAAGATAACCCGTTATTTTTTTGAAATCCTTAAATCAAAAGGAATAAAAACACATTATATAGATTCGAATATAGACGAAAATACTATGACCGTTTTGCCTGCGAAAGTTTTCGGAAAAGGCTTGGAGGTTATTTGCCGATTCAAAGCTGTCGGCAGTTTTGTAAGAAGATACGGTGCTTATGTGAGCGGCGGTGAAGATTTGGATACCTATGTCGAATTTACATTAAAAGATGACGGTAGAGGGGATCCGCTTATAACAAAAGACGCGTTGATTATGCTCGGTATTTTAAGCGAAACCGAGTATAAACAAATAGTGGCGCTGACAAAAAAAATCTGTACGATTATAAAAGATGTGCTGCATGAAAAAGAACTTACCCTTTACGATATAAAACTGGAATTCGGCAGGGTTAAAGATGAAGTCGTCTTGATCGATGAAATATCGGGAGGGAACATGCGGGTTTATAAGGGCACCCGAACAGTTGCCCCTACCGAACTATATTCTTTTTTGTGTGCATAAATGAACGGCCGGCTTTGTCCGGCCTTTATCATTTATAGGAGGTTTTATGAAAGTAGGATTGGTAATGGGCAGCATTTCCGATAAGGAAATCGTAAAAAAAGCCGTAGACGTTTTAAAAGAATTCGGCGTGGAATATGAAGTGCGGGTTATTTCCGCGCACCGGTCATTGGATGCCGCTATCGAATTTGTAAATGCAATGGAAAAAAAAGACATAGCAGTTATAATAGCCTTTGCGGGCAAGGCTGCTCATTTGGCGGGCGTTTTAGCGGGAATGTCCGTAACGGCGGTAATAGGCGTTCCCATAAAATCTTCAGCACTTGACGGAATGGATGCTTTGCTTTCAACTGTGCAAATGCCGAAAGGGGTACCCGTAGCAACGGTCGCAATAGACGGCGCAGAAAATGCGGCGTTGTTGGCAATTCAAATGCTTGCAATTCAAGATAAAACTTTAAAAATAAAATTAAAAGCGTATAAAGAAAAATTAAAACAAACCGTCGCGGAAATGGATAAAAATATAAATTTATAGAATGGTATTTTTAAAAACTAGCGGTGTAGGGAGCGTATTTTGAGCGGGATATGCGGTGTTTTTTCTACAAATCATAACAACGATGTCGTTGATTTAATTCAATACGGCTTATATGCCTTGCAGCATCGAGGCCAGGAAGGCTGCGGAATAGTTACGATAGATAAACAAAGAACCTACGAACTCAAAAGAAGAAAAGGTTTATTATCCGAAATATTAACGCAGGATATTATAAACGACATAAAAGGTTTTGCGGGTATAGGAATGGTAAAATACGCTTTCGGCGATCACATGAAATACGAGCCCGTTATGCCGTATATTTACAATACCGATGACGGAAACACCGTTCTTGCCATCGACGGCAATATTGTAAACAAAGACTTTTGCATAAGCCGTTTGGTCGAAAAAATCAATTCGGAAGAAGCGGAACTAAAAGACTATATTTCGTCTTTAGAAGGAATCTTTTGTATTGTCTATATCAGCAAAAATAAAATGATTGTCATACGGGATAAACACGGAATAAAACCGCTTTGCATCGGCCGTCTCAATGACACTTTTGTTGCCTGCTCGGAAACATGCGCGCTCGATGCGATGGGCGCTGTCTTTATAAAAGATATAGAGCGCGGAGAAATATATATAAAATCGAAAGATACGGAAAAATCGCTTTTTTCCGAGCAGGGCGCACCTCATCTTTGTTTGTTTGAAATGATATACATAGCGCGTCCCGACAGCTGTATCGACGGAATAAATGTGTATCAAGCGCGATATGCTATGGGGAAAAAATTGTATGAAGAATGCAAAACAAAGGCGGATATTGTTATCGGTTCTCCCGATTCGGGGCTGATCGCCGCTAAAGGATATGCAAAGGCTGCAAACATAGAATTCGTTGACGGCATCCTGCGCAACAGATATATCCAAAGGACATTTATAAAACCTCGGCAAAAAGAGCGGCAAGAATGTGTCGGTATAAAACTGACTGCCTTGCGTGCCAATATTAAGGACAAAGAGTTGATTCTCGTAGACGATTCTATCGTAAGAGGTACAACCATAAAAAGAATAATAAAAATTCTAAAAGATGCAGGTGCAAAAAAAATTCACATTAGAATTGCATCCCCTCCCGTCGTCGGGACTGAAAAATACACCATTGACATACCCGAAAAAGAACATTTAATTGCATACAATAAAACCGTAGAACAAATACGGCAGGAATTGGGATGCGATTCGCTTTATTATTTAAGTCTTGACGGTATAAAGTCTTGCTGCGGAAACAAAGGGTATTACGATACATACTTTACCGGTAAAAATCCCATACAAGGAGGATATGATGGCGTTAACTTATAAGTCTGCCGGAGTAGACAAAAACGAAGGCTATAACGAAGTAAATTTAATAAAAAAGTTTATAACAAAAACATATACAAAAGGTGTTATATCCGAACTCGGCGGATTTTCAGGGCTTTTTGAATTAAATAAAAACGATTACGAACAGCCTGTTTTGGTTTCGGGAACCGACGGCGTGGGGACAAAGGTAAAAATTGCGCAAATTGCCGATATTCATAATACAATCGGAATCGATTGCGTCGCGATGTGTGTAAACGATATTCTTTGTCAAGGAGCAAAGCCCTTATTCTTTTTGGACTATATTGCAACGGGTAAATTGATTGCACAAAAAATGGCGTCTATCGTCGAAGGCGTTGCAAACGGCTGTATGCAGGCGGGAGCGGCTTTGATCGGCGGAGAAACAGCTGAAATGCCCGGTATCTATAAAGAAAACGATTACGATTTGGCAGGTTTTTGCGTCGGAATCGCCGATAAAACAAAAATAATAGACGGTAAAAAAAATATAAAAAAAGGAAACATTATTTTAGCGCTGCCTTCTTCCGGCGTGCACAGTAACGGTTTTTCTTTAAGAAGAAAAATTATTTTTGACCATAAAAACATTCCGCTTAACACTTATATAGAAGA